>NZ_BPFJ01000001.1:0-341319 GCF_019972115.1 Sulfurovum sp. TSL6 | reverse complement strand
CCACGTCATCCTCATGATGCTGAGAGAAAAAAAGTCTGAAAAGTGCAAATATCAATAATCCTAGAAAGAGAAACTGTAGTACTATATCTGAGACAGCATGTGTCACATACCCTCCGATGTATCCTCCTACAAAACCTCCGAAACCCACAAAGATCCCTTCACCGATAATAAGAGAACCTTTTTTGAAGTTAAGAAATGAACCATAAATAGAACTAAATACCATTTGCATGATTGAAATACCGATGGCAACTTTCGTGTCAAAACCAAGCACTAAAAGTATAGGTACAAGAATCATACCACCACCTATACCAAAAAAGCCAGACATCGTACCGATAAAAATACCGACCAATATAAGTTCTACCATCATTTCCACTGCTCCAAAAATTAAGTTGGAATTATAACATTATTCTTAAATGTTTACACTAATTTAGCTATACTCATGGTATATAACACTAAAATCATAAAAAATGTAGGAAGAATGGGAAATGACATTTATGACACAAAGTATTAAAAAAATATTTTCATATTGGTTGATGATCCTAAGTATTCTTCTACTCTCTGCAATCATTTATACCATACCACATCTTCTCAAAACAGGTCAAGAGTCAAAACTTTTAAAAATCGATTATGAAGAATTGCACAGTCTGCAGTACGGTCTCCTTAACTCTAATGTCTGGACAGAGAAGATCTCAGCTGTCTTCAATCAAAAAATTGATGAATTTGATTTTACTTCAACAAGTCGTGAAGAGATCAAAAAATATGTGGAAACTGTGATAGATACACTGATTGTTGAAGCAGACAAAACAGTACGAAGAGATAACGAAAGGAAAAGAGGTTTTTTTAAAAGCCTCTTAGGTGATACCAAACAAATGATCACCGATGAGCTTGTTGATATTAGGAATTTAAGAAAAAAAGTACCCCAATATACTGATGCTGTGATGAATGAACTGGAAAAACCTGCAAATCAAAAGATCCTCAAAGCCGTAATGAAAGATAAACTGCATCAATTCATGCAAACGAATCTTGACCCCGTTGATATGAGTGAATACAATCAAATACTCAAATTCTATCAATGTAAAGACTTTGAGACATGCAGTACGTTTTTAGATACAGAACTTAAACAAAAAGCAGAAGAGATGAACCTCTACACCATAGCTATTTTGTCTATGGCAGTTATCCTGATCATCCTTATTATACTTCAAGGAACCATCCTAAAATCACTTTCATTGCTCTTACTTTCTGTCACAAGTACTGCTTTGCTCATTACTGGTCTTTTTCTGCCTATGCTTGATATAGAAGCTAAAATAAATAAACTCTACTTCATTATATTGGACAAACCCCTTACCTTTACAGATCAGATCATTTTTTTTAAAAGTAAGAGTATCTCTGATCTGGTACAGCTATTATTGGAATCTGATGAGATCAAGATGATATTTGTAGGGGTACTTTTGGTGATGTTCAGTATTATTTTTCCGACGCTAAAACTACTCTCTACGTATTTATACTTTTATAGCAGAAGTTTTATAGGGAACAATGCCATTGTACGTTTCTTTGCATTGCGATCTACAAAATGGTCTATGGCAGATGTGATGGTTGTTTCCATATTTATGGCCTATTTAGGACTTGACAGCATGGTAGAAAATGAGTTAAAAAAACTGGTAGAACAAAGTACCCCTGTCAATGTCATTACCTCTAACGGTACTGAATTACAGGTAGGATTTTTCCTCTTTTTAGGCTTTGTTCTTAGCAGTTTTGTTCTCTCTATACTTGTAGAAAATTCACGTAGATCTGATTAGTGTTTATAGAGACATACACTGAGATAAAAAAAGTTTAGTTAGCCTAAAGACAAAGGGTAATATAGATCTCTAAGTGATTTGATAGGTATCAAACTTCATCTAAAAGAGGCTGAGAAAAAAATGTTTCTATCACTGCTCTCATTTCTTTTGGATCCTCTATTCTATTCACATCATTTCTAAATGCAGAAGCGCCTTGATAACCGGCTTTAGAGTAGGAATGAAGGTTTTTTCTAAAAATAATCGCTCCATACTTGTCATAATGTTTTATCATTTGGTCAAAATGCTCTAAAACAACTTCTTTAATGAGTTCTGAGGTCGGTTCTTCCATCCCCTCTTTGATTTGTTTAAATATCCATGGCTTGCCTACTGCTGCACGTCCTATCATGATGCCGTCTGCCCCTGTATGCTCCAGTACCCATTTCGCTTTAGCAGGAGAGTCTATATCACCGTTAGCAATGACTGGAATAGATACGGTTTGTTTTACCTGTGCTATCGCATCATAATCTACAGCTGCCTTGTATCTGCCTGCTCTTGTCCTTCCATGTACAGCAATATAGTCTGCTCCGGACCCTTCGCATATACGTGCTATCTCTTCATGGTTTTTTTCGTTAAATCCCAAACGGAACTTTACCGAAGTATATTCTTTGTTGGAGTATTTTTTAATCGTTTCTATCACTTTTGCCATTTGAGGCAGATCTGTAAGTAGAGATGAACCCTGAAGGTTATTCACGACTTTGGGTGCAGGACAGCCACAATTGAGATCTATCGTTGTAATGCCGTCTATTGCATTGATGATTTCCACTGCACGCTTAATGACATCCAGATCAGAACCCGCTATTTGGATAGCATAGGGGTCTTCTATAGGACTTTTCTCGAGCATACGAAATGTTTTCTTAGAGTTATGGACCAATGCATTAGAGCTTATCATCTCTGAAATGGTAAGGTCAACACCAAATTTCTTAACAACGGAACGAAAAGGGAGATCGGTAAAGCCCGCAAGAGGGGCTAATACGTAAAGAGGTTTAGTAAAGTCTAGTTTCATTACAAACGGTTTGTATATCGATAATATCTTCTAATTTATATTTTGTGTGTTCTTGTTTCAATTCCCAAAGTGCTCTGAACTTCATAAATTCATGCTCTTCTTGTTCATTCAAGTAGATGGCAACTTGATCCAATAACTCATATTCAAAAAGAAGATAAAGATAGGCATTTTGTGCCTTAGGGTTATCAAGCTGGTAACCTCTGAAAAGTGTCAAATTCTCTTCGGGATTAAAATATTTCTTAGTCACGGAAGCTATTTTCATGAAGTCTTGACAGCCAATATCCAGTGCATCTACAAAATCTGTAAGTATCTCAGGGGTAAGTTCAAGCATATTTTCTTCAGTCACTCTCTCCAGCATAGTAAAGAAGCTTTTAATATCAAAAACTTTTACATATTTACGGGCTTTTTCAAAGTTCTCTTTACGGGCAAAAGTATCAAGTGCTTCTGCCTGTACGACCTCAGAGTATTCTGATGCAGACTTCAACACCTCTTCAATGAATTTATCATCAGATTGTAGACGATTCAGATTGTTCTGTGTCAAAATGGGGTTATTTGCCTTAAAGACTTTAGTCATTTTTTCTTCTTTTAAGTCAATATAATCACCATTTTTTATTTTCTGTATGATATTGATAACACGTGTAAGTCTTGGTGTCAAACCTTCTATAGTGTCAGAAAGATTGAGAGATGCTTTTCCTAAAAGTGATGCAGAGCTTCTTAATACCTCTATTCCATACTTTTGTTCTTTTGGCTCATTGATCAGTGACCAGTACAAAGCGTCTTCTAACGTGTTTGCATCTTTATGCCATTTTTTAAGTATAAAATAATTTTTTAAACCATAAACGAACATATGTATCAATGTGAAGATAAATAAAATCGCCATAGGCAGAATAATCCATACTGCTACAGGAAAACTAAAATTAATCCCCATCAACTCTATCGCATAATGATCCGGGTTCACCGTATAGGTAAACGCAGCAATTACTGCCATCAGCGCAAAAGTAACAAAAATATACAGAGCAAGTCTCATTTTATCCCCTTATGGTGTAAGCGACGCAAATAGAGTAATCTATAGATGTCCACGTAAACACCCCGTTACCTTTATCAGAGCGTTTACGTAAGCTATTGCTTTAAAATAGAAAATCTATTTGGTTTCTTTTTCAGTGATTTCTCTACATGTGATACAAAAACGTGCAAAGTTCTTCACTTCTAGACGTTTTCTGCCTATAGGCTCTTCACACATTTCACATATACCGAAAATTCCTTCCTTTATTTTATCTAAAGCAAGTTCAATTTCGGTTAATTCTTTACGCTGTTGTATTAAAATTGCACTATCTATCACAGCTTCTGCAGAAGCAGCTGCATAATCACCTTCATCATTCAACTCAAGTTCCCTCATTCCCTCTAACTCAAGGCTAGTCCCTCTAAGGTTTTTTTCTATCTGTACTCTTCTGTCTAGTAATTTGTTTTGAAAGTCATTCAACTCTGTTTCTTTTAACATTTAAGTTTTCCTATTTATGATATGGATGATTATTGTTAATGGTCAAACCTCTAAAGATCTGTTCCATCAACACAACTTTCACAAGTTTATGTGAAAGCGTAATTTTACCAAATGATATTGAATTATTACATTTGGTTAAAAAATCCCTCTCAAAGCCGTATGCACCGCCAATAAAGAGATTTACCTGAACGCTATCCTTAAGCAAATTTGCGAATTCATGACTATCTACTTCTTTTGAAGAAGGATCTAACGCTATATTTATACCAGAATCCATATACTTTTCTAATGCTTTGCTGTATGATTTTTGAGCAGCTTCCGGAGAAATGTCCTGTGCTTTTGCTATTTCTTTGTCAAAAACTTCAATAACTTCTACTTTTGCAAAAGGTTTAGCGATCTTTTTATAATGCTCTATCAAACCGGCATATAAATTATCTTTCCCTTTTTTATCAATAATAATTACATTGATCTTCATATTATTCCTCTTTCATTTTTGCTGCAATTTTTGTCGCCAACTGATGTACTGACATTGCATAATAGGCACTGTGGTTATAGCGGGTGATCACAAAAAAGTTTTTGGCACCATACCAAAGTTCATCATATTTCTCTTTGTTCAGCTTAATAAGACGTACCTTGCCCCAGTAGTCCCACTTCTTTTTGGGCCGTATACCTTTGAGTTGCGCTCGATCATAGGTTTTTCTATAGCCGGTTTCATAGGCTTCAAATCGCATTCCCTGATACCCTACTCTGGTAGCAACAGGCTCGCCCTTACGCCAACCATTTTGTTTCAAATAGTTTGCGATACTTGCAATGGCATCTTCAGGTTTCTGCAGTGTAATTCTACCATCCTTATTAAAATCCACACCATATGCTTCATAGTTGCTTGGCATAAACTGTCCTAAGCCAATCGCACCAGCGTAAGAGCCATACACATTTTTAGGATTGAATTTTTCTGTTTGAGAGAGGTGCAGGAACTTCATCAACTCTTTTTGGAAAAATGTGTTTCTTCTGTTCTTTTCAAAAGCCAAAGTGCTCAACGTATCAAATACCGGATACTTTCCAACATTCCTGCCATACACCGTTTCTATACCTATAATAGCTGCGATATACTCTTTAGGTACCGTATACTTTTTTTCGACTTGATCAAATATCTTTTGGTAGCGTTTAATAAAATCCACACCTTGCTGAACACGTGCCTCACTGATTCTGTATTTTGCATAGCGATCCCATGCACCATATTTTGGATAAAGCTTTTCAAGTGCAGCGATCTCTTCAGGTGTTCTTTTTTTCTCTACTTCAGGGAGAAATACATGTAATGCAGATTTTTGGACTTTGACATCTGAAAATAATTTCTCAAGGTCGGCTATTTTAAAATCATAGGTTTGAACCAAGGCATCCATAAATTCTATCGTTATAGGGTTTTTTGTATAATCTTTGGCAGATAATATGAATGTCATGATAAATAATAATGTTATGGCTCTTTTCATCAAATTATCCTCATATTTTTGGTATTGTACACTATAGAAATAAAAGGTAAATTATGGATCGTATTTTATTCGTATGCTTGGGAAACATCTGCCGAAGTCCCCTGGCTCACGGTGTGGCAGAACATATAGCCCAAACAAATAAACTTGAGCTTGACATAGACTCTGCAGGTACAAGCGACTGGCATAAGGGGGAAGCACCTTGCGATAATTCTATCAAGGTCGCTCAGCGATATGCTATTGATATCAGCAAACAGTATTCACGTCCTATCAGCAAAGAGGACATCCACTCTTTTACCCATGTGGTAGCTATGGACAGACAAAACAAAGCAGACATGGAAGCCTTTGGTTTTTCCAATATCCACCTTTTAGGGGATTATGCGAATTTTAAAGGGGAAGATGTGCCTGATCCTTACTTTTTTAACGGGTTTGAAGGATTTGAAAAAGTCTACCAGATGATTTCACTTTGTGTGGAAGATTTTATAGAAAAGGTAAAAAATGGAAGCCTCTGATTACTGTATCATCACTACTTCGACAGATTCAAAAGAAAATGCCGATGCCATCACACAGCGACTCTTGGAAAAGAAACTTGTTGCCTGTGTACAGTCTACAACCATACAGAGTGCGTATCACTGGGAAAGAAAGATCATAGAATCAGAAGAGATTCGTCTTCAAATGAAAACGAAAAGATCACTCTTTGAAAATATTCAAACAGAGATCGAGCACCTGCATACCTATGACGTACCTGAGATCATCATGGTACCCATGGCAGGCGCCAATCCACCCTACCTTCAATGGATAGAAGAGGAAACGATAAGCACTTAATCTCTTTGATAATAAGAGATAATCGAAGCTTTTTGAATCGTATGTTTATTGATCATAAAGCCTACCACTGCACTCTTGGTCTCCGCCTTTACAGGTAAACTTTCAACATCCAATGCATGTACCGTAAATACATAACGATGGGCTTTGTCTCCCTGTGGAGGACAGGCGCCTCCAAAGCCTGCATGACCATAATCAGTTGTTGTTTCCATTGCACCTTTTGGGAGTGTTTTTTTGGCTGAAGCATTTGCACCTATTTTATGGGTATCAGCAGGAATGTTCACGATCAGCCAATGCCACCATCCGCTGCCTGTCGGGGCGTCAGGATCATACACAGTGATAGCAAAACTTTTCGTACCTTTGGGTGCATGATTCCAATGCAGCTCCGGAGATATATTTTGCCCATTGCATCCAAAACCGTCAAACTCCTGGGCTTTAACCATCTGTCCTTTGATCGTCTCACTTGCCAAAGTAAAACTCTCAGCCTGTAAAAATGAGCCTACGAGCATCACTATCCATATATATCGCATTTTTTCTCCTTATTTTTTATTTATCATAGGATAATTTACATTAGAATCCTATTTAGTTTTTTCAAGATAAATCTTGACATCCTGTGATAGTTGAGATACCCTATCACAATATAAACAAAAGGACAAACAATGCAAAATGATTTTACTAAAGCGATGGATTTCAGACACGCCTGTAAGCTATTTGATGAAAACAAAAAGATAAGTGATGAAGAGATACATTACATTTTAGAAGCCGGAAGAAAATCACCCTCTTCTTTTGGTATGGAAGCATGGAAGTTTTTGGTGATCACTAATGAAGAACTCAAAGCAAAGCTCAGACCATTCTGCTGGAACCAGGTGCAGATCACTTCCTGTTCGCATCTTGTCATCATCCTTGCAGGCATAGAAAATGCCAAAGTAGAGAGTGGCATCCCTAAAAAGAGATTTATGCGACGTGATATGCCTCAGGAGACACTTGATTTTTATATGGATATCTATGCCAAACACTTGGAAAAGACACTCAGTACAGATGAAAACACCTATGCATGGACAGCCAGACAGAGCTACATTGCATTAGGAAACATGATGACTGCTGCTGCCTTTGTAGGCATAGATTCCTGTCCTATAGAAGGGTTTGAAAAAGAGAATGTGGAAGAGGTTCTAGGCCTTGATACAAGTAAGTACCAGGTAGCAGTTGTCGTACCATTTGGCTACAGGGTCAATGAACAGTCCACACAGGTTAGACTTCCTTTTGATGAAGTAGTTGAGTTTATAAAGTAAGAAACCATTAGATGCTTTGCAAAGTCAAGTTGAAGTTTTTGACATCCCTACAGAAGAACGCATAGAAGGGTTTTTCCCGATGCCATCGGGCATCAAAGTAGCCTTCTTTTGTGAGTACTTATAGGAGTTTGATCTCCAAGGAACGAAAACAGTCCCTGTCATCGTAGAGATAAAACATCTTTATCTTAATAATAAGATCATCTCTGATAAAGAGAACTTGAACTTGGAATTTTCCGGCATTGCCAGTGTTGGTAGAAATTATGCCATGCAAGGTGAGACTATGACTGCACCTGAGATACCGTAAAGACCATATTTTATGCCATTTACCTTTATCTTTTTTACACTCTACTTATACCAATTTTCCCTTTTTTCTGTCTATGTTGTATTACATTATATAGAATTAAACAGCATACTTAATTCGATATATTATTGACATTTTATTTAAGTCATGAGTAATTTAAATATGTTAGAATGATAGCAATTACATGTAAATTTTTACATATTTATAGGAAAATTAAAATGAAATTTATTTACCTAAAAAACTATTTAGATCTACCCAGAGAAGAGAAATTAAATTTTTTTAAGTTCCTAGGCAATGCTGATAACCTAAATATATTGAATCAAAGGGTGATCTTTGGAGAAAACGCTCTATTGTTAGATTTTAAGGATGATACAAATATAGAAGAGGCAAAGAGAAACATAGAGCATTTTTTTAAAAAAACTCCTGAAATATCGGTACATGTGGTAGATCAAATCATAGAGGATAAAGATAGTTTGATCTTGGAGTTTAATAACAAAAAACTAAGAGTTAAACATTAGCAGATAAATATACCTGTGGCCTTTGAGCAACATAGCGCATAGATAAAATAAAACTTAGATATATGAACGTTACCGTACTACAGGGAAAAATCATTCAAAATGGAGGGGAAATAACTTGACTATACCGGAAAAAATAGCACAGGAAGTGAAATTAGTTGCCTATGAATGGCAAAAGAAGATACAGGTTTCTCGTAAGGGCCAAGAGCAGGATTTTCACGATATGATGTTAAAAATGCTGAGAAATCCTGTGAACAAAATTTTCCTTATCGAACTACTGGACCAAAGCTTCCGCTCCAGCAACCCAGATAGGGTTGCAGATCAGCTGGAATACATATTTACAAAATACAAAAACACAGATTTCTTTTCTCAGTTTGAACAGATTCTCATCTGGCTTTTTCGCGATGTTGGGATCTATCTTACCTCCATTTCCATTCCTCTTTTTGTCAAATATCTCAGAAACGATATCAGTTCTATTGTCATTCAAGGAGAAGACCCTGTTCTGTCGAAGCATATGCACAAAAGGAAACAAGAGGGTACCAGAGTCAACATCAATGTGATCGGGGAGATCGTTTTAAGTAAGGAAGAAGCGGACAAAAGAGTTGAAAAATATATAAAACTGCTTCAAAATCCTGATGTTGATTATCTCTCTATTAAAATATCAAACCTCTTTTCTCAGATCATCCCACATGCACATGAGAACAATATTCATCATATTTCCGAGCAGTTAAAAAGAGTCTATAGTGCAGCAATGGAAAACACGTATTTGGATAAAAACGGCAAGGAACACTATAAGTTTGTCAATCTTGATATGGAAGAGTATAAAGATATCCAGATGACTATCGATGCATTCAAAAATGTTTTAGAGATGGATGCGTATAAAAACCTTCATGCCGGAATAGTGATCCAGACTTACATTCCCGATGCGATGATCTATATAAAAGAGTTATACGCTTGGGCTAAAAAAAGAGTGCAAAGTGGTGGTGCTCCTATCAAGATCCGTATTGTCAAAGGTGCAAATCAGGAGATGGAACTGACCGAAGCATCTCTTAGAGGCTGGCCGAATGTCACCTACTCTTCAAAAGCGGAATCTGATGCAAACTATAAAATAGCGATGAACTTTTTACTTGACCCGGAAGTGGCGCCTTATGTACATACTGGTATCGCTTCACACAATCTTTTTGACCATGCACTAGCAATGCTATTGGCAAAAGAGAGAAAAGTAGAAAAATATGTCACTGCAGAGATGCTTGAGGGGATGAGTGAAGCAGCCTATCAGGTACTGAAAGATCAAGGCTTGAATGTGATCCTTTATGCGCCGACTGCAACGAAAGAGACCTTTACAAATGCCATAGCTTATTTGGTGAGAAGATTTGATGAAAATACAGCAGAACAGAACTTTTTACGACACAGTTTTGGCCTTGAGGTCGATACACCTGCATGGGATATATTGCTCAAAAGTTATGATGATGCTCTTGCTCTTATGCCCACTGTTGATCAGGAGCCTTATAGAACGCAAGATAGGAATAAAGAGATCGTCAAAGAGACGATTGATCTGAAACGCTACCATTTTGAGAATGAACCAGATACAGACTTTGTACTCAAGGCAAACAGAGAGTGGGCAGAAAAGATCCGTGACAAGTGGCAGAACATCGGTAAAGTGGGTGGATTTAATGCTTATCCCGTTGTAGGTGGGGAGATCGTTCAAAGAGATCTACATGTCGATGTAATAGATAAGAGCCAGTACCATGAGAATAAACTGGCAGGACGCTATACTGAAGCAACACCTGAAGATATGAAAAGGGCTATTGCAACAGCCAAAGAAGACCCGGATGGCTGGAGAAAACTCACGGCAACGGAGAGACAAGAGATCCTGATGGATGTAGCACATGAGATAAAAGTAGCAAGAGCGGACCTCATAGGTGTGGCTGCTGCAGAAGTAGGTAAAGTGTTTACCGAAACAGACGTAGAAGTAAGTGAAGCGATAGACTTTGCGAACTTCTACCCTTACAGCGTGGCAAAGATATCTGCTCTTACAGGTGTTGAAGCCACGGGTAAAGGCGTGGGTCTGGTTATCAGTCCATGGAACTTTCCTATCGCTATTCCAGTAGGTGGAATCGCCGCATCACTTGCCGCAGGAAATACAGTCATATTAAAGCCAGCGGAAGACTCTATCCTTTGCGGATATCGGTTGTGCCAATGTTTTTGGGATGCCGGTGTCAGTAAAAATACACTGCAGTTCATCCCAGGTCGCGGTCCTGTTGTAGGAGAGCATATGATCCCTAGCAAAGATATCGATTTCACTATCTTTACAGGGGGTGAAAAAACAGCTTATAACATCATCAAATCCCGTCCGGATATAGCACTTAGTGCTGAGACCGGTGGTAAAGATGCGACCATTGTGACCGCTTTAGCCGATCGTGACCAAGCGATTAAAAATGTGATCGTATCGGCCTTTCATAACTCAGGACAAAAGTGTTCAGCAACCTCACTGCTGGTACTTGAAAAAGAGCTATTTAATGATGAAGCATTTAAGCAGACGCTCAAAGAAGGGGTTGAATCACTTAAAACAGGCTCCGTTTGGGATTTTTCTAACCGGATCGGAACATTGTCAAATCTTCCCTCAGGTGAACTTAAAAAATCACTCACCTATCTTGATGAAGGTGAAGAGTGGCTGGTAAAACCAGATTTCACGGACAAAGGTAATCCGTATATGCTTACACCGTCAGTAAGATGGGGAACAAAAAGAAATGATTTTTGTCATATGAATGAGCTTTTTGGTCCTGTTCTAAGTGTAATGTGTGCAGAAGATCTGGATGATGCTATCGATATAGTAAATGCAACAGGCTACGGTTTGACGTCGGGTATAGAATCTTTAGATAAAAGAGAACAAGATTACTGGAAAGAACGGATCATTGCAGGGAACCTCTATATCAACCGTGTAACGACAGGTGCGATTGTCACACGTCAGCCTTTCGGCGGCATGCGAAAATCTGCCATAGGAAGTGGGAAAAAAGCGGGTGGTTTTAACTATGTTAGTCAGTTCATGAACCTTACGTATCAAGAGACAAACCTTTACGAATCATGTTCAAGCCAGTTTTTAGATCAAATGAGAGTTCTCCTTACAAGAGATACGGTATTTAATGATGAGTGTGAGGCGGCATTGAGACATATGTGCCACTTTACCCATTGGTACGAGGTTGAGTTTTTAAAAGAGCATGACTATGCACATATAAGGGGAGAAAGCAATATTATCCGTTATCTTCCTGTGAAAAGTGTACTGCTTAGAATCGAAGAGCAAGATGAACTGGACGAGATACTGACAACGATCATGGCTATCAAAATGATAGGTGCGCAACTTCATATATCTATACCTAAAAAATCCCGTAAAGCCGAACTGATATGGCTTGAATCCAAACAGAACTCTTTTATCGGGAAAGAGGACAGTTTTGCCAGGGAAGATGAAGATGCATTGATCGAGAAGATACCGGAAGTACAAAGAGTAAGGTTTCTGCATCCGGACAATGTAAGCGACAATATCTACAATGCGATTGCCCATAAAGCTATCTATATAGCCAGTGACAACTTTGTATCTCACGGCAGACTTGAGCTCATGCACTACTTTATAGAACAGAGTATCTCAAACTCTTACCACAGATACGGAAATCTTGGTATTCAAAGCATTAGATTGGAGGAGATTTAAATATGCAACCGGAAATTATAATATCATTTATAGGATATATGCTGGTGATGCTGGCTATAGGGTTTTATTTTTACTTTAAAACAAATGATTTGAGTGACTATGTTTTAGGTGGACGCGGTCTAAACCCTAGTGTGACTGCTCTAAGTGCCGGAGCATCTGATATGAGTGGATGGCTGCTTCTCGGGCTTCCGGGTATGATGTATAGTGATGGGATAGTCGGTAGTTGGATTGCAGTGGGGCTTATACTAGGAGCCTATCTGAATTGGCACTATGTAGCAAAGCCACTTAGAGTATATACGCATCATCTAGACGATTCTATTACTATTCCGGATTATCTGGCAAACCGTTTTGAAGACAACGGACATATGCTCAGAGTGATCACTGCAGTGGTTATTTTGATTTTTTATACTCTTTATACTTCATCAGGACTTGTTGGGGGAGCGAAGCTTTTTGAGGCAACATTTAACATTGCTTATTCAGATGCACTGCTTGTAGGGAGTTTTGTGATCGTTTCATATACTTTCTTAGGGGGTTATAATGCTGTAAGTTGGACAGATTTTATTCAGGGTATTTTGATGATGCTTGCTCTTGTTATCACACCCATTGTGGTTGTTTCTGAACTTGGAGGAGTATCAAGTGCTATGACAGCGATAGAATCTATAGACCCATCACATCTCAATATGGTCAGCGGTGCCTCTCTTATCTCTGTGATATCATTGCTTGCATGGGGATTAGGCTATTTTGGTCAGCCTCATATTCTTGTTAGATTTATGTCTATCAGAGATGAAAACGAGACACATAAAGCCAAAACCATCGGGATGACCTGGATGATTTTATCCATTCTGGGTTCTTTGAGCGTCGGTTTTTTCGGGTTTGCTTATGTTGCAGCAAACGGCATTGATCTGGCTGACAGTGAAAAGATCTTTATTACACTCTCCCAACTTGTTTTTAACCCTTGGATCGCAGGCTTTTTACTCGCTGCGATACTCGCGGCTATTATGAGTACGGTAGACTCACAACTGCTTGTATCCTCTTCTGTGTTAACAAGGGATGTATACCACGCAATCATACATAAAGATGCCAGTGACAAAGAACTTGTTTGGATCGGACGTGCCACAGTGATCATGATCGCCCTCATCGCATGGTATATATCAGCAGATGAGAACTCCAGTGTACTTAAACTGGTATCCTATGCCTGGGCAGGATTTGGTGCCGCATTTGGGCCACTTATCATATTAAGTCTTTATAGCCGTAACATTACAAAGTTCGGTGCGATATCAGGTATGATAGTGGGTGCTTTAACTGTCATCATCTGGAAAGAGCTGCAGGGTGGGATATTTGATATATTTGAATTGCTTCCTGGATTTGTTTTATCGTGGATAGCTATTTTGATCTTTAGCAAATATGGCACTTCCAATCCGGATTCTATCGCTAAAAAGTTTGATGAAGTGCAAAACCGATTAAAAGTTGAATAGGAAATTATAAAATAGTTACTATGGAATTTTAAAGAAAAACAATAAATATTTTACAAAATGTAGATGTTACAGTACAATAAGAGTAAAACCATTATAATAAATTAAAAAAAGGAATAAAAAAGTGAAAAGGATCGTTATAAAAGTGGGGAGTAGTGTCTTGACAGAGACAACAAGTATTGCAAAAGAGAGGATGTTAAACCTAGCCTCGTTAATTGCTGAAGCTAGAAAAAAATATGAGGTCATTCTTGTCACATCAGGAGCAGTTGCTGCAGGATATACAGCCGTTAAATTAAACAGAACTGTTCCTACAAGTAAAAAAGTTTTAGCTTCTGTTGGACAGCCCATACTAATGAGTTCTTATAAAAACAAGTTTGACATTTATGATGTGCCTATTTCTCAGATACTTTTAACTGAAGAAGATTTTGACTCAAGAGTACATACAAAGATCTTTCAAGATATTATAGACAGAACATTGAAAAATGATATTTTGCCTATAGTCAATGAAAATGATATTTCAACAACTCCAGATCAACTCTTTGGAGATAACGACCAACTCTCTGCACATATTACCTATTATACCGGTGCTGATCTCCTTGTGATATTAAGTGATATTGATGGATATTATGACGCTAACCCTAAAGATAACCCAAATGCAAAGATCAGAAAAATTGTCACTGAGATAAAAAAAGAAGAGCTGGAGCAGGAAGTTACTCCAAACTCACAATTTGCAACAGGTGGTATTGTCACTAAACTCAAAGCAGCTGACTATATTATGAGTAAACGCAGAGAGATGCTTTTATGTAATGGTTATGATCTGACGACTGCCAGAGAATTTTTAATCGAGGGTGTACATAATAAAGGTACACTATTTACAACGCAAACAAACAAGAAGAAAGATAAATAATGAAGTTGACGTTTATTGGTAATGGAAATATGGCACAAGCGCTTATTAAGGGTTTAGTCGAAAATTATGAGATAGAAGTGCTTGGAAGAAATAAAAAATCTTTACAAGCGCTTCAAGAACAGCTTCCTCAAATTTCAACAAAAGTGATGGGAGACAAAGAAGATATATCGAGTAAAAATATAGTACTTTGTGTCAAGCCCTACTCTCTTCCAGATCTAGCTCCCAAATTAATGGGACAAGCAGATGCCATTTATTCTGTTTTAGCAGGAACGTCTATAGAGAGTCTAAAGTCACAAATACAAGCAAAAAAATACATAAGAACGATGCCAAATTTAGGGGCAAGTCATCTTAAATCTATGACAACTATCACAGGAGATGAAGATCTAAAGGAAAGTGCATTAAGTATTTTTAATAAAATTGGTAGAAGTTTATGGCTAAACAGTGAAAACGAATTAGACATCGCAACAGGTGTAGCAGGTAGTGGGCCTGCATACTTGGCTCTTATCGCTGAGAGTTTGGCTGATGGTGCAGTCAATCAAGGACTTAAGCGTGCTGATGCCCAGGTACTGGTACAAGGCCTTTTTGAAGGGTTTGCATCCCTTATAGCAGATGAAAACCCGGCGATTCTAAAAGATGGTGTGATGAGTCCGGGAGGAACAACTGCGGCTGGATATTCAGCGTTAGAGCGTTGTAATGTTCGTCATGGGATGATGGAAGCAGTAAGTGATGCTTATGCAAAGGCCAAAGAGCTCAAACGTAAAAACTAACAGACGAGGACAAAAAAATGACAAGACTAGAAAACATATCGATGATTAAAGAAGCCAATGTATATTTCGATGGGAAAGTAGTGAGCAGAACTATTTTTTTACCCAATGGCGAAAGACAGACTTTAGGTGTGATGCAGCCAGGTGAATATACATTTGACACAAATGAAGCAGAGATCATGGAGATGATGAGTGGAGAATTGGAGATCAGACTTCCAGGAGAAACAGAATTTAAAAAATTAAATACGCCTGAGAGTTTCAATGTCCCAGCCAACTCATCTTTTGATCTGAAAATCAAAACGGTTACAGATTACTGCTGTAGCTATATAGAGGCATAAAAATGGAAGATTTTTTAAAAGAAGCAAAAAGTTCAAGCAGAGTTCTGGCGACCATCAGTGGACGTGAAAAAAACAGAATACTGAATGAAATGGCTCAAGCACTTAGAGATAACAGCCGTAACCTAGTAGCACAAAACAAAAAAGATATGGAAGATGGAGAAAAAAATAAGCTCTCTTCTGCACTGATGGATAGGCTTTTATTAGATGAAAGTCGTATCGATGCAATGGCAGTAGCCATAGAAGAGATAGCAGCTCTTAAAGATCCTGTAGGTCGTATCTTGGATGGATGGATCACTGAAGATGGGTTAAATATGCAAAAGGTTTCCATTCCTATAGGTGTGATAGGAATCATCTACGAGTCTCGTCCAAATGTAACTTCAGACACTGCTGCACTTTGCTTTAAGAGCTCCAATGTTTGTGTACTCAAAGGTGGGAAAGAAGCGCAAAATTCCAATGAAGAGATCGCAAAGATACTTCAAGACGTATTAGAAGCAAACAATCTTCCACGTGCATTGATCTCACTCATACCAGACGCTTCAAGAGCGGGGGTTGATAAACTTATCAAGATGGACAAATATGTTGACCTTATCATCCCAAGAGGTGGGGCAGGACTCATCAAACATGTCTCTGAAAATGCGACGGTATCTGTGGTTAAACACGATAAAGGTCAGTGTCATACCTACATTGACAAAGATGCAAAACTAGACAATGCCATAGCGATCGCACTCAACGCAAAAGTACAACGTCCTGGTGTATGTAATGCGATGGAAACACTGTTGGTTGATGCTGCTATAGCAGAGGATGCCCTACCTCAACTCAAAGCTGCATTTGATGAAGCACATACTGAGCTCAAGGGTGATAGTAGAACACAAGGTATTATAGAAGTAGCCAATGCAACAGATGAAGATTATGATACTGAATACTTGGCTAATATTTTAAATATTAAAGTTGTAGATAGTGTTGAAGGTGCTATTGAACATATTGTAAGATTTACTTCAGGGCATTCTGAAGCCATCATCACAGAAAATATCACGACTGCTGAACTATTTCTGAATGCCATAGATGCTGCAGCAGTGTATGTCAATGCTTCAACACGCTTTACAGATGGAGGAGCATTTGGATTTGGTGCAGAAGTTGGGATCAGTACCAACAAACTCCATGCTAGAGGACCGATGGGGATAGAGGGGCTTACTACCTATAAATATAAAATTTACGGTAGTGGACAAATACGTAACTAGCCTACTTCTTTCACTGCACTTCACTATAGCCCTCAAAGCTATAGTGTACCTAAATCAATCCCAATCATATCAACAATCAAAGGAAAGTAGTTCTCATGAACATACTAAAGAAAATCACACTTATACTCTTTATGCTTTTAGCTCTTTTAGGCAACCTTGAAGCCGAAGAAGTACCCAAAACGCCTATGCTTGAACGTCCACTGATGGAACGTTATATTCTGGATGAATTAAAATCCGTACGCATGGACAACCAACAGACACGTGTTGATATGGAGAAACATATTGCACAGTTAAAGATCGAAAATAACGATCGTGCAGCACGCTATATGACAGATACCATTGCCAATATCTTCTATTTGATCGCTGCAGCGACATCTATTCTCTTTTTTGCCGGTTGGAATTCTCTCAGAGACATCCGCAGTAAAACAGAAGAGATAGTCGAGACAAGTATTGAGGTGATCACAGAGCAGTATAAACAAGAATTGGCAACCTTACAAAACAAAGTGCAAGAACAGTCCCAAATAGTCCTTGATAACCAAAATAATATTTACAATGCACAGCTTGTCCACTCTTATTGGATGAGATCAAACCTGGAGACCAATCCTCAGGCAAAAATAGATCTCTATGATGAGATAATAAAGATCAATGACAATGATGCAGAGGTCTATGCCTACAAAGCAGATGCAGTACTTGACCTTGATGAGTATGAGTGGGCACTGAACTTAAGCAATAAAGCCATAGAGATCGATAATGAATATGGGTATGCCTATTGGCAGCGTTCCTGTGCTCAGGCAAAGCTGGATAATTTCAAAGAGGCAGTCAAAGACCTTGAAAAAGCCATAGAAAAATCACCAAGCCTCAAAGAAGAGATCCAGAATGAGCCCTATTTCACTGCTTTACGAACGTCCAATGAGTTTAAAAACTCAACTGTTTTATAAAAATTAGACATGGAGAGCAGTAAATAATGATACTTTTACCCTATCACTTATTCTGAATACTCAATTTTACGCCTCCAGAAAAGAACACCTAATGATGTAGTGAAAAGTAAGAGAACTAACCCCATTACAACACTTAATGTTCCATTCGCTCCCTCTGTAAATGGTAAACCGCTGGTATTCATGCCAAAAAAACCCACAATCAAATTAAGCGGCAGAAAAACAGCTGAAATAATAGTAAGAAGAAAAATGAGACGATTCATTTTTTCATTGGTACGCGTATTATAAAAATTATATAAATAATCCAGTTTTGAAAGCTGTAGTGTTGCAGAACGCAAAATCCGTTCACAATGCTCATGAATATCTATATAATGATTCATAGGAAAACTCTCATCCGTCTCATAATAATGAATCATATCCTGCATAACAGCTGCCGTACGATGCATGATACGTTCTATCCGCAGGATATCTCTTTTTAATGTAAGCCACTGTGTCATAAAGTTCATTTTTACTGTGTCATCATAGAGTGACTCTTCCATGTCAGAAATCTGATCCTGATATGCATGAAATGATTTGAGCAGTTTATCCAGCAGTGTATCTATTTTATGATGGGGTCCATCAAATCGACTCTCCAGATCTTCTAGTCTATTCTTTGCAGAATTAAATAGATAACTACCGTCATGGGTAATGATAAAACCTAATGAGATCGCTTCAAGCTTCTCAACAATGACAGGCAGACGTATAATCAGCATATCATAATCATCATTTTCATCAAAAATAGAGGGGTGTAAATCGTTTTGTAAATCTTCTAAATGAAGTGTATCAACCAGGTGTTCTACTTGTTGCATGATTTTCCCTTTTAAATGTAATTGTAGATGATTCTATCAACCTAATAGTTCATCCTTAACAGAGTCATCTGCCTTTAAATCAAGAGTGGGATCTTGTTCTTTTTTATATGAGCTTCACATCTTCCATGGGGATTTCCATCAGACTCTCATCTTGATGGAAAGGTTCCATCTGTTCTTCAGCAATTTGAATATCCTTCAGTGCTGCGATATGAAAAGCTGCATCCCCCTCATGAATCAGAGGAATTTGTGTTTTTCCTATGATAATACCATCAAAAGGAGCTTCCACTTCATAGCTTTGATCATCAAACAATGAATGAATACGTGCAATGACATCCCCTTCTTCCACTACATCACCTAATTGTCTAATGGTTTGTATCATGCCACTTTCGTGCGCACGTATCCATTTGCTGGTTTTTGTCAAAACAGGCTTGATACGACTGCTTTTTTTAGTACGAACCGGTAACATCTCGTTCGCTCTAAGTACATTAATGATACCTTTTACACCGATCTTAATGGATTTTTCATCAAGTCTGAGTGCTTCTCCTGCCTCATAAAGCAAGATCGGTATACCTCGGTCTTGTGCTTCAGCACGCAAAGATCCATCCCTTAACTCGGAATGCAGTATCACAGGTGATTCAAATGCATAAGCAAGTCTTAAAGTATATTCATTATCGGTGTTGGTACGCACTTGGGGAAGATTGTCCTTATGTATACTGGCTGTATGCAAATCGATCCCCAGATCACATTTGGATACGATCTCATTAAAAAATGTCTTTGCCACACGTGAAGCAAGAGCTCCTTTAGAATGACCTGGAAAGCTTCTGTTCAGATCACGCCTGTCAGGTAAATACCTGGAAAGGTTTATGGCTCCGTAAATGTTCACTATAGGAACAAGTATCAATGTACCTTTGAGTTTCGTAAGTAAATGTAGCTGGCGAAGACGACGAATGATCTCTATGCCATTAAGTTCATCTCCATGGATCGCTGCACTGATGAAAACCGTTGGCCCTTCTTTTTTACCACGTATCACATAGACAGTAAGAGAAGTAGGCGTACCATAAAAACTTGGCAGTTCTATCTCTACACGTCTTTGTGTTCCTTTGGCTATTTTAACTCCACCTAAAACAAAAGAATTCGCTTCCATTTATGCTCCAATATTGTCTTTCTTACGACGAGGCTTTTTATTATCAGTAGGTTTAATATTGGCTTCAATGTAATCCATGATCTTACCTGCGATATTTGCATTGGTAGCTTTCTCAATGCCTTCAAGTCCTGGAGATGAGTTTACTTCCATCACCAGTGGACCACGATCAGAAGGGATCATATCCACGCCACAAACACCTAGACCCATAGCCTTTGCAGCAGCCATTGCCGTAGATTTTTCTTTACGGCTCAGTTTATGTGCAGTAGCACTTCCTCCTTGATGAAGGTTTGACCTGAAATCACCTTCTGCCCCTTGACGCCTCATTGCACCAACCACTTGGCCATTGATAACCAATGCACGTATATCGGCACCACTAGCCTCTTTGATGAACTCCTGAACCAAAAGACTGACGTCCATTCCATAAAAAGCATCCAACACGGATTGTGCTGCTTTTTGTGTCTCGGCAAGTACTACACCGACACCCTGTGTTCCTTCAAGGATCTTAAGTACCAACGGTGTTCCTCCAATGAGTTTGATCACATCTTTTGCATTGGCTTTGTTTGATGCAAAAACCGTTTTTGGCATATCCACATCATGGGTAGATAAAACCTGAAGGCTTCTTAACTTGTCTCTTGATCTTGCAATAGCAAGGTTTCCAGCAACACTGAAGGCTCCCATCATTTCAAAGTGACGCACCATTGCTGTTCCATAAAAAGTACGACTTGCTCCAACACGAGGTATAATAGCATCAGGTACCGGTAGTATTTCACCATCGTAAATAACCAACAACTCTCCCTTCATTATCTCAATAGTACACATCAAATAATCTATGACACGTACATCCCATCCTTTTGCCTCAGCTTCTTCTACCAATCTTTGTGTGGAATAGAGATTTGTATTTCTAGAAAGTATATAAACAGTCATTATTTTTCCTTTGTAATATATTTATGAGAAACATCTATCAGATAGTGATGTGATAGGAAACGTCTTCCTATGAGCATAGGGTACTTCATATTTTCTCGATTTGTCAATGAAATCTCTGCTTCATATGTTTTACAACCTAATTTCAACATGGATTTCACGAACACTCTTTCTTCACTTCTACCGTTGGAACTTTTTACATTTTTGATCTTGAATATGGGCAAAGTAAGCCTTTTACCATGATACGCAGGATGTACTTCATCATGTAGGGTAAAAATAACGTTTTCACCTTCTACTTCAATGTCATCACAGTGCATAGAACAATTGTCCGCTCCTGTATCTATCTTGGCATCCAAACCAAAAAGATGCAGCCCTGGGAGATCCACTCTTTCTATATATCCTATTACTTCCATCTTCTCTCCTTCTCTTTATACTTTTAAATAAAGTGTTTCTAATACTTTTAATGCTTTCTCAATGGAATCCAGAGATACTGTTTCTGCTGTCGTGTGATACCCGGTCGTAGGAAGCTGAAAGGTGGTTCCCTGTATGGAGCCATCACTTGCTTTTGCCAAGCGTCCCATCTCCGTACTCCCAAGAGAATAAGCGGGCTTTCCTTGAGCTAAGAACTCTTTATTGAGATCCTCTATAAATGCATCCTTGTATCCATATTTTATCGAGAATTCATCACAAATTGATTCGATTTGCTTTGTTAATGGTGAAACAAAGTTGGCATTGGCATCTTTATTCCTCAACACGATATGCTGTGCTTCTGCAGCAACTCTCCCAGGATAAGGACTGGTATCAAGCACCAGTAATGAATCGGTTGATACATCATGACCTCTGAACCATTCAAGTAAAAATCGCCAACTTTTGCCTACCTCTTCCTGTGCAGTGAAAAAAGCGCGTCCCTGGTATCCTCTCTCATATAAAAAAAGAATGATCGCAGCACTGAGTACATTATCCAGTTGTGCAGAAAGATAACCATCCTCATAGGTCAGTGTATCCACATAAGCCACTGGAGTACCTGCATGTAGATGTTCCAATCCTCTCACATTAAAAAGAAGATTTGATCTACGTTCACATAAATATGCATTGTCTATGGTACCTAAACCTAAGTAGGCACCAGACCACGGTTCATAGGCTTGAACACGTTGATGCATAAAACGTCCTATGATATCTTTATAGGTCTTTTCTGCAACAGAGTCACCAGTCAGATCCGCTCTATTTTCTGCAATAAAGGCTGCATACTGAAATTCATTGGGACCGGTACAGATAAGACCATGACGGTCAATATGCGCACTGATCATACCACTACCAGGCTCACTCCCTTTTGCTACAAGTAAGCCTTCATACAGCGTTGCTTCTATACCTATCTCTTCTAATTCTCGTTTTAGAGAGAGAAAAAATGAATGTTCAGACCCCACAACAGAGGGTGTTCGTATAAGCTGTTTCAGTATGTCTAGGAAACGACTCATTTCCGGTGAATTTCCTGCAGTTTCTTGCATATGTTTTAAAAAAAAGTTCTTAAACATGATACCTTGCTTTCTTTCATAAGATCAATACTATTTATAGCATACATAACCTTGTTAAATGCACCTATAACATGCTAAAAGAGATTTTATTTTAAAATTTATACAAGTACAGAAGAAACTATAGTCCACACTGAATACACACATACATTTTATACTAATCTAAGTACAAAATTTAATAAAGTGACAAGGACAATACTCAATGAAAGCATCGGATCTATTTATAAAAGCATTAGAAAACGAGGGTGTTGAATATATATTTGGTATCCCCGGAGAGGAGAATTTGGATCTCTTGAATTCCTTGCGAAACTCCAGTATACAATTTATTTTGACACGTCATGAACAGGGTGCAGGTTTTATGGCTGCAACCTATGGACGCTTAACGGGGAAAGTCGGTGTATGTATGTCAACCTTAGGACCAGGTGCAACCAATCTTGTTACACCTGCAGCCTATGCCAACCTGGGTGGTATACCTATGTTGATGATCACAGGTCAGAAACCGATCAAGAAAAGCAAGCAAGGGCGTTTTCAGATCATAGATGTTGTACACATGATGAAACCCATTACAAAATGTTCCAAACAAATTGTCAATGGCAACAACATCGCAGCGATGGTACGTCAGAGTTTTAAATTGGCTTCACAGGAGAGACCCGGTGCAGTACATATTGAACTGCCTGAAGATATCGCAAAAGAAGATGTGGAGGAACAACTCTTTCCTGTGCGTAAAACCTATTACCCGATTGCCAGAAATGAAAGTCTGCAAAATGCCTTAAAGATGTTATACGAAGCAAAAATGCCATTGGTCCTCATTGGAGCTGGCGCAAATCGCAAGTGTATCGGCTCTGCTATGAAAGAGTTTATAGATAAACTCGGTATACCCTTTTTTATGACCCAAATGGGGAAAGGCGTTGTGAGCGAGTTCCATCCTTTATACCTTGGAACAGCCGCACTCTCTGAGAACGATTATCTCCATTGTGCGATAGACAGAGCTGACCTGATCATCAATGTTGGACATGACATCATCGAAAAACCGCCATTTATAATGAAACAGGGAGGAACAAAAGTCATACATATCAATTTTTCACCTTCCAGTGTAGATGACACCTATTTCCCTCAGCTTGATGTGACCGGTGATGTTGCCCGAAATTTGGTCTCTTTGACCGAACTGGCCCAAAAACAGGCACACTGGGATTTTACCTACTTTATGCGCGTTAAAGAGGAATCACAATCACATATTGTGAAATATTTTAAAGATGAAAGATTTCCGATTCTACCGCAAAGAGCACTTAAGGATATTAGAGATGTTTTACCCAAAGATGGCATTTTAACCTTAGACAATGGTATCTATAAAATATGGTTCGCCCGTAACTATAAATGTTATTTACCTCATACACTGTTACTCGATAATGCATTGGCCACTATGGGTGCAGGTCTGGCTTCTGCAATGGCTGCCAAGATCGTTCACCCCGATAAAAAAGTGATAGCCGTATGCGGGGATGGTGGTTTTATGATGAATTCCCAAGAGTTAGAAACGGCGGTACGTCTGGAGCTGGACCTTATAGTCATCATTTTAAATGACAGTGCCTATGGTATGATCAAATGGAAACAGGAAGGTATGGGATTTGAGAATTTTGGATTGGATTACAAAAATCCGGACTTTGTCCAGTATGCCAAAGCATATGGTGCTATGGGATATAGACCGACTTCCTGTGAAGAATTTGGTTCCATTTTAAATGATGTGATCGACCGTAAAGGTGTACATTTGATCGATCTGGCGGTCGACTATAGTTTAAATCATGCCATTTTAAATGAGTTACTCAAAAATAAAACGTGTTTGGTATAAGTTTTACACCATAGAACCGATAAATAATTTTAGGAGTGGATAGTATGAAGAGCATCAAAGTAGAGTCACCGTTTGACGGAAAGGTATTGGATGAGATACCCCTTTCAGATGAGGCAGATATAGACCTGGCTTTAGATCGTGCCCGTAAAGTGTATGAAAACCAGGAGATGTGGTTGCCTAAATATGAACGTATCGCTATTTTAGAGAAAACGGTCGCTATCATGAAAAGTCGTATAGAAGAGCTCACGCGTATTGCAGCCAGTGAGGGCGGTAAACCTTATATGGATTCAAAGGTCGAAGTGGAACGAGCCATCAATGGTGTAAAACTTGCTATTGAACATATGGGTGTTTTTGAGGGGAAAGAGATAGCTATGGGTCATACGAAGAGTTCTGTGAATCGTATTGCCTATACTATGAAAGAGCCTATAGGCGTGGTTGCCGCAATTTCAGCATTTAACCACCCTTTAAATCTTGCAGTACATCAAACCGTTCCGGCTATAGCCGTTGGTTCGCCTGTTATTATTAAGCCATCAGAGTCTACCCCTATGTCCGCGATTAATTTTGTCAACATTTTATATGAAGCAGGATTACCTAAAGCGTGGTGTCAAGTAGTGGTCTGTCACAGAGAAGTAGCTCAGTATCTCGCTACAAGCCCCAAGATAGACTATTTGACCTTTATTGGTTCAGGTACAGTTGGATGGTACCTGAACTCAAAAGTCTCTCCAGGTACCCGTGTGGGCCTTGAACATGGAGGTGTCGCACCAGTTATCGTTGAAGCCGATGCCGATATGGAAGCATTGATCCCTGCTTTGACCAAAGGGGGATTTTATCATGCAGGCCAAGTCTGTGTCTCTGTGCAACGTATCTTTGTCCATGAAGATATTTGTGATGAAGTGGGTTTGAAATTAGCAGAAGCAGCGAAAAAGCTGGTCGTTGGTGACCCTCTGGATCCCAAAACAGAGGTGGGACCTCTCATTTCACACCATGAAGTCAAACGGATAGAGTCATGGGTCAATGAGGCGATCTCAGGAGGGGCAAAAGTACTTTGTGGCGGTAAATGTATTTCTGAAAGCTGTTTTGAAGCCACAGTACTTTTAGATCCACCACGTGATGCCAAGGTAAGTACTTCAGAAATTTTTGGTCCGCTTGTCTGTATTTACCCCTATAGGGATATTGAAGATGCTTTTAAAGAAGCCAATAGTCTTGAATACTCTTTTCAGGCAGCCGTATTTACCAAAAATATCGATACAGCCTTGCTGGCGGTCAAGCGTCTCAACGGCACGACTGTGATGGTCAATGACCATACGGCATTCAGGGTGGATTGGATGCCGTTTGGTGGCGCTAAAGCCTCTGGTTTGGGACTGGGTGGTATCCCTTATTCAATGGAAGAGATGAGTAAAGAGAAATTGATGGTGATAAAATCTTCAGTTTTATAAATTCAATTTTACTTTTACACATACATTACACATAGCTTGAGTACTGTAAATCATACCAAATAAAAGAGAGAGGTCATGTTAAAAAAAATTCTATTAAGTTTGTTTGTTTTAACGTCACTGTCTGTGAGTGACACAGTTGCAGATAGTCCGGCACTCAGCTTTTCACATCACGACAAATCCCTTGCATGGGGGCCCTGCCCTGCATTTCTCGGTGAAGCATGTAAGATAGCTGTACTTCATGGTGATCCTGCCAAAGAGAATCTTGATGTTTTCTTTAAAGTTCCAGCTGATTATGCTATCCCGCATCACTGGCATACTTCAGCAGAACGGATGATACTGGTATCAGGAAAGATGACTGTGACGTATGACAACCAGGAGAGTGAACTACTCACAAAAGGTATGTATGCCTATGGTCCATCCAAACGTCCGCATATAGCCTATTGTGAAAAAGGTGAAGAACCGTGTGTACTCTTCATCGCCTTTGAAGAACCTATCGATGCTTTTGAAGTGATCAAAGAGACTGAATAATATATCTCCTGGTCTGATCCATATTCGTACCTCAAGAGACCATCGTTTATTATCCTAGGAGGATACGTTGACAGATTTTGGCACTTGGCCGTTGGCATGGGTAATTTCAGCCTTTACTGTTGTGACTGCAATTATCGGATGGTTCGGTATCAAGATGACCAAAACTGCCCGAGATCTCGCTCAAAGTACCGGATTAGGCGAAGCACTTATGGGCGCAGTGTTTATTGGTGCATCTACATCTTTGTCAGGTATTACTACCTCCGTCTCCGCTGCGGCTTCAGGATATGCAGAGCTGGCAGTGAGTAATGGATTAGGAGGTATTGCGGCTCAAACTGCATTTCTTGCTTTGGCCGATATCACTTATAAACGTGCTAATCTTGAACATGCAGCTGCATCCGCTGAAAATCTTTTTATGTCCTCCTTCCTTCTTACATTATTGGCCATACATGCATTAGCACTATCAGTCCCTACGATCAGTATCTTCGGCGTGCATCCTGCTACATTTGTTTTGATCATTATATATATATTTGGTGTACATCTTCTGGCTCGTACGCACGAAACCCCGATGTGGCTTCCCAAAAAAACAAGAGATACTTCATCTGAAGCCGAAGACAAAAGTCGTCGCCATGGTAATCATATTTGGAAACTTTGGATACGCTTTACCCTCTACGGAACAGTCGTTGCTTTGGCAGGTTGGTCACTTGCGCAGCTAGCCATACCTCTTGGAGAGAAATCTGGTTTATCTGATGGGATCGTCGGTGGTATATTTACAGCTGTGTCGACATCTATTCCCGAACTTGTGGTCGCTATTACTGCCGTACGTATGGGTGCACTGAATTTAGCCGTAGGAGACATTATCGGAGGCAATGCATTTGACACACTTTTTATTGCCGCATCAGATATTGCCTACCGCGAAGGCCCAATTTATGCCGATGTTTCAAGTGCTGAACAGTTCTGGCTTGCCAACTCGATGTTGATGACCAGTGTACTTCTTATGGGACTCATATATCGCGAACGTCACGGGCCAGGAAATATTGGTTTTGAAAGTGTAGTGTTACTCATTCTATATTTAGGAGGACTTGTAACCCTATCTCTACTGGGATAAAAGTAGCGTGAGATTCAAACACTACATTAAATTTGTTAAACACCCTACTCTATGGTATCATAAATAATATGCTGTTTTTGTAGAAGGATATAATCTTTACAAATTATATCCTTCTACAGAGTTTTGAGGATGATCAGCTATAATAACTCATAGAATAACAAGGAGATCATAAATGGTCAATTTCACTTATCAAAATCCAACAAGAATAGAGTTTGGAAGAGACAAAGAAAAAAATATCGGTGAGTATCTCGCTGCAGAGAATATCAAAAAAGTCTTATTGACATACGGGAGTGACCGTATCAAAAAAGACGGTCTATTCGACATAGTTATATCCAGCCTAGAAGCAAATGGTATCGAATTTGTTGAGTTAGGAGGAATCGTTAGTAACCCGGTCCTATCAAAAGTCTATGAGGCTGTAGATCTGGCCAAAGAGCACAGTGTTGAGGCCATACTCAGTGTCGGTGGGGGTTCTGTATTGGACAGTGCAAAAGCCATAGCGGCCGGCAGTCTGTATGACGGTGATGTGTGGGATTTCTTTATCGGAAAAAGTGTTATTCAAAAGGCACTGCCGGTATTTGACATTATCACCCTTGCAGCCACGGGGAGTGAAATGAACACTTTCGCCGTGGTGACGAATGAAGAAACGAAACAGAAATTCTCTATCGCTTCACCGCACCTCTATCCAAAGGTATCTGTCGTCAATCCTGAACTTCAAAAGTCGGTCTCGAAGGAGTACCTGGTCTATTCTGCTTCAGACATTATCGCCCACTCTATCGAAGGGTATTTTACTGCATCCTCACATCCAGATATCATTGCTGCTTATATCGAAGCGAACATTGCCACGGTCATGAAAACCACTGAAACACTGCTGGCGGACCCAGATAACTATGACGCACGTGGGGAGTTCGCATGGGCAGCGACCCAGGCGTTAAATGGTACAACCTATCTGGGAGTAGAAGGGTACAGTTTCCCAAACCATATGATCGAGCATACCCTTTCTGCACTCTTCAATGTACCACACGGTGCAGGTCTTTCGGTCGTCATGCCAGCCTGGATGAAATGGTATGTTTCACAGAACGAAGGACAGTTCGAACGTTTTGCACAAAAACTGTTTGGACTGTCCGGTGCGATGGAAGGAATCGAAGCATTGGAGTCATGGTTCAACAAAGTCGGTACACCGACCAGGCTTTCACAACTCTCTATAAAGGAAAGTGATATTGATGCGATTGTGGAGAATGCTTGCGAGCATGCGGAAGCTTTCGGGTTGGCTGAAACATATACCAAAGAAGTGTTAAAAGAGATTCTTGGAAAAGCATTGTAGGTTGTGATCTGATTTACCTACAGAAGTCTACTAATTTTAGCAGACTTCTACAGTATGTTGATATTCTTTGTTTATAAGATTCAAGTGTTTCTAGTAGATTATAAATAATAACTATCGAATTATTTCTGTTTTTTCAATTTCGGCAAACAACAACGTTTATATTTCACGCCGCTTCCACATATACATTTTTGGTTGTTTGTAAATTTTACTTTATCCTCATATATCTCACCATCGACATATTTGTACATATCGTTTATTTTGATAAAAGTGGATCTTTCATGATGTAGATGTTGCACATGATCGAAAATATAATAGGCTTTAAACTCCACGATGTCATCACTAGACTCGATGATCTCCAAGTGCTGCCAAAAACTGTTATCTGCCCAGTCCTGTATGAATTTGAGTTCTTCATCACTCCATGTGTGATCATGCGTTGTCGCCTGAAGATAGTTTACATCTCCCAAACAGTAGGCACTGTAGCGTGAGCGCATAAGACTAAGAGCCGTCGATGCCGGCTTCTGCACTCTTAAAATAGGTTCACAACATGCTGAAAAATCCAATCCACTTTTACAATAACACTTCTTCATCTTAACCTTAAATCCTCTATGTGTACGTATTGATTACCAGTGAGGGTCAATCCTATGAGGCAGCATCATACCATAAAATAAATATATACATTAAATGTACAATACTTTCTGACCTTAATACTAGAATGTCATCACATCCAATTCTTTTGTCTAATGACCACACTATTTGCATCATCCATTAACGTGAGTTCATTGTCCGATATATTGGCTTGTAATGACATGGCACGTTTTGTAAGGTCTTCTATATCACCCTCTATATCGAGATGTATGACTTGAAGATTGGAAAAACGTGTCAGTGAGATTTCGATCTGTTTCCACCATAAAGCAGCCATACCTTCCTGGTAGGTATAGATAATCACTTTTTCAGAACGCCCACATGCCTTTTTAATACGCTTTTCATCCGGTTGCCCCAAGTCTATCCATAGTGTTATCTCACCACCCAAAGATTTTTGCCATAGATCAGGTTCATCCTCTTGTGATATCCCTTTACAAAATTCCAGCGCTTCATTAGCATTCAGTATAAATGCAACCAACCTGACCATAAGACGCAGGTCAGTCTCTGATGGATGCTTTGCCATAGTCAAATTATGCTCTGCGTAATAATGGCTGTCCATATTTGCAATGTTCAGTAACGCTTTGTAGATAGTTGCTTTGGCTGCCATAGAACTCCTTGTCTTTTAAAACATATATGATAATATAAACGTAGTATACTACACCATGATAAGAATCAACAATTCAATGCAGGAAGCCAAGAAATGCCAAGAAATAAAAATTTGCCCCTCAACAATATCTTTATCCCCTCAAAAATAGCCTCTAAAAAGCTTATGATCATTCTGCATGGTCGTGGAGATTCATCCCGTGGATTTACTTTCTTACCATCCTACCTCAACATTGATGACATGAACTACCTTTTACTGGATGCTCCATATAACTACTATGGAGGATTCTCATGGTATGATCTGCCACCCAACCAGTTAGAAGGTATTACACATTCACGTGCACTACTAACAGAGATCTTTGATGCCCTTTTTGAAGAGGAGTTCAATGCCGAGGAAAGCTTTTTGTTCGGATTCTCTCAAGGTGCCCTGCTCACCTTTGAATTTGGGGCCAGATATGAAAAAGTGCTTGCAGGGTACATCGCAGTAAGTGGGTATATCTACGATGTCGACATACTTTTACAAGAGATGAACCCAAATGTAAATACTTCAAACTGGTTATGTACGCATGGGACTTATGATGGTATACTCCCATTTAATACCTCAAAAACACAAATTGAAATATTACAAAATGGCAGGTTTGACATCACATTTAAAAGTTATGATAAAGACCATACTATTGCCGAAGATGAATTGATGATGATAAAAGAGTGGATAAAAAACAAACTTTAAGGACAAGGTTTTTGTAAGGATGTATGCTTAAGTATATGTTCTTTTTTTCTTCTCTGTGCTACTTTGAGCATCTGCGTTTTTTCTTCTATATTTGCTTTGTTCCATTGACACATATCGTCAAAAGTACGAAAACACCCTAGACAGACATCATCTTCATTGAGACAACATTGTTTTATGCATGGTTTGTTTATATCTATCATCATTATTTCCTTCTAAGTGCTACGATAAATGTTTTAATTTCTTTTCTCCATACCACCATCAAAGAAGTAAAGTTGTATTGATTTTCATACTACTTTGGGATCGCTTTAGTTTGGCTAAAAGGTATCGACGTCACTTCCTTATGTTTTACTATCACTCCTCTTAAAAAATATGCTATTATCTCTGCAGTAAATAAAACAGGATCACACTATGCACAAGCAGGCTTTAGAAAAAATAGCTTTATGTAAAAAAAAGAAACTCACATACCTGGATCTCAGTGGTCTTGGACTCACAGAGGTGCCTTCAGAGCTAGCTGCACTCACTTGGCTTGAAACACTTTCCCTCTCTGATAACCATATCTCCGATATTACACCACTTTCATCACTGAAAAAACTGCATAAACTGTCGCTTTCCCACAATAAGATCTCTGACCTTAGCCCTTTAAGTTCACATACAAAAATGAAATTTCTTTTTATTCAGGAAAATCACATCACCGATATTACACCTCTGCATCACCTTACAGCACTCAAAAAAGTGGTTGCACATAACAATCACATCCAAGATGTTACAAGTCTGACATCACTACAAAAGCTTGTCTATCTGGATCTAAAAGATAATCCTATTCAAGATGTAAATATACTTGATACTTTTTGTAACCTGCTTGTGATGAAAATATAATTTCATATCTACCTCAAACTAGAGTCGTTTCAATAATCCAAGTGCTGAAGTGACTGCCCCCTCCAAATACCCACCTTCTACAAAGCTACTCTCTGTACCTAAAAAGATCAGCTGGCCGTCAAAATGTGTTGCATTGAATCCATAGGAAGGATGCTCACGCAGAGGCATAGCATCCAAAGGTGTTGACGTATAGGGCTCTTTTTTCCAGTCTACAAGGTGGAAATTAATAGGATCGGAAGCTTTTCTTCCATAAAGTCGAGTAAGTTGTTGAATGACATCTTCTTCAAAGTTCTCATACTTCTCAGTACTGTGTACAAAACCAAAGAGTGCTGCTTTCTCATGAGTACAGGCATCATGTATCTCACCCAATGGTCCCAGATGAGAAATGGCAAAACCACTCAAACCCTTATCTCTCCAAAAGGCATCAGCATATTCAATCACGCACTTGGCAGCATACCCCATCCATGTAGGTATATTCTGTAGTTGTGTATGAAGGGCTTCGGGTAATGCAGGAGAGTATGCTATACTTTCTACAGCTAAACGTGGTGGCAGGGTTGAGATCACCATCTCTGCCTCATACGTTGTATCTAGCGTTTTCACCACTATCATTTCATTTAACTGTGTTAAAGAGAGCACCTTCTCATTAAGTTTAACAGGATTTTCAAGTCTATTTTCCAAAGCCCTGACCATTTGACTGATACCGCCTTTGAGTCGGAAGGAAGGCCCTGTTTGAGAAGGTCTAAAGTGCTGTACACCATCAGGAGCATCATACGAGGCAAGTCCCTCAGTATATTGTGAAAAGAGTTCCAAGTCCAATATCTCTATGAGCTTTAAAATGTTTTTTTGATGTGGCCAGATCCAAGAGGGTCCCATATCATGCCCGTCTATCCCCATGATCCGTCCACCTGTACGATTACGTGCTTCTATGATCGTCACATCATACTTATCTTGAAGCAGTACAGCACTATAGAGCCCACTAAGCCCTGCCCCGATAATGACTAATTTCTTTTTCTTCATTCCGCCATTGTAGCCAATGATCATGAGAGAGAGGTAAAACACAGACCAAAATACTTTTTTGTTCTATGACAGAATAAGTTATAATAATAAAAAGGAGATACGATGAAGCAAATGAAAATATGGAGTGTCCTCTTTGCATTTATTGTGGCTGCAAACACTCTTGATGCAGAAACAAAACGTTATGGGATCCAATCAGGCATCATTGAATATATTATCAGTGGCGGTGGAAATATGATGGGTATACAAACCCAGATAGATGGAAAAAGTAAAACACTTTTCAAAGAATGGGGAGCAGTAGAACTCCATGAGGAAACAAGTAAGTCTGTCATTATGGGTAGAGAAGAGGTTACCCATCAAACCACAAAGATCGATCATGGAAAAGTGTATATCGTGGACTATGAACAAAAGATCATTCATCAGTATGATCATACAATGTTAATACAGTCTGAGTATAAAGAGTTTGCTAAAAGTGCTAAAGAGGTCATACTTTCCATGAATGGCTCTAAAACAGGTGAAGAAACTATACTAGGCTATATCTGTGAAATATGGGAGGCCAAGCATATGAAACTTTGGCTACACAAAGGAATCATGCTCAAATCTAAAGTCAGGATCATGGGAAGAACACATACAACAGAAGCTACGAACATACAATTCAATATTTCTGTTTCTGATGAAGATCTTAAGTTACCTGATTTCCCGATCCAAGTCAGACAAGACAACAAGGACAATACCCCATCACAAATGCCTCAAATGACTCCCGAACAAATACAGCAAATGCAAGAGATGATGAAAAACTTCACACAAAAATAAAAGGAAAGAGACGATGAAAAATGTACTGATTATCAACGGACATCAAAGATATGACAAGATCGCAGAAGGAAGGTTAACTAAACTGTTGGTAGACACTGCCAGCGATTTTTTTACACAAAATGGATTCAATGTGAAACAAAGTATGGTCGAAAGCGCCTATGATGTCAATGATGAGCTTGATAAACTTTCCTGGGCGGATTATATTGTATTTCAGTATCCTGTTTTTTGGATGGGTGTGCCTTGGATTACTAAGAAATACATCGATGAAATCTTCTCTGGGGGTATCAATACCGTAACCTTTGTCAGTGACGGAAGAAGTAAAGATGACCCATCTAAAAAATATGGCAGCGGAGGACTGATGCAGGGTAAAAAATATATGTTGAGTTTAACCTATAACTGTCCAGACACTGAGTTTGATAATGAAGAGGGTTTCTTTGACGGTCTCACCCTGGATGAAGCCAATATTGCCATACATAAACTGTTTCAGTTTTGTGGTGCAGAACCACTTGAAACTTATGCTATACATGATGTATTTAAAGAGAACTTAGATATAGATGCTGAGCTCAAACGCTTCAAGGATACCCTGGAAAGAAACTTTATAGCTCATACATAGTCATCTTTTTTCTTGTTTGCTCTCTTAAGGAGTAGCTTACAGGATCTAGGATGTTTGCAACATCCAAAACTTTTAATCTCCCTCCTAAACCATTAGAATACGGGCTTCAAAAATTGTTCAATGAACTCATATATATTATATTAAGAATTAAGGTTATATAATAGTTTATGATCACATTTCAGAAAGGATAAGAAATGGAAAAAGAATTACTGTCTCACGATAGAAGAGATTTCTTCTCTAAAATATTCATATCCGGTACAGGAAGTTTAGCCTTGTTATCTCTTACCGGATGTGGTGGTTCAGATGGTTTAAGCAATCCAGAAGTACCTTTGACAGCTGACCAAAAAGATACGCTACTGTATATCTATCAGGAAGAAAAAGTCGCTAGAGATGTCTATGACTATTTGGATGATATATATAATGCAGAGACAAGCACATTTTCGGATATAAAACTCTCTGAACAAGAGCATATGGATGCTGTCGAAAAGCTTTGTATTAAATATGGTGTAGACATTTCAAATGTAGATGAAAGTGTCTATGGTGTATTTATATTACAAGAACTACAAGATCGCTATGATACACTTATAACACCATATAAGGTAGAACCATTTCCTCCACTGAGCGATGCACTACAGGTTGGTATTGATATAGAAATAAAAGATATTACAGATATTGCAGCAGCTGAAGTAGGAATGCCAAGTGATGTTGTAAGTGTATTTGATAATATCAAAGAAAGTAGCATAAATAACCTTGGAGCATTTAAATATGGAGGCAATAAGCCAGTACAGTTGACTGATGAACAAAAAGCTACGCTACTGTATATGTATCAGGAAGAAAAAGTCGCCAGAGATGTCTATATTTGGATGGATGATATATATGGTACACAGACAAACACATTTGCGAATATAATACTCTCAGAACAAAAACATATGGATGCTGTCGAAAAACTTTGTATTAAATATGGTGTAGACATTTCAGCAGTAGATGAAACTGCTATTGGTGTATTTATACTGCCGGTACTGCAAGATCTCTATGATGCATTGATTTTACAGGATAATACACTCGAAGAAGCGCTGAATGTTGGTATTCTTGTAGAAGAAACGGATATTTCAGATCTTGAAGATGCTGCAGTAGGAATGCCAAATGATGTTATACGTGTATTTGAAAATATCAAAGAAGGTAGTATAAATCACCTTGGAGCATTTACCTATGCACTTAGCCAATTGCCTTAAATATAAGTTTATCAAAGCTTTAGCTACCTCATAGCTAAAGCTTTAAATTTTCCTCCTCCATCTCTACCAAAAGTACATGTACATCGCTCAACGCTTCAACATGCAGATCTTCACCCGAAACCTCAGCAGCATCACCCTCTTTAAAGTCCATACCATTGATCTTTGCGTCACCTTCCATGAGTTTCACATAAAGCTGTCTGTTCTTTACCAGTTCAAAGGTAAGCGTTTTGTTTTGATCTAACTCCGAAACATACATGTTTGCATCCTGATAGATATTGATGATGTCAGGCGTACCTTGCGGGGCTATGAGATGCAGCCATTTATTATGACGTGTTTCAGGGTTAAAGACCTTTGAACCATACTGAGGCTGAAGACCTTTAGAATGTGGGAGTATCCATGTTTGTATGAGATGTACTTCTTCATCACCTTCATTTTTTTCAGAGTGTGTGATACCAGTGCCTGCACTGAGATACTGCACAGATCCACGTCCCAAACTCTCTTTATTTCCCATACTGTCTTGATGTGTCAGTTCTCCACGTATCACATAAGTGATGATCTCCATATCTTGGTGCGGATGTGTACCAAAACCTGTATGGGGCTGGATAATGTCATCATTCATAACGCGTAGTACACCATAATGCATATTATCCCGATTATAATATTCGGCAAATGAAAAATGGAACCTACTTTTCAGCCAGCCATGATCGGCTGTATAAAGTCTGCTAGTAGCTATATGAGTCGTCAAAGAAGCTATCCTCCAAAAAGTCCCAAAATGATTTACCTTTTATATCATTTTTTTCTTCATAGACCAAAGTGGTTTCAATGTCATTCAGGTACTTATCATAGACCGCTTCTCTTTCATGCTCAAGCGGTGTCTTACAATGACATGTTTGATACCATTCCAGTGTCTCAGGATCTGTCATCAACGCTCTTTGCATTGAATTAACAATATACGAACCCTCAGGCTCTTGATCGGCAATACTACCATCTGTAAGTGCCGTAAAAAAAGCTTTCAATTTCAGTTTATCTATTTTCGCTTTGACCTTATATAACATACTGACTCCTTCCACATAGATTATGTATCATAGCAAGCACTCTGTGTACTATATATGTAATCATTGTATAATACCCATCACATTATCCTAAGGCAAACCATGAATATCACCTACCAACTCACACAAGATGAATATCTTAAAGCAGTCAATCTACATCACAAAACAGGCAAAAGAGTCTTTATGCTAGCATTTTATGCCATCTTGGCTGCTCTCATTGTGATCGTCGGAACTGACTTGTCAAATACCCGTGAAATCATCACCAATATGATCGCTGCATTTTTTTCTATCTCTTTTTATATGCTTTTTGTACGTATGCTTTCTGCTTATCAGGCCAAAAATGTCTATCAAAAAAGTACTACCCTCCCAAATGAGGTCACACTGCATATCTCAGGCAAAGGTATCAAGTTAGATAAAAACAGCAATAATGCTTCCATACCATGGAGTGCATTTTCTCAATGGAAAAATGATGAGCGGTTTTACCTTCTATATACAAATCCTCGCCGATTCAATGTCATTCCGCTCCGTGCTATGAGTGCATTACAGAAAAAAGAGCTCGACGCGTATCTGAGAAAATATATTTCTAAAGGTTAAGTTATAGCATCGGGATGGCCCATTTCTTATAGTATGCGATCAGTCTCAGTACCATCCCTGCTATAAAAACCATGATCATCGTATAATAAGAGATCAATTCGTAAAGATTTAACACATAGAGAGTCAAGCCTATCAGAAGTGCGATAGTCCCATAAAATCCTGTTTTAAGTACAAAAGGGATCTCATTGATGATCACATCTCTGATGATACCTCCTCCCACTGCCGTCACAAAAGAAAGCGCTAAAACACCTGTAAGATTAAGCCCTGCTTCTATGGCTATCAATCCACCCGTAATACTAAAAGAGATAAGCCCTATAGAGTCACTCAGTATAAAAAATGGTTTATTCTCTATACTGTCTCTTTTGTTGAATCTAAATACTATCAATAGGACCATGACTATAAGTATCGTGAGTGCAGGTGCATTGTGTGTAAAGGTATAAGGCATTTTGTCTACCGCAATATCTCTGATGATCCCTCCACCCAGTGCAGTAAGAAATACAGAGATCAACGTACCCAGAAAATCAAGTTGATTGCGTACAGCCACAAAAAAACCAGAACTGGCAAAAGCGATGATACCGATATACTCTGCAAGTTCAAACATACAGCACCACGCTCTCTCTTTTTTTCAAAATATATCGACTAGTTGGAAACACAGGCATTACCAGATGAGCCCCATCTTACGATAATGCCTTTTTTATTGGTTTCAAGATAAAGTTTACAGGTTTTCTGCACCACATCCGTACCATAACCAAACATACCATAACCACCATGATAATATGGCCAATGTCCATATCCCATTGACATTGAAGGATATGAGTAGATCCTAGATCTTTCATACACATAGACTTTATTTTTATTTGGCAAGATATAGGTACTATCCGGATATCCTATTTTCTGTATCAGATCATTGATATCCTGTCCTACCCAAGCGTTATACTTTTTCACAAAATTTTGATGTGTTGCACAGCCTTGCATGAACATAACAGCCAGCGAAAAAAGAGAGATTTTTAACAAATATTTCATGACCTAGTCCTTTCTACATGATTCCATGTATAGATTATTTATCATAGTATACACTTTAAATGTAATAAATGTGTAATGTCATAGGTCAAATTGATGCTTTAAAACGTTGAGCGTTCCGTTATGAAAGTTTTATACTCTGTTACAATGCTATGAGGTACAACATTCATCTGAGCTCGTACTACAGCACGTATCCTCATTATTAGTTGGTTTACATGATGGTGTTTCACTAAACTGACCGAATGTCGGTACACAGCAGCCATCAGCAGTATCAGAGCCATCCACACCAAATACTTCCACATCATCCATAGAGTGATAATTTTCCCATACCATACCTGTAGGATCTGTAACCCAGTATTTGTTTGAAGATTTGTAGCAGCAGACTGCACCTTCTTCTACCTTTCCTTTAATCCCTTTATCTTCAAAAGTGTGTTGTGCATCCAACAGTGCATCATCACTTTCGTACTGTACACCTAAATGATTGACACCTTTTTCATAGCCTCTTGTTGATATGGCAAAATTCAAAGAAAGATCATCTACCAACCATTGTGCATAGTCATCTTTTACTTTGGTTGCTTCTGTCCCGAACTGAGTATTATAAAAAGCAATACTCTCTTCAATATTGTCTACTGACATATGAATATGCAGTCTTCTTTTTTCGTTCATTTTGTATCCTTTTGAATTGATTTATAAATGATTAATGATATTTCGGATTATTTATTTTTTGTAAGTATGCGGTACGAGTCTTCCATCTTGTCCCACATTTTTTCTAAACTCTAATTCTCTTGGGTCAGATCTCATCACATGCAGAAACATAAAGACATACCCACCCACTACGACAAACAAAACGATAAGAGAGAATAATATCACAGGCAAAAGATCCATATTGACTCCAAAGATATAATTTATAATTCATTCTAGCGTATTATCACCTAAATTACAAACTGACACTCCATATCAATATCAAAATAGTATTGTATTGAAAAACCGAAGTCAATACTCTATTGAAGGGAATACTGTTTCAGATTGGAGGAGATCTAAATACCCGAATAAAGCTCGTAAAGAGCAATATACAGGCAATCATCGTTTAAATAGTGGTCTGTAGAACCTACAAATTTGGCAAAGACTGCCAAAATGTAAAAACCGTAGTATGGGAAATGATTTGCTGTAGGCTACTTGCTCATTCTAAATTTAGGCAGGTTTAAAAAATCAAATTTTTCACTTAACAGATTGACATCATTCTCTATTGATTCACCGATAAATATCATAATAGATCGTTCTGTATAGTTTTCTAACTCTTCAAAGGAGACATTACCAAATGAGTAGTTTATCACAATAGGATTTGGAACATCTTTTGTTCTTACAACACCTTTTACCCTATAAATACTTTTTGGAAGTGTTTTTAACACTTCATCTACATCCGAAAACTCAATATCATCTTTTAAATACACAACTTTTTGGGTGATTGAATCTTGTGTAGTGTGATCAAGGCGATTATAATCTTTTGCCAATCCAATGATTTCATCGACTTTATACACACCCTCAAAGACTTCTTTATGAACAATACCTTGTTGGGCTTGATTGATCACATAGTTATTAAATATCTTTTTACCTGTAAGCGTGTTCTTGATATTGTATGCTTCTTTGATTTCAATAACATCTTTCTTTACAGCTTCTAATTCATCCTCATTCACTAAATCAGTCTTATTGAGTACGATGATATTAGAGCCGCCAATTTGATATTTAGCCGTTGAATTATCTTGGTACGAATCAAAGTTTTTGGAATCAACCACACAAATGACACCCTCAACAGAGATACCAAGGTTTTGCAGAGATAAAAAGATAGGAAAAGGCTCAGATGCACCTGAAGTTTCCACAAATATGATTTCAGGATTATACTTATTAATGATCTCAATCACACCGCTTTCAAATTCTTGGGCCAATTGACAACAAATGCACCCTTCTGAAATTTCAAGTACCTCACTGTGTACATTCTTTAATATATTGCCATCTACACCAATATCACCAAACTCGTTCACTATAATAGCAACTTTTTTATCAGAAAAATGTTCTTTGACCGTATTGGTAAGCATTGTTGTTTTACCAACACCTAAAAATCCTGTAATAATAAATGATTGTATCATGTCTATACCTTAAAAATTTGAGTGGATATTCGTTATAAATTTATTTAATAATCTTTTATCTTAACTGTAAAGGGTTATAAAATAAATTTAATAAGTGAAGTGAATTATGTAGAGTCAGGTTAACAACTGTACCAAAGGTACAGTTGCAATATTAAGAATTACTTCTCTGGATTGTCTAGAATTTGAGCTAAACCAACTTCTTTTGCCCATGCAGCAGTTAAATCAAATGCTGCCGATGCAGTGTCAAGGTTTTTTTGAATAAGCTCTTGCTTTTTCTTAAACTTTTTCTCAATGACTGAGTCAAGTGTAGCTGTACCACCTGAAGCTGTATATTTCTTAAGGAATCTGTCTTTAATACCTTCTTCAATAGCAGGTTTACTAATAGTACCTAAAGCACCAAACAATGCACCCAACATTGCCATATTTGTAGCAAGTTCAGTTCCTGCTTGATCAATAGCAAATTGAGTAAAATCTTTTGTAAGAACTTTTACATTTAAATCATCTAGAGTCTTTTTATCTGCATCAGTTAAAAGATCGTGATCACTGTTGATGATCACTAGACCGTTTTCTTTAATACCAGCATAAAAAGGCATTGTGTATGATTTACCCATAGTAATAACTTGTGGGTGAAAAATCATAATAATATCAGGGTAGATAACTTCCCCTCTGTCATAGATAGGCACCGTACCGATTCTTACATAACTCTCAGATGGAGCCATACGTTTCTCAGCACCAAAAAATGGATTTGAAACCGCGTAGTAACCTTCTGTATCCGCTGCAGTCGCTGCAATGTGCGCAGCAGTAACTGCCCCCTGACCACCTAGACCAGGCAGTCTTACTTTAATTGAATCTTTTGCCATTATAAACGCCCCTCTGCTTTACATTTTTTCAAGAATTCTTCTGCTTCTGGTGAAACATGTTTGTAAGATGCAAATCTATCTTTATCTTGATCTTTCATTTCCCCAAGTCCTTCGTTGGCACTTAGTCCAATCTCAAGAATACAAGGTGTATAAATGTTAAGGAATGTCGGTCCGATCTCTCTTGCAACTAAGATCGCTTCTCTCACTGCTTTTGCAACTGCTTTTGGTGCAGAAGCTGTCATGTTCGTAACGTAGTGACAACCAGAAGTTGTAGCAAGTTCCCACATAGGTACTTTATCAAACTTTTTACCAGTTGGAGCCATTTTAAATACTTGACCTTTTGCCGTAGCACCAGACTCTTGTCCACCTGTATTTGCATAAACTTCGTTATCAAAACAGATTGTTGTGATGTTCTCTTGTCTAAAGAAAGACTGTAGTGTATAGTCAAGACCGATATCAACAGTCGCACCATCACCAGCTAGAACAACCACATCTTTTTCAGTATCTGGAAATCTCCAGTCTAAAACTCTTTTGATACCAGATGCAACAGCATTTTGGTTACCAAAAAGTGAGTGCACTGTATGAAGTGCGATGTGTGGGAACATTAAAGATGTACAACCTGTTGAGTTGACAATAATAGTCTCTTCAGGTTTAGGTAGTGCAGAAAGCACATATCTTAATGCAGCAGCTTCTGGACAACCAGCACATAAAGAGTGCTCTTCAAGTAACTCTTTTGTATCTGGAAGTTCTTTAATACCACGAGGTTTTTCCTGATTTTGAGCCCATGTAGCGTTTTCTTCGAGTTCAATGATCTCTTTAGGCATAATGTCTCTAAATTCTGGGTTGATTTTATATATATCAATTGCCATGTTATGCTCCTTTTCCAGGGTTGATTTTTTCCATAACTTCTTTAATGATTGCTTCAGCAGGCATACTCATACCACCAGCAACTCTTGGTCCGCCAACAACATCAGCATCACATTTTTTATAAAGTGCAGTTTTTACTTCTTTTTCTAGCCAACCAACAACGTTGAACTCAGGTACAAATACATGTTTTACACCTTCTAGTGCTTCAAGAAGTTCAGCTTCTGGGAAAGGTCTGATAGTTCTTAGTTTAACAACTTTAGATTTGATTCCCAGTTTATTTAATTCACGCTCAGCTTCTTTTGCTTGATTCGAAGCAGTACCACAAGTAACAAATGCGATCTCAGCATCTTCAGAACCCGTAACGTGTACTAAACCGTTTAAGTAGTGTTCTGCATATGGTCTAGATCTTTCTATTGCAGATCTGATTTCAAACTGCCATGAAGCATGTGCCGCATAAGAAATATAGTTAGACTTCATAACGAATGGATCTCTTAAGAAACGCCCTGGAGGTGTTTCAGAATCAATCGCCGGTAGTGGAGCTTTATATGGATCATATGGATGAAGTGCAATATCATCAGCTGGAAGCATTACTGCTTCACGAGTATGAGATACAAAGAAACCATCAACTGCAGTAATGATCGGCACGTGTACATCTGGCTTTTCAGCCACTGTAAATGCAGCAATTGACATGTCAAATAGCTCTTGAACATTTTCAGCGTACCAGATCATACAACCAGTTTCTAGTAAGTAACTTACTTCTAAGTTGTCTGGCTGAATAGTAAGTGGCGAGTTAATACCACGAGCCATTAGGATAAGTTGACATGGAATTCTTGTACCAGACCATTGAGCAAAGTTTTCCATCGCTCTAAGTGTACCTGGACCTGAAGTAGTCGTAATTGTTCTAGCACCAGCCATTGCACAACCAGCAACTTCAGACATTACACCAAATTCATTCTCACCACGGAAATATGTACCTACATAACCTTCTGCCCAAAGCTCACCGATCAGGTGTGCTGCTTCAGATTGTGGTGTAATAGGGTACGATACAGATGCATCTACTGTACATCTTTTTACTGCTTCTTTTAAAACTTCAGAACCAGTCATAAAGTGTTTTTCTCTAGGAGCTTCGAAAAGAAGGTGGTCTGTTGAAACTAATTTCTGTCCAGACCAGTTGTGTGTTGCTGTCATATCAGTTATTTTACTCATTATAATCTCCTACCTATTTTCCCAACTCAGCTTTTACTTCTTTAGCTATTTTGATAAATTTCTCAAGCTCTGAAGAGTGCTGGTCTCTTAATGTAGCCATTGCATCTTCATGCCCTGACAAACCACAGATCGCGATCGTATAACAATCTGTCTCTGCTCTTACAATCTTTAATGCAACGTTTGCATAGTGACAATGTACACCAATGAAGATCGCTGCTTTAATATTGTTATGCCAAATTGTTAAGTTTGGATGATTTGGATTGATCTCAATTTCAGCATCAATTTTTGGATACTTTGGTCTATAATCATACATTGGGATCATTTTAGCATTAAGAACTTCTGACATCTCTTTGATAAGTGTAGCTTTTCTCTTAGCTTCTTCATTGAAACCATATAATACTTGTGGACCAGGGAAAATAGTTGCATTTTCACTTGTCAACATCACTTTTGCAACTTCTCTCATTGCAGTTTCTTCATCAACCACACTTTCCAATAAAAGTGCTTTACCTTCTGGTGGTGTGATCACACCTTCATACGTAGCCGCAGGATACGGTGAATAATACGCAGGACCTTGGTTTGCCATAACTTCTCCTAATAAAATTTTAAATTAAATCTAGACTCTAGACTTACTCTTCGTGACCAGCCATTTCCATCGTAATACAATTACGATCTAGCATATCAGAACAAACGTATACACAAAGTGCACACCCTTTACATCTATCTTCATCTACCCAAGATGTGTTCCCCTCTTTATCAAACATAAGCGTATTTGCTTCTGGACAATATAGTGTACACGTGTTACATTTATATTCAGCACATTTGTCTGCATCGACTTTTGCTACATAATACATTTTAACTCCTTTACTCCATGATGATTTAAACATATATCTATTGATTAGAACAATTATATTCATCATAATCAATAGATTACAAATGTAGCTTCAAATAAACTTTACACAAATAAACCTTTATATCACTTATTGGTAATATTTATGACAAATTCTTTATCAACTACATTTATATGTTTTCAAATGGGAGTTTACTGTAAAAACCTTTGACTTTTCTTATAATTTATACAAAATATGCATAATATAACTATAAGTAATTTGAAATTATAACACAATAATAGATGATTTTAATAAGTATTTTTGAACATGTCTTCTTTAAGGCAATTTTCTCTATTACATTATATAGTGTAAAAAATGAACAGCATCTTTATGTGTTTACTTCTCTTTATTGGCTTTATTGATTATTGGTATCTCTGATACTAAAAAGTTGATGTATGATAAGGGGTACAGCAATTGGAATATAAGTAATAGTAGTATCAAATTGTGAAATAGTAACAATGCACTGTTAAATTTACATTTTAGTACAACTTTGTTTTTAATATAGACTATATTTTAAAAAAATTATCTATAATGGCTAAGGTTTTAGAAGATGGTTTTGAAAATCTTCGTTGTTCAAATTTATTTTGATTCAGTATTATAGCTATATAGAATAGTGAATTCTAAACCCAGTAAATAGAATTTTTTTACGAAATAATTTAGTAAATTACAGGAGTTTTTAGTGGAAAAAATTATATTGCTTATCCCAGGCATACCACTGGTTATAGCATTTATACTCATTTTTGTTAGTAAAAAGGAACATATTCCCAAAGTGAGTATCATGTTATCAAGTATGATTGCGTTGCTAGGGCTATACGGAACCTATTATGTTATCACTACCGATGAATCTATACATGGACTTGGGGGTTTATTTGTTTTCAATGAGCTCTCTGCCATACTTGTACCCTATGTTGCTATTTTAGGTCTTGTGATCCGTAAATATGCTACAAAATATATGTGGGATGAACCAGGGTACAAAAGGTTTTTTATTCTTTTAAATTTTATTTTCTCAGCTATCTATATGCTAGTAATGAGTAATAATCTTGTGATTCTTGCGCTTGCCTGGCAACTTATGAGTGTCAGTCTGTACTTATTGGTATCATTTAATGTTGCCTCAAAAAGTGCGGTAAAAAATGGTAGTTGGACCATGCTGATACATAAAGGGGCTGACTTATTGTTTATACTTGCAGTGATATTAACCTATCAAACGTTTGGCAGTGTTGACTTAGGGCATCTGAGCCAAACATGGCTGGAGATGTCTAAAAACCCCACCGATAACCCTACTATTTTTGTGATCGGGTTACTTTTCTTATTGGCTGCCATGATGAAATCTGCAATCGTACCATTTCATATCTGGCTGCCTTATACATCCGAAGCTCCTACACCAGTATCAGCTTTAATGCATGCAGGAGTGGTCAATGTAGGCGGTATCTTGCTCAATAAATTGGCCTTCTTGCTTCTACTGACACCTGCCGTACTGAATATTGCATTTGTCATAGGACTCTTTACTGCCATTTTTGCATCAGTATTGATGCTCGTAGTACCTGATATCAAACGTTCTCTTGGTTACTCAACAGCGGGTCAAATGGGCTATATGATCATGGAAGTGGGTCTTGGTGCATTCAGCCTTGCTATCTATCACCTTATGGTACATGGTGTCTTTAAGGCAACACTCTTCTTGGAGTCAGGGGGACTTATACGCTATGCGAGACATGACCCTAACATTCCACAACGTCTCTCTTACAAGTTGTTCTGGGAAGAAAAAACAGAGCATAAAAGTAACAAAACGTTTAATCTTATTGCACTTTTCACTATTCTGCCGATTCTTATATTCATCGGTGTCAAAATGGTGCTGAGTGAAGAGTTCTTTGAGTTTAACGCAGCAATTGTGATCTTGGCATTCGGTTGGCTTACCGGAACCCAGCTCTTCTTGTCCTTCTTTAAGGTTTCAAGGTCAGACTCGATCAAAGTGATCTTGGCGCTTGTAAGTTCATTTATTATTATCCTGTTTACATATGAGTTTATTGGTTTGGCATTAGAACATTTTATCTATGGTGAGCATGCCCTACTTTTCTATGGTGCAGCAACTCTCAATGTAACTATGATCATGTCCATGGTTGCATTGGGTGCAATTATGATCATAGGATGGCTATTTATGTATAAGCAACACTTTGTGGGTATACCAAAAAATAAGATGCCAAAGAAAACACAATGGCTATTTTATAAACTGTTGGCAAAAGAGGCTTACGTCTCTGACTTCTTTATCAAATATATTAAAATTTTCAAGAAGGGTTGAGTATGTTAATGAGTATAATTTTATTGATATTAGCTGCAGGAGTACCTTATTATCTCATTTTAGAAAAGAATAAAAAACTAAACAATGAGAAAATCTTTTTGATAAGCAGTTTCTTAGTGTTTTGTGCCATTGTTCTCTCTTCATTTGTAGATAGTCAATACTCTAGTCTGTTAGTGATCATTTCATTACTTAGTGCGATATTTTCTGTCTATAAGGTAACCAAGACAACTAATTTTTATAAGTTTGGTTACTATTTACTCTTTATCAATGCACCATTTTTCATGTTGTTTATACGGGAGCAAGGTCTACTTTACAGTCTGTCTCTATTGATCACACTCTCTGGTATTTATTCCATAGCAAAACATTATGAGAAATACTATGGAAGTGCCAATTATCATGGAATCAGTGGTACAACCTTGGCCACTCCATATGTAGGTGGTTTTTTAACAGTCTATTTGATCACACTGGCACTCTATCCACCATTTCCTAATGCACTCTTTTTACTTAGCAGTATGATAAAAGAGGAAACAACACTCCTATGGTATATCGTGGTAGTAGTACTGTTTTTTGGTAACTTTATGGTAGCTATGAGAGTGATGCCAAAGACTGTATTTGGGACTCCCAATAGCAATCTACACTATGTTGATCTGACATCCAAAGAGAAGATCATGCATTTTGTTATTATTATCGCACTACTTGGTTTAAGTATTATTGGATTTAAAGGGACTATCGCATGAGTATATTAGAAAAACTAAATGCCGTTAAAAATACCGTACCGCACTATTGGCCTATCGGTTCATTCATTCATCATAATCCGCTTAAAGGGTTTGAGCATCTTAACTTTAAAGAGGGACTTGATAAAGCCCAAAGTATCTTCGGCGGTAGAGTGTATATGGAATCATCATATTATCTGAATCTCTATGAAGAAGGAAAAATCGATCCTGCCATTCTCAAGTCGAACCTGCAAGAAATTCTCGAGATCGACGGCCTGGCAGAATATTACGATCTGGCTGAAAAATGTCTCTTGGAAGTCAATCCAAAATGGAACAGTTTCAGAAGTTCTGCATCGATTACAGAGCATGAGATCGATGAAGATCTTTTGACATACCTAGATGAAAAGTTCTTCTATCATAATAAAGAGAAATGGCGCAAAAAACTTACAAAACACATGACACTTTATGAGATCAATGACATCCTTTTTGACAGAGATGACAAAGAGATGATCGAAAAAGAAGTGATCGAATTTGTTTCACGTTTTTTAGATGAAGAACAGACGACACTTACCATGTCGAATAGAGATCTTGGAATGTTTGAAACATTTAAACTCTATGAGAACTTTGCCTATCCACATGATTCTGAAACCTTTGTAAAAGAGGCACTTGAACAACTACAGGTTACAGATGAGGATATAGAGAGAAACCTTCTTAAGCACATACTAAAACTTCATGGTTGGGCAGGATTTATCAAATATCGTTCCGAAGATCCAAACTATTATTCGCAACAACAGAACCCTTCTTCCCTGATGGATTATTTAGCTATCAGATTTTACTATGAACTCAAGTATTTAAAAAACAGAAAGATCAATAACTATAAAGAATTAAGAAGTTATATTCAAGACAATTGCGCTTATGTTTTACTCAAAATACTTAAACATAAAGGTAACTTGCCTGGGAAATTCATCGATGCAATGGAAGATCAGCAGAACTATGATGATATCTTAGAAAGCTATACTCAGTATGTACTTCAACTGGATGCAAAGCAAGTGCACCTTGCAAGTGATCATCTGGGTAACACAGAAATACCGCTTACTGAACTTGCAAAGATCATGGAGACACTAAGAGAAGAAGAAGGATATATCTGGCTTAAGTCACTTGAGGACAGCTATATACGTTCTTATGTCGATGAGTTTACCAGTGTACAAGAAGAAGAAAATGAAAAAGCAGTAGCTTCTGCTACATTCTGTTTGGATGTAAGATCTGAAGTGATAAGGAGACAGATTGAAAGTAGCGGTCCATACGAAACCTATGGTGCCGGTGGGTTTTTAGGTCTTCCGATCGCATTTGTCGAGTTTGATAAATCACATGAACTCTTTTTATCGCCGGCAATTGTAAAATCGGAAAATATAGTATTTGAAATACCAAAAGAGTTGTATGAAGACTATAGTTCCAAAAAAGGGATGAATAAAACGACTAAAAAAGTCCTAAGCGATCTCAAAAACAACCCATATACACCCTATATTATGGTTGAGGCGATCGGCTGGATCTTCGGTATCAATCTTTTTGGAAAAACATTTTCACCAAGAAGAACACAAAGGCTTTTTTCAAAACTAAAGCCTCAAAAACCAAAAACAACCTATACATTAGATAAACTCTCATCTGAAGAGATCGAGATGTATGTCAATAAACTTCATACACACATCATCAGTGAAGTATTGGCACGTAGCGGTTCAAAAGAGTATTCAACAGAAGAGATCCAAGCCATCAGAAATCACCTTGTTTTAGGTCAGGAACTACCTATAGAGTTGTCTAGCGAGCTAGTAGAAAAACTCAAAAATGAATACAAGATCACAGAAGAAGACTATACCTTCCAAAAGCATAAGCTTTCGATGGTCGGTTTCACACTTGAAGAGAAAGTCAAATATCTGCATAACTACTTGACAATGATCGGTCAGGTGGATAATTTCCCTCAGTTTGTCACCATCATCGGTCACGGAAGTATTTCGGATAACAATCCATTTGAATCAGCACTTGATTGTGGCGCATGTGGAGGAAACATCTCCCTTCCAAACACAAGAGCACTGTGTATGATAGCCAATACCAAAGAGGTACGTGAAGCATTAAAAGAAAAAGGTATTGTCATCCCTGATAGTACAAAATTCATACCAGGGTTGCACATTACTACCACAGATGAGATCAAATACTATGATACAGATATTCTGACAGCCGAAGAGATGCCTCAATTTTTCCAAATCATGCACGACTTTAACAAAGCATCTCTTATGTCCAGAGAAGAAAGAATAGAAGCGCTTCCCTATACGCATACACAAGAAGATGTGATGATCAAATCTATGGACTGGTCTGAGCCTAGGCCTGAATGGGGACTGGCAGGTAATATGGGAGCCTTTGCAGGACCTAGAAGCTCCACAAAACATGTAAAGATGAACAATAGGTTTTTTATGCATTCTTATGACTGGAAGGTAGATAATGACAATGCTGATATCCTTACCCGTATCTTTGACGGGCCACTCATTGTAGGAGAATGGATCAATATGGAACACTATTTTTCTACTGTAGATAATGCCATTTATGGAGCAGGTTCTAAAGTCTATCACAATGTGGTTGGAAAAATCGGTGTCTATAATGGTAATTACAGTGATCTTAAGATCGGTCTGCCTACCCAATCAGTCCATTTGGAAGGTAAAGCATATCATGAACCGGTAAGACTTCTAACATTTATGGAAGCGCCTTTGGAAAAAGTAGGAAAAGCAGTGGAAAACTCTATAGCAAAAGAGTTTATTTTAAATGAGTGGATCCGTCCGGTGATTATTGATAAAGAGGCTAAAAAGGTCTACTCTTATGAATCTGGCGATTTTAAAGTAATAAAAGAGCTCTCATAGCGCTTTTATTACATCTTAAGTTTTAAATGATATAACCCTCTTATAAATAGTATAAAAAAAGGAAATATAATGTATACCATAGAAATTGAAAAAGAGTGTAGCTGCTTTAAAAAGAGCGGATTTGAAAATAATATGACATTCGAATCAAGAGAAGATATGTATAATAAAGCACGCGTGCTAGAGTGCCTTATGAATCAACAGTTTTGTATGACACACTTTTTTGAAGCCGTAGATTACGGTGACAAAATAGTAATACATAGCAGTGTTAGACCTGAAGATGATGAAGATGATGAAGATATTGAAGATGCAAGAGAACTTGTAAAGAAAAGTGGAGTAACAATTGGCTTTGATGCCAGCCAAGTACCACCCAAAGAGAGTGGTTCAAACTAATAAAATTGATATCATAAATGATTTTTATTTTAATCAAATAAGATCAAACACTCTCTTTGTACTAATCTAAAAGGTGATTCTACTCTAATTAGAATCACCAATATGCATAGCAGTTTCCGAATCCCATCTTGAAATATGCAAAACAATCCAATGCTTGAACTCATTTTCTAAAAATTTTTGTACTTCCTGTGGATTTTTATTATTTTCCCAGTTTTCTTGAATATTTTTTATTTTTTGTCTCATAGTGTCATGTTCAGATTTATGCATTTGAAAAGCATAAAACTTACTCTGTTCCATCATCTCTTCTTCCGTACTAAAATGATCCTCTACATCAAACTGAACTACTTTAAAAAGCTCATCAATTTTTTCTATATCTTCTGCTAAAACAGCATCATGAAAATCATTTATTATATCTATCTCTTCTTCATGCAGCATATTCATCATAGCATTTGATACTTGTTGTACATCTCGTTTTTGCATTAACATTCTATATCCTTAAAATTGTCTTGATAATAAAGATTATAGCTTGCAAAAAAAAATTTTATATTGATAAGAATCAAGAAAACTCAAAATATAAATAATTAAAAATGGGGTTTATTTTATCTGTCAGTATATTTGAAAATTAGTAAGAACGATAGGAAATAAAAATTTTCTATCCAAAAAGTATTGTACCTTACCACTTACTATTTTTAATCTAAGTAGAACTAAAAAATCTTAAATACAAAAAAATATTGATAAAGAATATTTGCTTTTCGGAGTATTTTTATCTTATTTAAAGTTTTACTAACTATACTCCCGTAAATAAATGACCAAAAGGAAAAAGTTTATGTATACAGTACAAATGGAACACGAATGCGGATGTTTTAAAAAAAGTGAATATGCAAGTGAAAAATCATTTGATAATCAGAAAGATGCATACAATTATTCAAATATTGTAGCAGAATTCATGAATGAGGAGTTTTGTTCAAAACACTTGTTCTTTGCTCAAAAAACAGGTGATAATGCGTTTTTGATCAGAGTCGCTGAGAACCCTAATGCAGGTAGTTCATGTAGTACGGGTAGTGCTAGCAGTTGCAGCACTGGCAGTTGTGGTTGTGAATAATATCCACTAATTTCATACGTAATTGAGATGCAGAGGGCCAACTATGCTCCCTGCATAATGTTAATAAACTAGTCTCTTTTATTTTTCTTCTTCAATAGCGATATCTGAAGCTATAATATACAAAGGTGCATTCTGCACATGTAACATAGCAGTACCCTTTCCAAGTGCAAAACCATAGAGATCATGTTCTTTGACTATACTAATACCGAATCCCATATCCATAAAAGACAGTACACTATTATCCAGTATCTTTGAATCAGTGATATTGTTAAACTCTATCTTGACAGTATTAATATCTTCACCATCATCATCTTGTACTACTATTGTGACAACTTTTGAAGAATCCGATAGTGGTTGAATTGAGCGAATTTGCGCATCTTTAAAGTGGTTATACTTCTCTAATAAGCTATTTATTTGTTCCATTTTTTGCCTTTATCTTAGATGTGACATCTTAGCGAAAGAAGACTTACTTATACCCTTAGCTAGAAGCACGTAGGGATTCAAAGTTTTTTAGGGAGATCACATATTTAATTATAAATAAACCATATAATTTTTAATAAAGAATAATATGCTATGCTATATTTTAGAACTATCAAGAAAGGATTAGTCATGAGTAAATTAGATTTAACACTGAGAGAAAAGGTATTACCTGAGCTCAATAAGATGAACAAAGCGTTGATAGATGTTAATGATACATTTATGAAACAATCAAAAAGTGATAGCTTAAATCCAATGGAGTTGGATTTACAAATCTGGCGTGAAATATTTGAAGAAGACCAAGTAAAAATACATGGTTGCAGGTGCGGCTGCAGATAAACGATATGATAGAGGCTTAATCTAAAGAGTTAAGCCTCATGCCAGGGAACGAATAAGTATTATTGCTTTGCGTAAGGGTCGAATAATGCAATTTGTTCCAAGGCTTGATCAAAGTAATCTGCTGTCAATTCAAAGGCATTGATCCCCAAGTCAGCTATCCCAAAAAGTTTATCTGTATCTTTGGGTGAAACTAAAGCAAATATTGTTTGTTCAGGTTTCATGTCTTTGATCTGTTTTAAAAGACCAAGATCTTCCGGTTCGACGCTGAGATCACCAAGAACAATATCATATTGGTTTGCATCAAAATGCGCTAGCGCCTCTTCTTTTCCCGAAACTTTGTCTACCCTATTGAACAATGCACTGAACATTTTAGTACCAGAATCAAACATCGATCTGTCATCTTGGATGAAAAGCAAATTCCATTTTTTATCTCTATTCATTCTTTTCCTTTGATTCAAAAATATATACTTTTAAAATAAAGTATTCAAAAAATGTATTTAAATCTTTTTTTTAGTATTGAGGAACTGCTTAGAGAACTGTTCCCCTTTTTTCTTAAACACTTCCGCGATATCAGGTACATAGACTTCATCAGCCGTGACTGAAAAAAGCTCCAGCCACCTTGTAAAAGTTTCTCTTTTTAAATGAGGCATCTTTACATGTGCACCCACAAAATTTCCATAATAAGTGTTTTCCCCTAGAATTTTAGCCAACCAAAAATCTGCTAAAAGATCTATGTGTTCAAACCAGTCCTCATCAGTAAGATCATCACCGATCTCATCTATGAAAAAAGGAGCTAATACTTCATCCTCTATAGCTTTTTCATAAAACAAAGTCATCAAGATTCTAAGGTTTTCTCTAGTAATACTGTTTTGAAGTTCTATACTTCATCCTTTTTGTACAAACCATCTGTAAACACAAGTATAGTCAAGGTAAAAAGATGCTTTTTTTTGAAATGGAATTATAGCAGGATTTATAAAAAACTAGAACATTCTTTTCATCTGTATCAGCTGTGTCAAATATACATCATAGAACTCGTACGAAGTAACCTATAGTTTTTTTGGGTATAATACTAAACTATGAATTATCTTTAGATCATACAGGAACACTATGCCAATAACGATTAAAAAGCCCATTACACTCAAATCTTACTTGAAGATAGAATTCAATGCACCTAAAATGTGCCTTGTTTCTATCATTAATGATAAGCACGTTTCATGGGAATTTTGTATGAGAATACTCAAGGAGGTCTTTCATAAAGATCTAGAAGAGGCAGAAGCCATTGCCCATGAGATCGTAACCAATGGTGAAGGGTTTTGTGGCGGATACATGTTTGAAATAGCCCAAACCAAAGCAGAGATGATTGAAGAAAAAGCCAAAAAAGAAGGTTTTTCTCTAATATGCTTGATCGAGGAAGTTTAGTCCTAATCTAACTTTATCTTTTACTTTTACAACCTCCTTTACACTTATATATTGAAACTTTTTGATATCTGTCAGTAAGTATAAACTTTTTGTAGCTATAATCTTTTTTAAAAACCTAATTGTATGGAGATAAAATGCTAATTCAACAACAAGATGTACAACAAGTGGCAAATGCTATGATGAATATGCTGCATGAAGATGAGATGGAAGTGATCAACAACTTTTATGATGCTGTGAAAGCCAAAGATGTAGAAAAAGTGGACGAACTCTTCCCAGGATTCTTAACTGAAATAGAAACTCACTTTAAAACAGAAGAAGATATGATGGAGCAAAGTGATTACTCAGACATGCAGATGCACAAAAGCGATCATGATGCAATAAGAAAAAAATTAGAAAAGTTTCATAAACGATGGGAAATACTTAAAGGTCCAAAAGAGCTACAAGGTTTTTTGGAAAAAGATTTTAAAAAGTGGTACACACAACATATTTCCAAATGGGATGCACAAACTGCTCCGAACATTGGCTAACTCACCTATTTAAAAGTACCGTTCCACTTTAGAATGGATTTTTGCTTTTAAATACGCTTTATGGAGTGAGACTTTTAAAAGTCTCACTCCCATAGTAGACTATCCAGCTACTATCTCATCCAATTCATCTTCATAAATGATCTCTTTTTGAAGCAGTATTTTAGATAGCTTTTCTATAGTACTCCAATGTTCATTTACCAGATCAGTCACTGTTTTTTGACCTTCATCCATCCAGCGTTCAAGTGCCAAGTCTATTTTCTCATGATAGTGTTCTGTGTCTTTATTAGCAACAGTTTTTTGTTGTGCATCTATCACACCATTGATATTGATATAACCGACCTCTTTATCCATTCCATAATGGGCTATAGCAACGTAGGCATCACGTGTAGCTTGCTGTAAGTCATTTGAAGCTCCTGAATCCATGCCTTCTATCTCACCAAACTGTTTTATCTGGGCCGCTCTTCCTGCCAATGATACACAAACTTTGTCTTTAAAATCTTTTACTGTCATGTTCTCTTGAACATCACTGTAGTTGCGTGAAATAAAGTGCTCATTATTGTCTTTTGGTGTAAGACTTACATGTTCAATACTTACATGAGGCATTAATGTCTTAGAAATAACTGCACGTCCTGCTTCATAGACCGCTGTCTCTTCAAACATCTGTTCAAGCGATAGGTAAGACTGTCTCTCACCATATTTGATCGTATTGATTTGCTCAATTAAAATATCCTGGGTGATTGCAGGCAAGCCATGACGTAAACAGTAGTATGAAGCTTCTTTCCCTAGCATTTCAAGTTGAGAACCTGTGAATCCTGTGGTATACATGAGCAGTTTTTGCATATCAAATAAACCGCTTGTAGGCTTGTCATTAATTACTTTGTCCAGGAAGTACTGTCTTGCATCTTTATCAAGATTGTTGATCTCTATATGGATCTCTACCCTTCCCGGTCTGATAATGGCAGGATCAATATTTTCTTTGTAGTTGGTTGCAGCAATCACAAAGATGTCTTCACCTTTCCTGCCCGAAAAGCCATCCATCTCCGATAAGAGTTTATTAATAGGTACTTCTCTGCCATTTTCTCCATCACGTCTTCCAATGGTATCGATCTCGTCAATAAAGATGATCGCAGGTGCGTACGCTTTTGCCCTGGTAAAGATTGACTTTGTCTTTTCAGGTTGGAGCAGTTCAAGTCCCGTAGTCGAGATAAAAGGCAGTTCCGCCTCTTTGGCAAAAGCCTTTGCAAGCATCGTCTTTCCTGTACCTGGAGGTCCATAAAGAAGCATACCTTTTGGTGGTACGATATTAAAACTTTCCAAGAGTTTTGGCTCTTTAAAGAAGTTAATGACCTCCCCTAGTCTCTGCTTTGCTTTATGGTGGCCTGCAATATCATCAAAAGAGACATTAGGGATATCAAAAACAAGACCATCTTCGCTGAAGTCTTTGATCCTCACCACTTGTGAAAACTTGCATGAATTGACCTTATAGGTTATGATACCGTTTTTCTCGGTGATGGTATCATTGATATCAAGGGTCGTGTTTTTCCTAAACAACTCTCTTACGAGTGTTTCATTTTCAATAAGCGGACTGACCCTTTCTTTTAAAAATGCTACAGCCTCTTTAGACAGGGATACTTTTATCTGCTTGAAACTCATGATCGGTTTGTCTGTTTCTTGCATGAATTCAGTGATTCTGTTAAAAAAGATGGTGCTCACTTTCTCTTTAAGACGTCTTGCATCGAGTTCTGGAGCAAAGTTAAGCATCTGTATTTTCAAAAAGTTGTCGAAATTTTTACCTACGACAAAATCGATCTTATATTGGTCATAAAACTCATCTTTATAGTTTAAAAACACCCTTTTGGATATTTTTTCAAAGGCATCATACTCAAGCTTATTAAACAAGACAATATGTGCTTTAGAAAATCTGGAAACAAGTTCCGGTACGATAGCTTCCTGGATACCGCCACTTCTACTTTCTCTTTTCTTTTCTCTTTTTATGGCTTCAAGGATCATCGATTCGGCTTGAATATAGTCTTTTTCAACCAAATCATGAAACCTGTAGTCTTGGTAAAGCTCTTTACCTACACTTGTCGTAATAATAAAAATTGCCTCGGTAAAGTCCACCAGGTAGTTTGCATTTTCATCGTTATAGATGATGTCAGGATCTTCATTACACGGTTCATCAGTGATCTTGTCCCAACCACATGCATCACGCATCTTACCACCTTCAAATATGGAAAAAAGGTTGTTTTGAATGACATTGTCACACTTTTCAAAGGAATCAAGTACGATAACAGCCTTAGGATTTCTGTGTACAAATCCAGTAAGTTGACCGACACCGTAACCTTTCCATCCGGCAGGATAACCATACAACTCTCCACCATTTTGCTGGTGGTACTGTGTCATGTCAAACTTCATGATCTTATATTTAGGCATATGTTCTGCCATCAGTTCAGCAAGGAAGGTCTTACCTGTAGCCGGGGGGCCTAAAAAAAGATAGGTGGCCTTAGGTCCTTTTTCGTCTTTGATGGAGGTTTTCATACTGTTGGCAACAATATTGATCGCTTGTTCTTGTCCAAAAAGATCTTTAGAGAGTTCTTCTTTGAATTGCTTCACAAATTCTATATTGTTTTGTGCCTCTATGAGGGATTCGTCATCCCAATCATCTTCATCTAGTTTCTTATGTTTTTCAATATTTGCTTTGACCAGTGCTTCTGTTTCTGTCATGTTTTTACTCTTATTAGTTTTGAATCTATATTATGTCTATAATCAATAAAGTGAATTGTAGCTTTTCTATCTTAATTATGGAGTATCAAGCTAGAGGGTGAAAACTAGCCGTTACTCTTTGCTTTAGCAATACGCGCTAACATTGCATCAAAATCTCCAGTTGAACGTACTTCTACGACTGCCGTAACTACTGCATGCAATGCAACATATTTTAGATAACTTGTAAGGTCTTCACAACCGCTCTCTTTCATCTTTTCTTCTATTTTCGTTTTTTGTGCCTCTGTGACTTTAAATCCAAGTTCTACAGATGCTTCTCCCGTGGATGAACCTGCAGGTGTAAGCGTAAATGCCTGCGTTTTAAGTGCAACGACCTTCACATACGCAGAGATGTCATCAAACCCGTTTTCTGACGCTCTTAAATCTATCGTCTCTTTTTGTTCTTGTGTTACATTAAAGTGTATATCAATAGTGGTATCCATTAATCTTTCTTTTCCTTTAGGATTTTTGTAGGCCATCATATTGTAAATTCACTTAAAACCCTATTTCAAACTTTTGAGCATACTATGATGCTTTAATATTTAAGATATAAAAGCTACAATTCATCCAAATAATTCATTGCTAAAAAAAATGAAAAACGATAAAGGTAACACATATGACAAACGCATTAGAACTCTTACAAGATGAAAATATATCGGCTGAGATTTTAGATCAATTAAGTAAAGATGACAATCCATTTGTCCGCGTACGAGTAGCTGCACATATGAACACATCAGCAGAAACATTAGTGAACTTGAGTAAAGATGAAACGCCTCTGGTAAAACAGTTTGTTGCAGAACATTTAAATACACCTATGGAGACTTTAGTTGAATTAAGTAAAGATAGTGATCTTGCCTATTGGATCGCAGGAAATCCTAATACACCTGTAGAGATACTCAATACACTCAGTAAAGATGAAGATGAAAATGTTCGATCCTCTGTTGCAGTCAATACAAGTACACCCGCTGAGACATTGGATCTCTTAATGATAGATGAAAATGAAGATGTCCGGGCAGCTGTGATGAAAAACCCAGTGATAAAAGCGAAGACGGCAAAGTAACTTTTTCTATCTTTCTTTATGGGCAGTCTAGAGAACTTAAAAATGAAGATCTCTTTTCTATGCAACAAAGTGTAAACATGAAGAGACTTCAAGGCTTGAATAAGCTTTACACCGTTGCTACTAGGATTTACACTTTGATTGATAGACCTTTTCTACCTCTGCGATAAAGGTATCTGTAAACAGTTCTGTAAACTCTTCATCTTCATCATGATAGGCTATGAACCCAAAGAAATCATCAGGTGTAATTTCACACTCACACATTTTATCTATGGCTTCCATAGAATGGTCAGTAGCAAAAAGACCTGCTATCTCTTCTCCTTGATACTCATATTCTTCATGATCGATCTCTTTATAACACTTTTGCTCATGTAACAAGGCTTCAAGTTCATCGATCCTATTAGCTTCCGCCTCTGAGGCCGATCCATTTTTTAAAATGGTCATAATGATCTCTTGCATCTCTGCTAATATTTTTGCCTGTTCACTCATTGTATCTCCTTTTTAATGATCTCTTTTGCTTTTATAAGCACTTTATCGATACTTATTAGTACTCTTCATCTTCGTCTTCATCATTCATACCAAGATTGTCCATAAACTGCTCTGCCAGAATGTTGGCTTTTTTATAAAACTTATCGGCGATCTCAGGAACGAAGAGCCGATAGACTGTCGCGTGAAAAAGTTCTAACCAACGCTCAAAAGTTTCACGGTAAAGCGGTCCTATAAATGCATGCGGAGGAAAAGGGTGTCCCTGATACGGAGACTCGCCTGTCATCATCTGCATCCAAAAATTATATAGGGTGTTAAGGTGTTCATACCATTTACCATTTGTCAGATCATCTCCCAGAGCTTTAGTGAAGATAGGACCTAGGATATCATCTTGAAGTACATCAGTATAAAACTCACGTACCATTCTCTCTATGGAAGGTCTGTCAACTGAATCATAAGGCATTGTCTCTCCTACTATTAATGTCGAGAGTATAGCTAAACTATACTACAAGTGTATTTACGGGTATAGAGCTTTACAACATTACACATTCACTGAACACTCTTTGGTCAGTAAGGTCTCTAACCATTGAACATGTTCTTGTGTTAACGCTAGTTTATTGTAAATACAATCTAACTCTGTTAAGTTTAAAAGATGTATTATCTCTTCTGGCAGCTTTGTAAGCTGATTTTTCCAAAGGGTCAATTTACACAACTTTATAAGTTTTCCAATCTCTTCTGGCAGGGATGTAAGCTTGTTACCTCCAAGCTCTAAAGTCGTCAGACTTAAAAGATCTCCGATCTCTTTTGGTAATGTTGTTATTTGATTTTCTTGAAGAAGAAGCAGCTTTAAATTTCTTAGAGCTCCTATTTGCTTTGGTAACGCCTTTAACTGATTCCCTGGAACGTAAAGTTCCTCTAAATGAATAAGTTTACCTATTTCTGCTGGTAATGCAGTGAGTTGGTTACCTAAAAGATAAAGCTTCTTTAAATGTATCAGGTTTCCTATTTCTGCCGGTAATGCAGTGAGTTGAGCACCAAGAAGATTCAGTTCGGTTAGATTCAGTAACTTTTCTTTGTCTCTTGGTAACCCTCTAAAATAACCACCTTTTAAATATGAATCATGTTCAATCCACTGTAGATCGGAAACAGCGTTTGCATCTGCCCAATCCCACAGTGTTTGAATCCATATATCATCTGTTTTATGCATCACTGACCAAGGCTTACTTATGCTTTATGAAACCCAAGTATATGCCCAAACAGTTTATCTTCTGTGAGTCCCATTTTCGCTGATGTCATCAAGTTGTTATCTTGGTAGTACTTTAATAATGCCTGTGGATCTTGACCTGTCATCGTAGCTTGGTATCCTAGTGCAGCAATGACCTCTTGTTCATGTACATCAATACCCTCTTTTTTAGCTAAGGCTTCAACTATAAGCGCCAACTTGATACTTTTTCTTGCTTCATCACGTACAGATTCTCTAAGCTCTTTAAATTTACCCTTGTCCTCCATATACGCTTTATGTTGCTCTTCACTGAATCCTCTTGTCTTTTCACGGACTTTTGCATCGATCTCTTGTTCTACGATGTTATTAGGTAAGGTGAAATCAAATTTTTCAAGTAAAGCTTCAACAATTTTTGGCTTAAGTTCACGCATATAAATTTGTGACAGTTCTTCAGCAGTGGTTTGTTCTGCAAATTGTTTCTTCAGTGTCTCAACTGTTGCTGTTTCATTATTTAATACTTTTTTTGCAAAAGCATCATCTATCGTCTCTGGTTTTTGCTCCTGAATTTCATGCAGTTTTACAACAAATTTAGCTTCTTTACCCGCTAAATCATCTGCTGAATAATCTTTTGGAAAGGTGACGATAACATCTCTTTCTTCGCCGTATTCCATACCTACAAGCTGCTCTTCAAATCCTGGAATAAACTTGTTGGAACCCACTTGAATATTAAACTTCTCTGCACTACCGCCTTCAAAAGGTTTACCATTAATATACCCTGTAAAATCGATCACAGCAACATCACCATTTTCAATAGGCTTTGGTTCATCTAGCTTGGTAAATGGTGCTTGTTTTTGAGCGAATTCTGCAAGTTTAGCTTCTACAGCTTCAGGGCTTGCCGTAGGTTTTGTGTAAGTCGGTGCGATATCCTTGTAATCAATGTCTACATCGATTTCAGGGCTCACCGCTACTTCTACTTCAAAGTAAATGGAATCATCTTGTTGCTCATATTTTTTAAGCCCAGGTTGCCCCAAAAGATTTTCAACATTTAAATTACCTTCTTTAATTCCAGCACTGATAAAGTCTTGAAAGACTTGTCCTGCTGCATCCTGTTCAATATTTTCATCTGTAGACTTTTCATCATTGGGCTTTTTGGCTGCTTCTTCTTTAAGTTTAGCAACCTTGTCTTCAATCACACTGTTCTCAACTGTACCACTTATAATGTAGTTTATATCATCTACTTTTTCTACTGTAACTTTCACTACAATCCTTTCGGTTTTAATTGCGTAATTTTAGCATTATTGTCTAAAATTAACATTGAGGGCATTGAGCCACTGAATAGCGGTGTAAAATATGCATAAAACCTCTATATGGCAAAAGAAAAAAAGCTTCTATAATGTTATAAGTTAGTCATGCTAATCATACAAGTGTGTTGAAATTTATCATTTCAAGCTATTAAAATATTTTGATTTTACGGTTTAAAATTTGTTATATGAAGGTTTGGATTAATACTATTGCTAGATGATAAGAGAGATCATTTAGCTTAGTCACCCAAGAGGGTGACTATGGCTTGAAGAGCTTACTCTTCGTGACCAGCCATTTCCATTGTAATACAATTACGATCAAGCATGTCAGAACAAACGTATACACAAAGTGCACACCCTTTACATCTATCTTCATCTACCCAAGATGTGTTACCTTCTTTATCGAACATAAGCGTATTCGCTTCTGGACAATATAAAGTACACGTGTTACATTTATATTCAGCACACTTGTCTGCGTCTACTTTTGCTACATAATACATTTAATTCCTTCCTTATATGTCAAATCTGACAATTAGTTCAGATCCACTGATATCTACAGAGTCAGCCATCTCAAAAGTTTTATTGATAACGTTCATATTCGCTTCAAGTAATTGTTCTTTTTTCTTAAACTTTTTCTCAATAGCAGAATCCAGCATAGCTGTACCACCAGAAGAAACGAATGAAGTTCCCAAGAATCTTTCTCTTACCGCTGCTTCAATGTTTTCAGTTGTTACAAGTTTTGTAAGACCAAGAAGCATACCCATCATTGCCATATTCGTTGCAAGTTCAGTACCTGCAATTTTTAGTGCCAATGCTGTTGCATCAAATTGTACAACAGTTGCATTTAGCTCTTCAAGAACGGTAATATCGTCTTCAGTAAGAACATCAAAATCAGTATTGATAATGATCAAACTGTTCGGCTTTAGGCCAGTATAGAAAGGCATTGTATATGATTTACCATGTGTAACAACTTGTGAGTGGTAGATCATAATAATGTCAGGGTAAACAACTTCACCCACTTCATAAATCGGTTGATTAGAAGCACGTACATATGCTTCAACAGGTGCCATTCTTTTTTCAGAACCAAAGAATGGTACCAATGATGCATATTTACCTGCGTTATCCATAGTAGAACCAAGGATGTGAGCAGTAGTTACAACACCCTGCCCACCTAGTCCTGAGATTCTAATATTATATCGTTCTCTTTTCTTTTGCTCAGCCATATTAAACCACCTCTGCTTTTTTTGCTCTTTTAGCCGCTTTTTCTTCAGCTTCTACACGTTCGATTACAGCTTTAGCTTCATCAGTCATGTACTCTTCAAACTGGAATCTTGTTTTCTCTTTCTCTTTTGCATCCGCAAATACATCTTCAGTAGGAATAGAGTACTCAATGTTACATGAAGTATACGCGTGAATAAACGTTGGTCCAACTTCTCTAGCAACAAAGATCGCTCTTCTGATGATTTTTGCAGCTTTTTTGATGTTCGTTGGAGACATTCTAACAGTATACACACAACCAGCAGCTTTTGCTAAATCAGTTGCAGGCATTTTCTCACCTTTTTTACCTAGTGGAGCCATCTTAAGGATAGCACCCTTAGGAGACATACCAGACTCTTGACCACCAGTGTTTCCGTAAACTTCGTTATCAAGCATGATCGTTGTGAATTTTTCACCACGGATCCATGAGTGCATAGTCATAGAGAAACCGATATCCATAGTACCACCGTCACCAGCGATAGTGATAACGTCTTTATGTTTATCTGGGAAACGTAGTCTAAATGCACGTGTAAGACCAGAAGCCATAGCATTTTGGTCACCATAGTTACCATAGATAAATGGAACAGCTGCTTGAGAAATAGCCAAACGACCACATCCAGCTGTACCTAATGTTACAGTCTCTTCAGGTTGTGGAAGTGAAGCGAAGATCAATCTGATGTAATACGCCATCCAACAACCAGAACACATTGGGTGTTCTTCCATTAACTCTTTAAACTGTCCCATGTTACCTGGACCAGCTTCATCTTGAGTCTTTCCAAACGGACCGTAGTCAACTAACTCTACATAATCTTTTGGTAAATATTTTTTAAATCTCTCTGCTGGAGTTATATATTTTAAGCTCATTTTATACCTTTCTTATAGTTTTAGATCATACTCTAGGCCAAGAGCAGTATGAATTTCTTTCATGATCAATTCCACTGGAAGTGTCATACCACCATATACTCTTGGACCCTCTACAACGATTCCACCATTTGGAATAGCTGCTTTAACTTCTTTACATAACCAACCAATAATGTTGTGTTCAGGAACGATTACTGCTTTAGCATTTTTCAATGCATCTCTGATCTCTTGAGTTGGGAATGGTCTGATCGCTTTTACTTTAACGAAACCAACACTTAGTCCATCTTCTTGAGCATATCTGTGCGCTTCTCTACATTGTGCTGCTGCACAACCAGAACCAAGAACAAATACATCTGCTTCAGGGTTTTGAACTTCGATTGGTCCACCAAGGTACTCATAGATATATTTCATCGCACGCTTGTTTGAATCCCAGATCTCTTGCTGCCATACTGAGTGAATCAAGTAAGACATGAAGTTTGACTTTTGAACTGGAGCATCACGCTGGATTCTAGCTGGTGGAGTTTCATTATCCATAGCTGGAACTGGCGCTGCAACTGGATCAAAGTCATTTAGACAAATATCGTCAGCTGTCATATCAACATAACCCTTAGCGTGTGTTACGAAGAAACCTTCTGTTGCAACAGCTACTGGAATATAAACATCAACTTTTTCTGTAATAGCAAATGCTGCCAATGTGTAGTCAAATGTATCTTGCTGATTTTCAGCATGAAGCATTACAGCACCACAGTGCATCATGTATGCCATTTCGATATTATCTGGCTGGATTGATAACGGCGCATTTACAACACGAGTTAAGATACCAAGTACAGCTGGAACTCTATGTCCTGACCATGATACGATCGCTTCTAGACCTCTAAGAAGTCCTGGTCCTGATGTTGCTGTAAATAGACGAACACCTGCTCTTGCAGCACCAGCGATAGCTGACATAGTACCAAGCTCTTCTTCAGCTCTATAGTACTCTTTAATGTGACCTTGCGCATAAATATCACCAACAAGGTGCATTACCTCTGATTGTGGTGTAATAGGATACGCAATCGCCATATCTACGTTTGCTCTTTTAACAGCTTCCGCCATTGCCTGCGCACCTGTAATAAAGTGCTGCTCTCTCGGAGCCTCTTTAAGTATATAATTTATATCTGCTTTTTTCTTATCTAATTGTGGTCTTTGACTTGCATCCATTGATTTTCTCCTTTATTCGACTTCAGTAACGTGCTCACCTTTTTTGGTCATGATGAGACTTCTATACTCGCCATAATCAGCCGGTGATAATGTACTGTAATCTTCTTTTTGTAAAGATGGATTTTCAGGTGGTAGAGTAGTTTCCCACTCAATTCCTAATTTGTTTCTTTCTTCAATTACGATCTCTTTGAACTTTTGAATGTCTGATGCATGTAGATCTCTAATTGATGCCATTGCTTCTTCATGTCCCATATAAGCACATAATGCAGTTGTGTAACAATCAGTACCAGCACGAATCATTCTAAGTGAAAGGTTAGCGTAGTGACAATGTACACCAACAAAAACACATGCTTTGATTCTGTTGTCTAAGATCGTTAGATTTGGGTGATTTGGATTGATTTCAGCCTTCACATCGATTTTTGGATATTTTGGTCTGTAATCTGGCATTGGAATGATTTTACAGTTTGGAATCTCAGATGCAAGATCTAAAATTGCTGCTGCTTTATCTGCAACATCATCTTTCCAGTCCCATAGAACTTGAGGACCAGGGAAGATTGTTGGGTTGTCCCTTGTGAGTAATGCTTTTGCAGCATCTCTCATTGCCTCTTCAGGTGTGACAACATCACCATAAAGTAAAGCTGAACCTTCTGGTGCAAGCTCTACCCCCATCTCCGGTGCCGACTGTGGCATATACCCAGCAGGACCTTCTGTTACTCTTTTCGTCATTGTTGACTCCTTATATGTATGAAAAAGTTTCGAAAAATACACTAAAAGTGTATTAAACATTTTTAAATTCCAGTGTATTAAACATTTAAAATTCATTATCAGTAGATATAAAGTTTATCAAATAGAAAGTACTATGTACGATCTGTTCTTTGAAAAACATGAATTTGTGTCTAATAGTATCGAATATAATTTAAATATAGAAGACAAGACCCATATTAAACCCTATTCAGGAGTAAAATAGTTACCATATGATGCAGGTGTTAGTCAATTCGTTACCATATGTTGCAGCGGTTACGTTGAGAAAGAGATAAAATCATACATGATATAATGATAATAGAGATATCTGCGTCGTTTTATGGCTATACGCTTCTCATTTAATACGAAGCAATTGTATCTCTTATTATGTGATAAAAGAGCTATAATAAAAAGATTCAAGTGTGGATGTTGCGGTTGTTAATGAGATCTGATAAATGGAGTAATATAATAGAGAAAAGCATGGATCAATGATCAAGTCTAAGGAGATTTAGACCTGATCATTGTGTAAATCTATGCAAATACATCGTCTTTTTCTGGATTTTTTTCCTGATACTTTACTATATATGAGCACTTAGCTACAGCTTTTTTATTTTCTTTTTGTATCTCTTGCAGTACATCTTCCAAAAGCATTCTAGCAAGACCTTTTCCAGCTAACTCTTTAGGTACTTGGGTCTCTGTTAAATGCATGTTTCCATTTTGATCCTCATAAGTAATATAGGCTACATAGCCATCTATATGGTATTCATATTTACATTCGTCTTCATTGTGAATGAGTGTATGAGACATGATATCTTCCTTTTATTTTTTTGTGTATTTTATCATTTTTTTCTCTACTGTTTATTAAATATGTATACTTGATACGTATTTAACTTACTTTTGAGTGTATCAAGGATCGCCTAAGTGAGTCAATGTATAGCTCTTTCACCCCTTTGTTTATTTGATTTCCAAGGTGAGTTGTTTAATTTGTAATTAAACAACTAATGCTAGAATACAAAAAAATCATTTTGGGGTATTGATACTATGGCTGAACAGAAAACAAAGCGTTATTTAGAATTACAAATGGAAGAACTTAAAGCCGCTCATGCAGAGGCAGAGGGAGAAGAAAATAATTCTGCTCCTACAAAAAATACTAGAGATAATAGTAAAAATGCTGAAATTGCAAAAATGTATGAAGATGCAGCAGAGTATGAAGAGGGATTAAAAGCTTTTGAAGAAGAGTTAGAAATCGTAAATGCCAATGCACTCAAAGATATCGCTGCAGCATTGATCCAAAAGTTTCCAAATGAAGAGAGAGATTATGCTCAAGAACTACAAACTATATTGGAAATAGGTTGGGCACACCTTGTAGAAGTCGAAAAAACGCATCCAAAAGAACAATTAGAGCTGATCAAAGAAACAGAGTTTAATGATGTTGTAGAAAAATTAAATACTGCATACCCTGATTATAACGGTGACTTTGAAGCAGATGTAAGAAACTTTTTGGTGAAAAGATGGGAAAATCTCATCGCAATTACAAAAGAGCATCTTAAAGAAGAATTGGCAGAGATCAAAACGACAGGTCTTAAACCAAAATATGTCAAAAGAGTTTATGAACAATTCCATGGAATTGTTAAATAAGCTGCTAATTTACAGGCTAAATATAAAACTTTTTTAGCCTAAATAAAATCTTCCTACAAGAGATGGTTTAACCCATCTCTACAGAGTCTATCTCACTTTTAAATTGTTCAATAGAGAAAGTAACCAAATCAGCTATCACTTTTGGTGTATTTTGCATATTTGAACCAGATAAACGGATCTTACGTGTCGGTCTTGTGTATTCACTCACAACATATGTCGCTAAAATATAAGGATCTCCAGAAACATCACAAGTCTCTGATGTTGTCGCTACATCAGGTATACAATATTCAATATCGATCTCTGGGTCTACCATCACATTATTGACAAGTGCAACAATCTCTTCTAATTTCTCTTTCGTTTCTTTTTCACCCATTTCAATTTCTTCAGGATTATTTAGAAGAGACATCACTGATTCAAGTTTTTCTTTCACTTCTTTTTCCAATACCGTTTCTTCCGGATCGTTCATCAGTGCTACAATTTCTTCCAGTTTTTCTTTAATTTCTTTCATAATAATTTCTCCTAAAATAAGTTAGCTGATCATGTTCAATGAAAAGCATGAAGATATGATAGTATGTTCTTCTTATAGATCTATCGCCACCTCATATTACAATTGTATCATATATAAAACAGAAGTGTATAAAAAAAATGAAAAGTTCTCTAAAAAAGGGTAATTGTCCGCAATGTGATACATATAATGGATTAAGATGGCTTATAGTGACGAATAAAAAAATCTGTTATTCCACCATGGCATCTTTTTTATTTTGCATGAAAAGGAACTTCGTCTAAAGAGAAGTCTTGCAGCTTATCGAGTATCCATTGATGTTCACTGGAGTTTTCATCGAGATAAAGATAGATCCCTTCTCCATCCTCATCATTTTGAATAAGTATTCCCCCACTGTTTTCTGTTTCCCATGCTGCTAAAGATTCATATTCTACATACTCTTTTTGTATAATATAGCTTTGTAATGTTATCTCTTTCTCTAGAGAGTAAAAAAGAAATCTTTTCGAAGCGACATCCTCTACTTTTACTGAAGTAGAAGAGTGTAAGTGATGTATTTGATATCCGAAGCTTTCTAAAAGTTCAGATAAAAAATCCTGGGTCCAGGCAAGTACTTGTTTCATACATTTCTTGGTTGCGGGGTCTGTATTGTCTCTATCCAAATATGAAGTATTATAATCTTTACAGATGTTACTATAGTCTATGCCGATACCTACTTTTTTCATCTTAAGCCTCTTGTACCACGTTCACTTCATCTCCAACTTCAATTCTTCCATACTCTATCGGAGATATAAAAAGACCGCGCTTTCCTTGGATGAGTTCAGGAAGCTCAGGTGCAAATGCATAAAGATATCGATAATCCTCGCACGGTCCAGTCACTTCAAAGAGCATTTCACCTATCTCAATGATGGATCCTTTTTTAAGATGATACAGGTCAACATCTACATAAATGTCTTCCATCAAAAGGCCTCTTTCAAAAGCAAGTTCCGCTTCTTCTATAATATCATAACTCTTTTTTGAAACCAGTACCATCGTATGTTCTTTTCCATTTTCATAGTCTCTGCTGCCCATGATACCATTTTCATCACATTCCATGTCTTCTACCCTCATACGGTGACCAGAACGTATCATATCAGGCATAGTCATATATAATGATAATACTTTTCCACTTGTCATCTGTTATCCTTTATAATAATACAAATTTTGTGTGATACTAGCATAATTTATCTGTAATTTCATTACTTTTTTGAATTAGACCATAAATAATAAGCTATTTGTAAATTTGAGCACCTAAAAAGACAGCTGCTCAATTCTGATGCTTTAATGAAAGCTGAACAAGACGTGAGGACAGCTCATAGTTTGAATCAACAAAATCAATGTTGCGCATCTCTTGGAAATGCTGTCTCTCTTCATCAGTGTCGACTTTTATGATAATGTTTGCATCACTGTAGTACTCTGTGACAGCTTGACTAATAAGATCTTTCGAATGTTCATCTTGCATAGTAATAATAACACTGGAACTCTCTTCCACTTTAAGTGACTCCATAACAGGGCGTTTGTTAAGGTGTCCAAAATAAGCAAGGAAATTAATTCTTCTTGCCAATAAGACATGTTGCAAATTGTCTGTGATGATAATAAAATCGATATTTTTTGCATGAAGCTCTTTGGCAACAGCTCTTCCTAGGGTACCAAATCCCACGATAATAATGTGATTTTTCTTATCGATCGGGGTAATAACATCAGATTCATAAAACTCTTTTTCAAAATACGAAGAGAGTTTATAGATATTGTTCAGTACAAACGGGGTGACGATCATGGATACAAAAGTGACTAAAAATAAAAAATTTGCCATATCATGCGTGATCAGATGATTGGCCGCAGCCAAATCAAATACGACAAAAGAAAAGCCTCCTATCTGTGCTAGGGCGAGCGCTGTTTTCATAGAGGTATTGGTATCTGATTTTCTCTTTATAATAAGATAGATAACCCCCATTTTCACTAGAGATACCAATATGAAAATAAAGAAAACCGTATGAAGATTAGAAAACAGATAAACGATATCGATCTTTGTTCCCACACTAAAAAAGAAGACACTCAAAAGCAGATCTTTATAGCTTAAGATGTCTGACTCTACTTTGATGGCGTATTTAGTATCAGCGATCAAAACGCCGGCTATAAATGCTCCAAGAGAGTAGGTAAAGCCTATAGAATGCATCAAGACTGCCATACCCAGGACAATCGTGAAAATGGCTCCAAGAAATATCTCTTCCAGTTGTGTTCTTGCTGCAAACTTCAGCATAGCATCCACGATCTTATCACCTATATAGCGAATAAACAGTACGATAAAAACAAGAGCCAACACTGTTTTTAGCATTACTTCCATGATGGATATATCTGTTCCAGACGCCCCATAGGATAAAAATGTGATAAGTAGCAAAATAGGAATGACCGATATGTCTTGAAAAATCAGAATACCGACCGATTTTTTTCCGTACGGCGTATAGATATCTTTAGACTCTTTCAAATACGGAAGAACGATCGCCGTTGAGGATAAAGAGAATGCCAGAGCAATAATAATAGAACCTGTGACATCTAAATCAAACGCATAAAAAGCCAAAGGGAAAAAGAACAGCACACTTAAAAAAAGTTGCATGGCACCATTAATGAGCAACGTCTCTTTCATTTTTTTAATCTTTTCAAAACTCAGTTCCAGACCGATGGTAAACATTAAAAAGACGATACCAAACTCCCCTACCAATTCCAGAGAATCAATTTTTAGGGTATTAAAATCAAAAAGATAACTAATAATGGTACCCGTGAAGATATACCCAAGAATATGCGAAATATTCTGTTTTTTGAAAATGATATTGAGTAGTGTTGCAATGAAAATCGTTGCAAAAATTGCTAGTAATAAAGTGTCCATGCGAAATTATAATCAGAAATGGAATGCTCAGTATGAAAATATTGTATATAAATTAGACATTACATGTATTTAACCGTACTGATCATTCATAGAATGTTAATTAAGGGGATAAAAAGTGGTGGTTCTGGGGAGATTCGAATTCGCTGTGTAAATCTCTGAAAGCCTTATATATGGGCAATCTTAAATTAAATGGTGGCAGTTGGCAGACAATTAACGTACAAATTTGGCAGACTCTGCCAAAATGTACAAACCTAGACGCATATAAGAATGCATCGAAAATCACGAAGAACAGGTGACATGGGATATACCGGCAATTTCAAATAGCTCAGAGGGCTTTTCTCTATGGTATTTCTCCTCTATTTCTTTAGATTGCTCATCATAGGGGCTTGTCATCACTTCTTGCAACTCTTTAATAAGTGTATAGTCTCCATTGGTGGCTTGTTGATAGGCAGGGACAAGAAACCACTCTCGCAAAGTGTATTTTGGGTTAATAGCTTTCATTTGCTTAGAAAGCTTTTTACAGGATTCAGCCGAATTGGCATTGATGTCGGCAGGGTTTGCAGTATGGATGAGTGATTTCCATTTTTCCAGCCATGCTGACCAGCTTTTTAAAATCTTTTCATTTAATATGGAGTCACCGTAAAAGCTTTTTATGAGTGGAGAGATATCCTCAGGTATCTTGGAGAGTTCACGAAAGAAGATCGTATAATCAACAGAGGTTTCTATCATAAGTGTTATGAGCTCTTTGAACAATACAGCATCAAAGGTACTCAATCCAAGCTTGGCGGACCACATCTTTTGTAACTCTTCTTGCATGACTTTTGGAAAGTCGTTTTTGATCTCATCTAACTGGCTTAGAGCATTCTTACTCGACTCCAGGAGCGGCTTTAACGCCAAGCAAAACATATGAAAGTTACGCTCGGCAGCTTGAGGTTGATTTAAAAATGAAAAGTGCACTCCCCCACCCGTCCATGGCTGATATCTTGGGTCAAACATATCTATAAACCCAAATGGTCCGTAATCGAGAGTGAAGCCACCTGCGGCACAGTTGTCGCTATTGAAATTCCCCTGGCAGTAGCCAACACGGATCCAGTTTGCCACCAAAGAGGTGAGGCGCTTTCGAAACTCACGTGCCAGTAAGAGCACTTTTTCCTGGGTGGGTAAATGCTCTTCGATGACATCACTGTACTCACGATCGATCAAGTGCAACACTATTTTTTCAAGCTCCTCCATCGCTTTTGGATGCTCATTTTTACGCGCACGACGACCGAAAAGTTCAAGTTGCCCCACTCGAATAAATGAGGGTGCAACCCGTGTTGTGATAGCAACAGCCTCATCGATCATGACTTCAGGGTCTCTTGAGTATGATCCGTTTGTAAACCATGGCCGCCTTACCGTCTCTGTTTTTGAGGTGTAGAGACTCAAAGAGCGTGATGTCGGCACACCCAGAGCATGCATGTGCTCTTGTGCCAAAAACTCACGAATACTTGAACGCAAGACGGCACGACCATCAGCACCCCGGCAATAAGGTGTTCTACCGCCTCCTTTAAGCTGCATCTCCCAGCGCTGTCCGTTGATGACACCCTCAAAGATGGAAACAGCTCGACCATCTCCATATCCGTTACCTGTTTGGAAAGGACATTGTTCGTAGTATTCGGAGCCGTAGATGGAAAGCGCATATCCCGTTGCCCAACCAAAACTACGCATCGGTCCTGGAAGCCGCGAGCTATCGCCGGAGAACATCCGGATAAAATCCTCTGATGTTGCCAAGCTATCTGCAAAACCAAGTTCACTAAAAAAGTTTTTGCTATGCGCGATATACTTGGGATCTTTGATTGGCATAGGATTCACGGGGACAAAATGCCCACTAAAGACTTGTCTTGGAGCATGGTCAACACCGTCTGCAGTAGCTTCAGGATCAGAGCTTAGCGTATCCATGAGTGAATAATCTGCCATCGTCGCGAGATCGTAGAGCGTCTCTACCTCTACAGAGGTTTTATTTGTTGAGTTCATAGGTTTTCCTTATTTTAAAAACGTACATATATTTGAAAATTACAACAACCGTATCCCAATATAATCCAGCTGCTCATAGGAATCTTCATTTTTGTTTGCACTATATCAGATGTAACATAAAACAAATGCACCAATGATATAGTTACCCAGCCTATTCAGCTACATATATCTTTTTTTCTCGTTCCCATAATCTCGATGGGAACGAGAAAAAAGGTGTACGCTCTCAAATGTCTACAGCACACTTGTAAATGGTATAAAGCCTATTTCAAACACGCCAATAGCTTTAATACATCAGATTAAGAATAAACTAAAACCCGTTATTATTTGATATTATTGGTAGTGGTGTGTAGGTAGAATACTAATACCTAAATCATCGAGATGATCTTTTGAATCTCTTCTGTAGTGTCCACATCACTAGATGTTAAACCTGCTACAACTTCATTGATATCATCAATATTATCTACCGTCACACCGACTACACCTGCATCAGTATAATCTTCTACTGTTGGAACAGGTTGAGTATCATCATCAGCATAGGATATTATGTTAAATATAGCTATTGGTGGGTAAGTGGTATTAGTATCATAAGATACTTCACCTACACCTCCACCACATGCAATGAAAAGTATGACCATGCTTGAAAGTAAAAGCATTTTGAATTGTTTCATAGCTATATCCTTTTAAATGTATTTTTTTAATATAATAATCTTGTGTGCATTTTTTGTGTAGGTATCTTTTACTACCGAAGAATGTATGATTATGACAATGTGAAATATTTTTCTGTGGAGGATATGTCAGATTATATTTGAGAGCTTTTGGCATGGGGGGGGAATATATCTTCTCACCTTGACAAAGATAGTGCCTTCAAAGCTCTACAGCATGCACTAATAGGTATATACAGTTTAACTCAATATTCATATAGTAATTAGAGTTGACGAAAAGATATTCAAGTGGATAAATACCCTTATAAAAGTGATACCTATCTTGACACCTATGGTTAAATTATGATGATACTATGGTTAGCTAAAAGTGATTAGATTACGTTATATTGGGGATTAATAAGTGGTGGGTCGGGGGAGACTCGAAATCTATTCTCAATCCTCTGAAAGCCCTATATACGGGCAATCTTAAATCAAATAGTTGGCTGTTGGCAAACAATTAACATACAAATTTGGCAGAGTCTGCCAAAATGTAAAAACCTTATAAAATATATAACTTTATAAGGTTATTATAATAACGAAATAGAGGGAGTATTACAATTACAACTCCACGAATTCAATCTCAGCTTCATACAGTTTATCGAGAATTAGTTGGTCTGATTTTAAAATACTTGGATTATATTGTTCAATCGCCTCAATGATCTTCGAGAAAAGATAATGTTCCGTTTCTCTTTCCTCTAGCGTGCCTTTATGTGGTGAAACCATAGAAGATGTGACATGATCTATTATAAACTTATTCATACTTTGAGAGAAAGGCGGTCTGTAACATACTGAGAATACTTTTAATTCGGTTGTTGTCTTAGCCATTTGTTTATCCTTTTTACTGTTCTTATTAGGTAGGATATCTAAAACTCATCTATTTGTACAGATGATGTTTCCATAACTCTAAACAGCAGTACTAGATACGGGCAATCTTAAATTAAATAGTTGCTGTTGGCATACAAATAACGTACATATTTGGCAGAGTCTACGAAAATGTAGAAACCTTATAAAATATATAGAGTAAAACCACTAAAATTTTAGTTTATTTCTAGATAAAAACATCTATTAGATTACATGAAGACCATTTGTTACTTTTTAAAGGCTTTTTAGGTTTAAGTGCTTTTGTTCCCTTTAAAGGCTTTTTTGATTTTAGCTTTTTTAATGGCATGAGAGATTTTCGGGGTTTTAATGGTCCACGTATAGAATCCTTAGTGAACAACATTATATCGCCGTTATGATCCCAAATATTACCTTCTTCATAAAAACCTAAATGAGTTCCTGTAAACGCATAGATATCTTCAATATCTATATAAGCTATCGGTTCACCATCATATGTATAAATTGTTTTATTATCTTCTGTGTAAGCATATGGCTTTCTTTCTTGATCATAAAATTTCAACAACATAAATTTCACCTTCTTTGAATTATTTCTATAATTATTATTACTTAAAAAAGAACCAAAATGAAAGAAAAAATGATTAATTTATAATCATTTGGATATTTACATTAATTTATGAGAAACTAGCAGTAAGAATAATCTAAATTATAACGGCGGGTGATGAGAGACATGACCTCCCGAGACCTAAATAATACTTGAGTTCCGAAAAAATTGGAATAAATTTGGCAGAGTCCAAAATTTCTTAGTCTGAAAGTACGTGTTTTGGGGGATTAAAGTGGTGGGTCGGGGGAGACTCGAACTCCCGACTCATTGTTTTATCAATACTACTCAAACCTTCTCAAAACTCACGTATATAATGGCTATATAGCATTATATGAAATTTAAAATTTTATCAAATTTATGCATTTTTCCACAAGTTTAGGTATAATTGTGGAAACATTTTGTGGAAAACATTTTATATAGAATGGATATTTCTTTTCAAAAAATTAAAAATAATTGAAACAAATAAATATAGCTGAATTAGTTATCCGATTTATGTGTTTCTCTACAAATCTAGACTTAATTGTGGAAACTTTTGTGGAAAACTTTTTATACAAGGACAAATATGGCTTTTCGAAAAATCAAAGCAAAAAAATATAATGGGATAACTGAATACTATAACCCTAAATCTACAGATAGAGAAACACGTGCACTCTACATAAGCTACAGAGATGAATACGGTGAAGCTGTAAAGAAAAAGCTACATACACTTGATAAAGATGATGCACTGATTGAACTGAATAATATAAAAGCAAATGTGAAAAAATTGAAACGTAGATTGGAATCAGATCAAAGAGAATTACAAAGATCCAAAAATATGAAAAAACTCACTCTAATACAGCTTGCAAATTTATATTATGAGCAGAGACAAACAAAAGAAAACCTAAAAGATAAAAATAAATTTTCCAAAAGAGTAATCCCTATCCTTGGTACCAAAGTTGCATCAAAAATTAATCATGATGATATCCAACTGTTACAAAATAAACTGATCGCAATGAAGTATGCACCTAAAACTGTTAATGATACTATTGATAAATTACGTGCTCTTTACAATGTTGCAATTAGAAAAAAATGGGTTGATTATAACCCTGTAGATCGATATATTATTCCAAAATTAGCAGAAGAACATGAACCAGGTATCATATTAAGTGATGAACAATTAAAAATTATGTTTGATGCTTTTCATGATGGACTTCCTGAGTCGGGTATATCTCCACAACCAAGATTATACTTTTTTGCTAAACTTTTATATCATACAGGTGCACGTCCAAGCGCCATTATAGATGTTCAAGTACAACACTGTGATTTTAATCAGAATAAAATTCATTTAAAAGCTATGAAAAAAGGTAAAAGTTACCAACAACATGTAAATACTGAAGTAATGGATCTGATATCCGACTGGATAAAAAAACATGAATTAAAATACGGAGACTACCTCTTTTATCCCACACAAACCTATCAAAGTACAAAAAGCTCTTTGGCAAAACAAAAGCCGGCAAACTATTCTGGAATAAGACGTGCAGGACAAAAAATTTTTGATAAACTGTTTAATGTAGGTATACCAACTAGTGCTGTGATGGATAGGGTTTCATTTTATTCTCTACGAAGAACAAGTGGTACTAAAATATATAAAGCCAAAGGTATCGTTCAGGCTATGCTATTTCTTAACCATACTAATGTAACAACTACTCAGAAATATCTTAATGTTAAAGGAGACATTGATAGTTTTGTTGATGTGCTCTGAAAGAAAATTAGATACTCTTTGTGTCTTAGTAGCCATAAAGATAATCATCTCTTTACTGGTTGTTTTTTAATAATAAGTGCTTCTTGATACGCAGTTTTCTGTAAACTACGTATACTTTCTATGAGCATATCTATTTTTTCCTCACTACCCGTAATTGATTTTTCAAGATGCTTATGTTGAAAATATTTTGTGCTATCTCCATCTTTGAGAAGCTGCCCAATATTATCTGGAACAAAAAACTCACTCTTCCCCTTTAATTTTGTCTTTATTTTATGTAAATAGATTGATATACCTGCATAGTCAAAATCTCCATAATGAACGTATTTATTATCTGTTCCTGGCAGTAGATTGAGCATTGATGGATTAACTAGCATAAACAGTAATCTACTTCCGTAACCGGAAAACAAATGAATCTGTGAGCTTATTTTCATAAGATTTTCAGAATTTTCTACACCTATAATACAGATATCTTTATCGAGTACTATCTGAGTATAATCTGTCAAGAAATAAGAAAGACCATCAATATCGGCATTTGCTGGAACACTAATCCCTTGATATATTTCCAGAGCAAAGGTACTTTTTAAATATATACCCGTTTGTGTGCCTATTTGCTTTTCCTTGTCTCTTGTTGACGACTCTAGCATATTGCCTCTAGAGGCATCTTTATCCTGCATAGTTTCAACATACTTTTTGATATCTTTTATTCCATATACACTTAAGAGATAACTTTGAAGTGCAAGAAGGTTAGTGACAGTATATGACTTCCGTGTTTTCGTTTCACGTTTTTCTGTGATGAGCCTGTGTGAGACAAATTCCAACAGCACTTTCTTGTCTTTAATCTCACCACCCCTAACACCGCCCGTTTCACTATTTTCTATTATTTTTAAGATAACCTTCGCAAAGCTAAGAGGTATTTTACGCATTATCCAATACCTCATCTTCATTCACTACATCTTCTCTACTTACTAGCAGATGTGGAACAGTCACATTTTGATCCCCTACTTTTTGTAGCTTATATACATTTCTATGTGTAGAGACCAACATTTTGGCTGGAAGTGCATTGATGAAACTTATTCCTCTTTCGTTCCCAAAAATTATTACCTCTTTAAAATATCCCTCAGAGAGCTTTCCTATTTCATCTATCATACAATGGATTCTTCCTTCACCAATACTTTCTTTTTTAAGGATATCAAGGAAAGAAATATTTATCAGCATCTTGACGAGTGCATCAGTTCCTTCAGAACCTATCCCGTTTAGAGACATTTGCCACCCGCTATCGTTATTGTTCTCTACTACCCTGAACCGGATATCAAAACAATCTTCAAGCGTAAGCTCTTCATTTTTTGATTCCTCAAGTCTTGTATTAATTAAACCTAGGAGTGATATTAGTTTCCTATCCTCAGAAGGGCTTGTCTTACTATTCTCTTGCGTATAGAAGTGCTCAAAGAGTCCTTGGCCGACAAATGCCCTCTCCCTCTCCTCAAACTCGTTCCTTAGTCGTTTTAGAAGCTTTAGTATCTCACTGCTGTCACTCTGATAACCTTTGATTTTATCTTCATCCGGCATCTCTATCTCTATAGACTTTATTACCGATATCCCTGTCACACTGCCGAGTTGAGTTCTTATCTTTCGTAAATATACTCTAATCTCATCTAATTTCCCCTCCAAAATCCTTATCTGGTTAGAAGTATCTGAAAGGTGAAGCATAAGAAATCTGACAAGTTCGACAATAACCATATCAGTGTATCCCTTATCAATAAAAGCTTTCACACTTCTTGCAACACGCATATTCTCTTCAGAACCACTTTTTTCCATATTTACTTTTTCAAGACCGAAGAAATTAAAATCCGAAATTCCAGAAAAGAAATTGTTTATCTTGTATCCAAGTTGTCTTTCATCAAATAGTTTTTGGGTCTCTGCAGCTTCCAGTCTCGCAATAAGCTGAATAATGGTAAGTCTTATATATTCAGATACACCATGCATATCTTGATATTCTCTTACTTGTTCCAGACTATCAAGATTTTCTATCGCTGTTATTGTTCTTCCCGTATAAGCCAAAAATCTATTTGTCTCTATAGTCGAGGACATGAGTTTAGTATACTTATCAATATCATTCTCATGAAGATTCTTTATCTTAGCTATGAGTTGATTGTGTTTTTCCTCTATATTTTTTATCTCTTCAGCAACTTTTTTCCGTTCTGCTTCTCTAGTTTTCTTTTCCTGTTCATTTTTATTTTGTATCTCATTCAACTCATATTCAATGTCATCTATCTTATCAATATATTCTTTTTTAAATTGCATATAAAGCGTTACTTCTCCAGAGAAACTATCAACTCTCTTTATATGAGAGCTAATGTCTTCCACTTTTCTTTTTAACTGCTTTATGGTATCTACATCAACACCCTCTTTATGCTGTATTTTTTCAATATTCTCTTCCTGCTCTTCTATTTCCCTAATAATGTCCTTCATTAATCCCGCATATATCTCTTTTGCTCTATGAAGTGCTACTTCCAGTTTTTGAAGGATTTCTCTTTTTATTGCCTCTTTATTTTGTTCTAAAAGAAGTTTATTTTGATTCCTCTCCCTTTTTAATATCGTTACATCCTCTTGAATACTTTTTTCCACTACAACAAGCTCATCTATTTCTTTTTGACGAGCAGCTATTCTATTTTTCTTCTCATCTTGAGCTTGCGATTCCAATCCTATAAGTGTTGTCGTGTTGGACAAGATAGATGTCTCTACCCTACTCACTTCTATGGAGATCTCGCTCTTTCTTTTATTTATTTTTTGTCTGTCTTTTTCAATCATCATTCTTTTTGAAGAAAATTCGTCCTGTATCCTGGTAGTTTCGCCATTGAGATGTACATTTATTTCAGATATCTGGGATTCTGCCTGTTTTTTTTCTTTTTCCCAGTACGCTATATCTTTTATTTCTATATTCTGTAATACAACACCATATATTGACAAGGAACTCTCATTCTCGAAATACGTTGGCTCAGCATCTTTTTTTAACAAGACTTCATTACTAAGTAAGGAAATTACCTCATCTTTTCGAACTATGTCATTTTTTAAAATAAAATCAATAACAGTGCCCTCCTCATATTTTATGAGGCTTTCTACTTTTTTAACTATTGAAACAAGCGGAGCTTTCTTTATATCTGCAGCATTGATCTTAGCAGTTATAAGTGTTTCTTCTTCTCTATTCGCAGACTCCAAAGCCTGGTCTTGCTCACGCATGTTGTCAGATAAGACTGCTTCTTCTAAACTCAATTCTTCTTTTTTAGTTTTTAAAGTATCTATCTTTTCTCTAAGTGTAATCATTTCTTCTGTTTCATGGGAAGCATATTTTATTTTCGAAAGTTCATCATTCTTGGTGATTTTTTTATCAGTGAGTTGATTCTGCTTCTCTTTTAGCTCTTCTTCTTTGTCGTTAATAAGTACTTCTTCTTTATTATATGCTTTCTGCAACTCATCCAATTGCACCTCACGTTCATCTGCGTGAGCTTTCTGCATTAATAACAGCTCTTCTTTTTCTTTAAATTTCACACTCTCAAGTCTCTGCTTACTTGCTTCAACTTCTTGTTTTAGTTCTCGTGTTAGATCCTCAGCTTTGCTTTCAAGTACCACTATTTGTCTATAAAGAGAAGAGTGTTGTTCTCTCATTGTATCTAGCTGTGCTACTTCTTTAGCCTTTGAGTCAATATCCTTTTCTAGATACTCTTTTCTTTTCTTGTGAGCATCCTTAAGTCTCTCTTCGTAGATACCTTCTCTCTTTGTAGCCTGAGTTTCAAGGTTTTTGTGCTCCCTGTCCTGCTTATCTTTCTTATCTGAAACAAGGTTTAGTGCTTTCCGTATCTCTACCTCTTCTGCTTTTAGTGTCGTAAGCTCATTCATTACATACACATACCTCATCTTTATAGATATGGCAGTGTCATTGATTATTTGCAGATTATTATTTACAGAATCATAGAGGGAAACAATTTCATCTGCAATAGGTCTCTTCTTATCTACTCTTTCTATCTCCTCTTTTTTGAGAAGAATAATCCTAGTGTCTTCTTTGAACTTAGAGAGCCTAAAGCCACTACTACTGGAATTATCTATCGCTGAGGTCAGGATACTTTTTATGCTTTCTGAATCTATGCGGTTGTTCACAAAAATATTTCGTATCGTTTTGCCTACAAGGTTATTTTCATTAGAGGATATTCTCTTACCTTGAAAAGGGGAATATTTTCTAAGTTCGGTATCATCTATTGTTCCATATATGATCCGTTCAAACTTTGTTGCCGTAGAAATGTTTCGACTTTCAGAAGTACACAGTGTTCTAAGACTTGTAAACAGATCATTAGGTAGTTTTGCTATTTGTCCATCAAAAAATAGACTTTTCATATCTATTTCTTGTATTTCACCAAAGCTAAAAAATTTAAAACGCATCTTTCTCTGCTCTTCTTCTCTGAATAGAACAACCATGTTCTTCCCGTTCTGATTATTATATTGGTAAACCACATAGGTATTTGAAGTATCGGCAGGAAGATAATAATCAGTGAAACTCTTTTTCTGAGCTTGTATCCCAAGATCTTTTTTATCAAGTTTGGGATAATAAAAGAATAGTCCTGCCCTGATAAGTGTAGTTTTACCGGCGCCATTCGTACCTGTTAGGAGTGTATTCCCCCTAAAGTCAAATTCCCCAAATCCATAATCAGCGCTGTTTATCAATGTGACCTTCACAAGTTCGCTTACCATTCTTCTTCATCCTCTTCTTCTTTTCTTTTGACTTTTAAGTTTTCAATGGAGTTCGCCATCTTTTGAAAATGCCTATAGGAGCTTAATACTTTGTACTCTCCTCCATACTGATCTGTTTTTTCCATATATCCCATCTTGACTAGAACATTAAGTGCTTTTCCCTCGATATCGTCAATAAGTGTCTTCCCTTTTCTCATAGCCATGATTACACCAAGTTGTTCCTTTGCAGCCATATCTTCAGTCACTGCAGAGGCAAGTTCTTTACTTGTTACAATATAATCAACATCAAGGTCTTTTTTGCAAGTGTAGATAAATCGAAAAATATTTATGGCCTTAATAAGTGCGTCTATTCTTGGCTTTAGGTATTCTTCGAGGTCTTTATCTTTGATGATTGCATTGAGATAAAAGTAGTCACCTCCATCTACAAGTTCATACCCCATCTTTTCAAAAAAATCGTACATCTCTTCAAAGTTTTTTACACAGAACTCAAAGAGTTTTTGCTCTGCCAAACTTGAAGAATTTTTTGTTAAAAATCCTCCTTTTCCTTTTTGAAGAAAAAGATTATAAACTTTTGCAGTTGTTTCGTTTGATGCCACTTCCTACTCCTTGTAGTGTATTTTTGCAAGATTGTATCGTTGGTGCCTAATTCTCTCTGTGGCATCTATAATAGTTTCTCTTTCATATTGAATTGCAGTTTGTACAAAGATATCTATTTTTTCGTCCAGTGTTTTTTCCTTACTGAACTTTTTATAGAAAATAAAGCTAAACAGGTCTCTTCCTTGCTCTTTAAAAATTGTGAAGAGTGCGTCAATATCCACATCTTCTTCAACTATAACGTTTTTCCCAAAGCACGAAACGTCTGTTGTAACTTGACGTTCTTTTGGGTCTGCAACCAGATCTCTTTTAATGCCTGCTTCCTCTAAAGATTTAATAACCAATTCATCATATATTGCTGAATACTCAAGGAGCTCATCTGAACTGGCATTTATTTGTCCGTAGAGTTCTGGAATTTTATATAATACATGATCCACTCTTACAGGTGTTTTCCTGATAACATCTTCAATATTTGTTTCATAAAGTATCTCTTGATTTCGCACCATGTTGGATAAGTCAAATAACCTGTCTACAAAATTTTTCTTCTCTTCAAGTTTATAGAGATAAGTAATCACTTCTTTCTGTAAGTAGACAAGAGATGAGGTAATCTCATTGAGGACAAGATAGAGTTCATTGAGATTTATATGCACATCTTTGTTTAATATAGTTTCAAAAGTTTTTTGTCGATATACAAGTTTTTTATAAATATATTCTTTTGCTTGATCAAGCTCCATTACTTTTTTGCGATATCGTTCAAGCTCTTTTTTCTTTTTATAAAAATCATCCTGGTTTTCAAACTCTAAAAGAATTCTATGTCTCATAATCCTGTAAGTATGCGCAAGAGTTCTACTCATCTTTCGCAGATGCCCTCTTATGCTTTTTATCGATTTTCCCTTTTCTTTTATATTCTCATCCTCATAGTCATCAAGATGCTGAGAAAGGTATTCCATAGATTCTTTGATACCGGCAATACTTATCTCCTGTGTTGCATCAAGTGTGGCATCAAAAAAAGTTTCAAGTGTTGGAGAGATAGATATTCTGTCATCATCGGTTTCAATAAGGTCAAAATCTTTTAGTCTTGCAAGAGCAACATCTTCCTCTTCTATGTTTGAGATAGAAGACATTCTTACAACAACCCCTCTTCTTTCATATAATTGAGCCAGAAGTTCGCGGTTCTTCTTCATTGTCATGATGTTCAAAAGACTTTGTGCATCTTTGATACTTTTATTTGCCATGTGTCTACTTTAATTTTTGTCTTTATAAAAAGTGTATCTAATAAATTAGAAAAAATCATTGTACTTAACTAAATATCGGCGAATTTACCTTGATTTAGGTGCCGATTGTAATATCATCATGTGCAAGCCCAAAACAAATTTGAAGCATTTGATAATATAAAATTTGACTGTTATACATTTTCTTCATTTAGCTCTTTCAGCCTCTCTAAAATCTTTACCATTGCCAACGTATCAAGTTTACAGTACTCAAGCAGAGCATTTCTCGTCTTTTCTTTCTCTAGTACTTCCATACTGGAAAGTCGAGGGAATGCATTCATCGCATCACTGCCATTTTGGATACCGTCCAACTCTTTATATGCTTGTGCCATCTCAGGTATCAGTGCAGGCAAGACATATTTGATCGAATAGCTTCCCTGCATCTCAGGCATAACGTAGTACTGCTTTTGAAATGGGTACATCAAATCTTTCATATTTTCATTGATAGCCAATAGATGCTCTGAGAACTCTTCAAAGCTTTCAGCCAACTTTACATTGACGCCTTTTTCAAAACTCATGTTATAGGCCAAAACTGTTACATCTCGTGGAATATCTTCAATAAGTCTTCTGGCCAAATTGTAACGGGGATCGATGCTATCAGCTCCAAGAAACTTTTTATGCTCCAAAGTCCCATCTTCATGTTCAATATGAAGTGAGTACTGAAAAGGTATCTGTTGATATGGGCTCATCCCTTCCCATTCAGGAACAGCCTGTTGAAAGGTCTCAAAGTCAAGATGATAGATAGGGTAAGTTAACGTATCAAGAAAGGCTTTAATGTTTTCCTTGTCAATGTAGCTCACCTGACTTTTCCAGTTATCTACTTTTTGTTTTTGTATAGGTGTCATAGATAGATCATCGGGAATATTTTCGATCCGTACAATCCCCTGTTTGTAGAGTTCTATCTGTTTTTTACTGCCAAGATTAAAAATGTTGAATACTGAGTAGTCAGGTATATTCCTCTGAGTCCTCCAGCAGTAGTCTTTTGCATCACATGCATAAGGCCTGTTGCAGTGGGCCCCGATATCGATATCTGGTTCGTTCTCATGGTCAGACAGACAGGTTTCAAATTCTTTAAGCCTTTGCGGGATGTCTACTTGCAGAGCATTGACTTCATTACTTACATTTATGACCCTGAAAAGCCTGTTCAGGTCAAGTTCATCACCTCGGACATAGGAACTGTCAATATGTACAATATTACTGCTTGTAACTGTATATCCTAGCTGTTCAAGCACATACTTCTGAATAGAGACATCATGCAAGTGAATCTCTTTAACACTGCTAGAGCTTTTCACTTCATAAATCTCGACACCATCCGGTGTACTTTTCAGGACATCGACTAGAATAAGGATATCATCATATAAAAAAGTCGCCTCATAGATGTATTCCAGACCTTCATCCATCCATTGCTTTGTAGTCTCGACCATATTGTTGAAATTGCTGGCATCATAAGTTACTTCTAGACCATTAGGGAAAAGCTTACTTGCAAGATTACCGACGACATTACCCGTTTCAAAGTGTGCCAGTACAGTTGCATCAGGAGTTGTAAGTACCTCTTTGTTGTATTTTTTTAGCCAGAGGGCTTTAGAACACTGGATACCTTTTGTGTAGAGTGATTTAGAGAAGTTCATTCTTTGCATATTAATCCTGCCATGTCAAATATAATTTTTCTTCATCTAAAAAAATTGTCTTCATTGTACATACCTTCCAGAAAACTGTTTCAATATCATTACTATTAATATCAAACTGTTTTATACTTTGTCCATTAACAGAGATTTCCACTTTTGCTTCTGACTTTATTAATGGTATTTCTTTTGAAAAATTTTCTACTTGAACAACATAAGTATAATTTTCCTGTGCTATTAAAGAAATTTCTTCAGGTCCAGAGCCAGTTCTGATGTCTGTATCAAAGGTCATGCCTTCAAAGTTTTTATTCTTATAAGAAACAGTACCCATAGTATTATTATTTATATCTAAACATCTAACAGAAAGGTCTAAGTCTTGTGGTTCCTTTGCCCAAATAAGTTGTATCTCGATATTTGAACTTTGACTAAATACTTTATTGTCAAATAATATGCCTTTTATACTAGATCTAAATGTATACAATTCAGTTGAATTTGCATATATTGACGAGAACAGTTGACATCTTTCTTTTTTAAAATTACTTTCAAGTTTTTCAGCTTTACTAATAACATTAGAGGCTTTCATTTCTCCATGATTTACTAAAAAAACTTGACTTTTAGGTCGTCCATTTGAATAATCAATTAAGGCCTTTGCAAATGAGTCATTATTAGGTTTTTTATATTGTTTGCATTCTATTTCCAATATTGAAGAATTTACATTACTGAGGGGTTCTTGATAAAAAGAATAATCTGGCTGAATATTTTTAGTTCTTCCTGAACCTATGGGATTATTAATAGGTGTTCTTTTCTCACAATAAATATAGATATTCTTATTATTATCGGAATAGATAGTTGCCAAATGTGTTTCTTTAAAGGGAAAAGAAAGTTTTCCATCTAACACATGGACTTGATGATTATGCTCTTTAATTACATCATAAATTTGACTAAATATCCAAACCGAATATAATTCATAACGTTTTTTCCAAAAAGGCAACTCTAAATAATCATCTAGTATTTTTACTCTTTCTTTAATAGTAGTTATTTGAACTCCAATATTATTTAAAAAACCATCTAATATTTTTATTATATATTGTTGATTTTTTGTACCTAAAGTATCAAACTTTATCGTTATCTGTTGAAGTTGACTATGTATTTGATAAGGCCATCTATCAATTCCTAATTCGATATGGACATTGTTTTTGACCTTGCGGCTAGATGCAGCCAAACTAGCTTTATCAGTTCCATACTTCATAACTTCTTGAACAAAATTATTTAAGAATATCTTCCATTTATCGATTAATTCATTGAACTCATTATCATCCGTAGTTTCCAAATCTATTATAAAATCATTGTATTCACGTTCATTATCGTTTAATTGTATAGGAAAATTTAGTTCTAAAAGTTCACCTGTAATACGGTGATATTCTCTTATATCTGTTGCTCCAGATATAAGTACTTCTTTTTCTATTAACTTCCATCTTTCGATTTGTTTTTTGAAATTATTAATATCAATAGTTAAAGGTTGGTTTTTATCAAATTCGAAACTAATTTCTAAGTTGACATCTGTTTGCTTGGCTCCAATTTCTTGAAACATATTTAATAGGTCATTCATCATGGCCGTATACGAACTATTTGCTTCAAAAAATACTTCTATAAATTCTTCCAAAGAAATATTAAGTTTTTTTAAACCCTTCAGGATTGATTTGTCTTTTGGTAATCTCAATCGATCTTTTATCAAGTCTGCTTCTTTAAAGTCGTAATATTTTTCATCAAAATTTCGTTTACCAATTATGTCTCTCCATAATTCCACTGCCGATTCTATCATATTTGTTTCACCCTATTTTACATGCTCATAAGCATATTTAATTTTTTATTTATTATGAAAAAATTTCTTTAATTTTAATTTCTAAATCTACAGGTATTTCAAATTCATCTTTACTAATTTCTTCTAATGCAGAAAAAGGCTTACTAACTGTACCTGCGGTCATGCCAAGCTCTTCTTCAATATCATTTACAAAAACAACGCTTTTTCCTATACTCGCAGCAATAATATCTTCAATTTTATTAGTATCTCTATCTGCCATATCTTTTGCTTGTTGTCCTTTGCCAGATTGATGATCTTTATCATAAACAGCAATATATGGTATTTTAAACTTGTTCAATAAATGTATGTAATAAGGAATCTGAGTTTTAGAGCCACAATCAATTAACGTATACTCAAATTTAAAAACTTCTAGCTTTTTCGCAATAAATGGAATGATTGATTTTTCAGTTGCACCTTCAACTAAAATTACTTTTTTAGCAAAAAACAACTCTGCTCTATCTGGATTTATCCAAGACAACAAGTTGAAATTTTTCTTTTCATCTCCTACAAATATTTCTTCCTGATATTGCGTAATACTCGTTTCGTTTGTCATTCCATCTTTTCTTACAATTGCAATAGATTTATAATTATCTAAACTGATTAATGAGCTTGAATGCGTACATAATACAACTTGACTATCTTCAGATAAATTAATTAATAAATCTAGCAATGCTCTTTGTGCTTGTGGGTGAAGATATAATTCTGGTTCTTCAAAAATAAAATATGAAGATTTCGATGCTTGTCTATTGGGTCTTTCTTCTTCTGGCATTGATAATACATGTTCTGAAAAAGTTTTTATTAACGAAAATGTCATTGCCCTTTGCAATCCATGTCCTTTTCTATTAATGTCAGTCTTAATACCATCATGTATCCAAACGTTTACATCCGATTTAAATACCTCGTCAATATCAGGTGGAAGAATTTCAACTTCGAGGTTTACTCCCCATTCTCTTAAATTACCTGAAAGTCTATCCTCAAACTCTTTTAACTCACTAGGTCTATTTTCATTCTCCGTCGAATCCTCATTATACTTTTGAAACTTACGAAACTGTGCATTTATTTGATCTTTAATCTCAGATATATCATCATCATTTGTTGTGACTAATTCAATAACTTTTGAATATAATTTAGTAAAAACACTTGTTTTATTATTAGACAAATCATCATTAATATTTTTAACTGCTGGAATGAAAAAGATTTCTCCGAATATTCCCTGCGCAACATTTTTTGCACCTAAGAAATTAGTTGCTTCTAATTCATAAACAAATTCAATTCTGTCTCTGTTATTTGAAATATATTGTTGTTGTGCTACTTGTATAATATCTATTGTCAGTCTTCCTTCCGATGGAAGGTCATCATAAAAAGGTAGTTCTTGAGCAGCTGCACGACTTCTATAATTAGTAGCATTAGACTCTTGTAGATATTCATTTTGAGGATTTTGTATATAACCATTATATTCAAAACTACCATTTTTATAAGCGGTTTTTCTAACCAAAATTTCATTATCTATTGTTAAATATTTATTGAAAGTTGCTTTATCATCTTCATCTAAATTATCAAATAATATTTCTACATAAAGTTCCTCTGTACCATCAAAAAAATCTAAATCCTGTACTTTTATCTCTCCAAAAAAGAAAAGTATGGCATACAAAATATTTGATTTACCATGGTTGTTTTGTCCTATAAACATCATTAAATTTTCAAAACTTATTTCAATATCAATAATAGACCTAAAGTTTGATATCGTAACTTTCTTTATTTTCACATATAATCCTTTTTTACATTAAATACCCATTTAGACATTATCTTTAAATGATTGTCCAACTCCATATTTCAATAGCTTTTGTTGCTAGTTCTTCAGATCTATCATTAATTGCTTTAGTGTTCCAGTGTATATTCTTATCAACTCGTTGTTTAAGATCTTTTGTTAAAGCTGTCACATCCGTGTAATCAGTTACTTTGGAAGTAAATGGATCTTGTCCTGCATGGCTATTTGCACTTTGACTCAAAAAGCATAGGTTACCTAGCGTATTAATTACAATAGTAAACTTATCATTTAAAACATCATCTCCCAGATATGATCTCCATTCATCAGTCAAATTTTGTGGTAATACGTGCTCAATCGTGTGTAGAGTAGAATAATCAGGTAGTTGCCCATACACTTGCATAGATTTATCTATTTCCCGTAAAATCAATCTTGAAAATGCCAAGTCTCTTTTTCTGTACAATGCATTATTTATAAGTCCATCTCTAAAGTCATCATCACTTATCCATAGCCCTTCATTTTTCACTTCATCATGAAATTTTTGAATAGGATTTTCCATTCCAATTACTTTAGAGCCTAGTGCTGGAAAGAAAACATCATACTTTGTAGTAGGCAATTCTTTCATTTTACGTCTAACCAGTAAAACAAGTAATTGTTTTAGTAGTTTTCCAACTATTTCCTCTTCGATTAGATTATCATTTAATGCAAGTAATAGTGACAAAATATATGGTACAGATGATTCCATTCTAGTATCTTGTATAGCTGACAATGAAGATTTAATTTTAGAATTTTTGTGTGGATTAGCGATTGGTGATGTTATTTGCTTATAAAAATTGGCACCGACTTTAATATCTCTAAGATATTTAACTGACACTTCTTCAGTAAGTTTTTTATGATTATTCTTGAAGTAAACATATACACGTCTACCTTTACCAATCATCTTCTTCTGTCCAATTGAAAATAGTGCTCTTAAATAATCTTCAAAATGTTGTTCATTTTCAAGTAATTTACGTGTACTTAGCCAATAATCCGTATGCAATTGTTCGTGGTCTTGTTTCCCATCCATAATCGGCTTAAACATATAGTTACATAAAAGTTCGCCTGCTGATAAAGGCATACCTTTATCATTTAAACTTTCAAAAATAGCTTGAGGATCATCTTTTGTGTCATCTAAAGGAATCCATACTATTTTTAATGCGAATAATATTGCTTGAGATAATTTCCACAGGCTTGGTACATCAGGATAGTCATTTGATAATTTTTTATGTAAGTACTTATTAAATTTATCAATTTTATTTTGTGACGCAATATATAGCTGTTGATCTGCCGCTAGTAAAGGAGAATTAGGATTTGAATCAAAAATTGATAAAAATGTGGGTAGTCGATCCCCTTTTGTACTAAATACTTTTATTTGGCGATAATCTTCATTGCCAATATCAACGTCATTAATAATATATTTTGACAATTCTGCAAAATGATCTGCTGCATTTTCAGAGAGTTCAGTTTTAGAATGTAATTGTTTTCTAATTGCAGCTAACAATAGATAGATGGTCGTTATTCGTTGCTGACCATCAATAACAAGGAACTTTTTAATTTCTGGGTCGGCGTTGGTTCTCTCTAGTACAACTATCGGACCAAAAAAATAATCATGTTCATTAAAGTCTTCTGTACTTTCCATATCTTCTAGTATTTGCTCTTTGATATCATCAAAAAGTTGATCCCAATTCTTCTTTTCCCATGCATACCCTCTTTGAAAGAATGGAATTTCAAATTGAACAGGATGCTTAAATAAACTATCAAAATTTCTGTTTTTTACACCATTATCATTCATTTAATTTCCTTAATTGTTTTTAAAGTATTACCCATTTATAAGATTCCCCCAATCTCAACAAAACTCGTCCCATCACCCTTAGGCACAACCTTTATCTGCAACGGTATCCGCTCTTTTAGAGCCTCCACATGCGAAATAACTCCAACCATCTTGCCAGAGCTTTGTAAAAGGTTTAAAGCATTTAAAGCAGTCTCTAAACTCTCTTCATCCAAACTCCCAAAGCCTTCATCTAAAAAGAGTGAATCGATAGAGATCTTTTGAGAGGCAAGCTCTGATAGCCCTAGAGCCAATGCCAAGCTCACAATGAAGCTCTCCCCACCTGAGAGTGTAGAGACTGGACGCATAACATTACCCTGAAAGGCATCTATGACTTCGATCTCTAGGAGCTGTTTCTCTTCTTGGCTTCGTACGAGTGTGTAGCGTTGGCTTAAGATGTTTAGGTGTTGATTTGCTAGACTTATGAGCTGATCGAGAGTGATGCCTTGGGCAAACTTGGCGAACTTTTTTCCATCTGCTGAACCGATGAGTTCTTGCATCTTTGCCCAGACTTTGAAGGCTTCTTTTTTCTTTTCTAGAGAGGCTATCTTGTCTTTGTGTTTGGTCTCGTTTTCACGGTTAAGTTCCAACTCTTTTTCATCTCTACCTATAGAAAGCTGTAAATCATCAACTTTTTTCTGACAAAGTTCTTGCTCTTCTTTCAAAAGCTCGATCGGCTTGTCGCTTTGAGGTGTTTTTTTATGCTCTTCTAAACGTTTGACAGTCTCCTCTTGAAGTGTCTTTATCTCGTTAAACTTATCGTTTATAGTCTTACATGAAAGCTCTAGTGCTTGTCGTGCTTCGTTTTCCATAGAAGCTTGGTTCAATTCTTCTATCGTATCAAAGCCATTGGCTTTTAACTGTACTGTGAAGTCTTTAGCGAGTGCATCTAGAGTCTCTTTATCTTTGGTAATCTTAGATGAGAGTGCTTTTGTCTGTATCTCTTTTTCACTCTTCTTAGTTGTTAGCTCTTGGAGCTTTTGAGTGGCTGCCTGAACTTTTGACTCTATCATCTTAAAGGTCTCATGTATCTCTTTATCATGCGCATCGAGGTTGACGATATTGAGTATAGAGATGCGTTTTTCTATTAAGGCTGTTAGGTCCACAGCAAGATCGTTTAGCTTTTTATTGTCTATCGAAAGTTCTGCTGTCAGTGAGGCAATCTTTGTCTCGTTTTCTACTTTACTGATGCCACAGCCCGCTAACTCTTTTTCTAGTGTCTCTAAGCTTGTTTTACAGGCTAGGTAAGCATCTCTTTTATCCAACAGATCTTTTATCTGCAGAGAGACTCTCTCTTTATCAAAGACTAGCCCATACTCTTTCCACTGGGTAGTTAACTCTTTTGTTAAGTTCTCAATAACAACTATAGAAGCTTTTTCATTGACATGAAACTGTTTTAGCTGTTCTAAGCGCTTGACTGTTTCTGTCTTGATAGCACTTAACTCATTCTCTTTTGTTCGTAGTGCAAGAGCTGCTGCATCTCTTTGTTTTAATAATGTCTCTTTCTCTTGTCGTCTTTTGACTATCTCTCTTAGACTCTCTTCGATAGAGGTCTGTTTCTCTTTGAGATTGGCTTTACTTTTTGAGGTTATCTCAAAAGAGCTGTTTTTAAAGATCTCTGTGATAGTGGCAATAGATCTGTCAAGTTTAGCTATCTCTAAAGTAGAAGTTTCGATCTTATTTTTGATACTTGAACGAGCTGATTCGTGTGATCTGAGCTCTGTTTCTTTGAGCAGCAGTTGAGACTCTTTTTCTTTGATCAGAGATGTCGTTTCATCTGTAGAGATAGCTTCTGAGTGTTCAGCAAAGGGATGTTCTCTAGAGCCACAGAGAAAACAGGCTTCGCCTTCTACAAGATTGGCTCTATCTGCTTCGTATGCTTTAATTTTGAGTTCTTGCTCTTTTTTGATACGAAGTGTCTCTATATGGGCTTTTAACTCTTTGATATTTTCTGTAGCACTTTTTACACTTTCTGTTAAGCTTTTCTCTTTTTCACTATTAAGTGTGATGCCTAATTGCTCCTGCTCTTTTTTCTTTAATAGCTCATGATATATCTTTAGCTCATAAAGTAGTGTCTCGATCTGTTTTAGTTCTGCTTGCAGACGTGGCTCTACAGTGACATCGGCAGAAGTTTTCTTTTCAATATCTACATAGGCTGTTTCGCTGTTCTTTGAAGTCAAAGACAGTGTTTCCAGCTCTGCTTGAAAGCTTTTTTCTGACTCTTGTGTTTGTTTTAATCTGGCATCTACTTTTGCTTTATCATTTAGCAGTAAGGTTAATCGAGTCTCTTCTTGGGTGAATTTTTTAAGATTCTCTTCGATGAGACTCATACTACTTATGAGCTTTTCATCTTTAATATTTGTCTGAAGGTAGTTGTTTTTCGCTTCAATCTCTATGCTTAGATTTTTAAAATTTTCGTTGACTTTTTCAAGGCTCTCTTTGAGGAATTTTTCGGATGCTGTTTTACTCTCAATCGTCTTTTGTATCTCAGTAGTAGCTTTTTGGTTTTCTTGTTCTTGAGTTTGGATCTCTCTGGCGAGTTTTAGCTTTTGGACTTCACTGTCGAAAGTGCTTTTAGCTTGAGTACTTTGCATTTTAGTCTGCTCACAAAGTTCACTGCTTATGACGATATCTGCAGCTAATATTTTAAGCTCTTTGTCTAATACCTCTAAAGAAGTACTATCTGTTTGGACTATTTTTTCTAGGCCTGATTTTTGAGTATAAAGAGATGATACATTTAAAGCTTTGTTGGCCAAATCTAGTTTGATAAAATCTTCTTTTTTATCCTCTTTTTCTTTGCTAATTTCGATAAAGCCTTGATGATACTTTTCGCTCTCTAGGATTAATTTAGACAGTGTGTCGGTCCAGTGTAAGGCTAGGTTTAATTCCTTGAGGTGTTTATCATCTTCAAGTTTTTGCTTTTTATTTTGAGCAAGGGTCTCTGTTTTCGCTTTTAAGACTTCCTCATTCATAAACTCAATGTTTTCTAGTAACTTATCATCGATTTCGATAGCCTGTTTGCCTTCACTGTACTTTTCATAAACTCTTTTTGAGATATCTGCATATATCTTTGTGCCAGTTATCTTTTCTAAAAGAGCGGATCGTTCACCCTCTTTAGCTTTTAAAAAGGCATCAAAACTTCCTTGAGCTAGCATCATTGATTGAGTAAATCGATCAAAGTCTAAACCAGTAAGTTCTTCTATGAACTTAGGCACTCGACTTACTTTTGTCTCTATCACTTCTTCGGCTTTAACATCGGAAAGTTCCATAGAGGCAGGTTGCAGTTTTCCATCGTGTTTGTTACGTGCTCTTTTTTGTCTCCATGAAGAACGGTAGACTTTTCCTTTGACCTCAAACTCTACTTCACAAAAAGCTTCACCACTATGTCTGGACATTAAGTCGCTGGGGTTTTTAAGACGCGGTGTTTGTCCGTATAAGGCACAGGTAATGACATCTAAAAGAGTACTCTTACCAGAACCTGTAGGACCTGTTATAGCAAAGAGAGCGTTGTCTTTTAATAGCTCGTAGAAGTCTATGGATATGTCACCCTTGAGCGAATTGATGTTTTTTGATTTGAGACGTAATATCTTCATAATGTTTCTACTTCGTCTACGATAATTTTAAAGTTTTTAATGAGGTCTTCTTTTAGATCCTCTTCGTCAAAAGCATCTACCTCTAATCGACGGTTAAAAACTTCTAAAGGTGTTAACTCATCCAGACTTAGAACATCAAAGTCTTCAGCATAAAGGGCCTGCTCTAATTTATCTATCTTTACAGCAAGAAGCGTTAAGTCTAACTCTTCTGCAAGTTCACGTATGGCCTGATTCGAAGCAAAAGGATTACTATCACTTAGATGGACTTCGACCCATGTACTTTTATCTATTATCATATTTAGTTCTTTTGTAATCGAAGCGACATCACCTTTGAGAAGTAAGAGAGGTCTATGTAGTGGAATATTGACTTCTTTAACATTTAGAACATTATCTGTAAAGGTGACTATGTTTATTTTTTTCTGAGTCTTTGACTCACTAAAACTAAGTGGTATAGGTGAACCACTGTAGCGAACATGGTCACTACCTACAGTCTGATTTATATGTAAATGGCCTAAGGCTACATAGTCAAAGTCTTTGCCCAAAAAATCACCGCCAATATCTATAGTACCACCAATATAGATGTCACGTTCAGATTCACTGCTTCTGCTCCCTACCGTAGTTAGATGTCCTGTAGCAATAATAGGTACTTTCAAATCCCTTCGGAGTCTTTTCGCCTGTTCAAAGACATCATTGTAATGCTCTTTGATACCTTCGTTTAGTGAAAGCTCTTTGTCTTGCATTGTTTGCCCACTTTGTGCCTTTCGAACAACATGGTCTCGAAGAAAAGGTACAGCACAGACAATGCCTTGCAAATCTTCTTTATCGTAGATAGGAATAAGTTCATCTTCATTCTCATCGCCACTTGTAATAACATGGACATTGAGCGCTTTGAGAAGCTGTTTAGGTGCTTTGAGCGTAGCTATGGAATCATGATTGCCTGCAGTAATAATAATATTCTTACATGAATGAGATGAAGCTAGTTCCTTGAGAAAGTTGTAATAAAGTTCTAGAGCATAATTCGGTGGGGTACCTGTATCGAAAATATCACCTGCTACAATAAGAACATCAACAGATTCAGTTTCAATAGTTTCTCGGAGCCAAGCAAGAAATGCATGATGTTCTTCTTCACGGCTTTTTCCCATAAAGTTTTGACCTAGATGCCAGTCTGATGTATGTAAGATTTTCATCTGTGCCTTTTTATACAATACTTAATTTGTCTTATCATGAAAATTCTAATAAAAAAAGTGTCAGACACAGAGCTAAATTAGGGGAATTCTTTCAAATTATTTACTCATTTTATAACTTTAGCTAAAATAACTGCTTAGTTTCATTTTAAATCTCATCAACTAAACTATTATATCCCATTACTTGTAATATTTATGTCATATTTTATCTTGAAAAGATATTGCACCATCTTCCTCGCTCCTTCATCATAATAATCCACTTCTTTCTATAGACCTTGTTCACTTAGTACCAGCTCTATTCATATTACTTTTTTCATACGTTGAATCTCCTTTTTATAATCTTTTCCCTGGGCGGGGAACTAAGATACAAGTTTCCTTCCTAGTTCTCCACCAGCACTTAAGTTATAGTCCGGATTCATCTCAGCGATATACTCCTTTTCTATCTCACCCAACTCTCTTGGAGTAATCTTTTTGAAGGATTCAAGTACATCCAATACGAATGATTCTATACCATGATAATTCATCGCATTGTGAAGATAACTTATACACTTTCTATGACCCCTTGCTAATCTTCGGCTCTCATCTTTATGTGCCTTAAATCTTCTCTCTGCAGTCATATTGGTATATCCTATATAGAACTTTCCATTTTTTTTATTTGTTATCCTGTATATGAAACCATATGGATGTTCTACATCCTTAATAGCATGATTTCGAAGCTGTCTTGCACTGTTCTTTTCTGCTATCGTTTTTATCATACTCTCAGCATTACACTCTTCACACCCAGCATATCTATCTATATCTTTTAAAGATTTACAATTTCGATTAAAAGTATTCTTGCATTTTGTACATAACACTGTTATCTTTGAATGCTCATTTTTAAACTCTTGATGTATGAGAGGATACTGATATAATCCTTTATGTCTTTGTTCCATTCTCCCCAAGAATTCGTTTATGCGCATCAATCTGTTTTTTTCCCAACGTTTACTAATAAGTTTACGTATTTTTTCACTGCAAGTATAACACTTCTTGCATCCACCATTTCTTCTTGCTGAAGAAGATGTATGTGATTGAGGAAATGTCATAAATGTATCATTGCATACATTGCAAGTAATACGAACTTTATCTCTTGTTCTTTTATAGTCCACTTCTGTAAAAGTGTAATCGTATCTTCCTTCCCCGTGTTTCTTAATAGCTATCTCTTTAAAGTGTACAAAACGTTTTTTAAGTGTCTTTCTCTCTCTGTTTTCATGGTTCATCATTCTTCCTTTCATTCTAGTATAGCATAAATCCCTATAAATGTAATTATTCCATATAAAAGCTTAAAAAAAGGGTATATTTATTTATTTATGGAATAATTCTTTACAAGTAAAGGATAATTAGACCTATGATAAAAAAAGAAATGATTGAAAATTTTGGGATAGATAGAAAAACACTGAACAATTGGGAAAATAATCCTGACCTAAAACGTCACCTCCTATACAGAACACTTGAGGCTTTACCTGTTGAGTTTGTTGATAATATCAAACAACAGTTAGAAGATAAGAAGGCTAATGAGAAATTATTAGAAAAATAATAAATTTTGGGAAAGTTTTCATAGTGTAGTTAGGCGTATAATATAAAAATTTAGGTTCGGACTCTAATCAACTGCATGTCAGTATCATACCTGAATGAATATACACTTTATCATTGAAAATTAGATTCTTCCTATATGGATAAGACATACTTTGTAATATACATGCCATAGCTATACCTAGCCTTCTACGATGAGGCGGGCAATTTCTTTAGCCCGGAACTTCACTTGTCCTCCTACCCTAATTGAGCGAATATCACCTGCCAACCTCATTCTATCAAGGGTCATCGTGGAGATATCCAAGTAAAATGCAGTGTCCTTCTTATTCAAAATTGATTTGCCAAACTTCGCTAACATTACCTTTATTTCTTCTTCTATTTCATTTTCATAGTTGCTCATAGTCTTCTCCAGTTTTTTGATTTTTTATCTTACTATTATGAGGAGTGTAAAAGATAGTCGTTTTTCTATGACTTTTTATGCAATTAGTCATAATTGCTTCTGAAAGACAGTCCTAGACCTCTTTTGAAGGTTTTAAAAATTTAATAAAAAATATTAAATTTTTATATCTTTGGTGTAATTGATATATTAAATGAAGTTTTTTATTTTAGAAAATAGTGGATTCGATATTTCAGGTATTGATCATATAGAGAAACATAGGTCATGTAAAAATACATGTTAGTACCATATCAGATCATTTTTTTACAAATTTACTACCTGGTCTTTTTATTCCAGAGCTGGTAATAATGTTTTTTCACTATATAATTTTAAGAGACTGAAGAGAGACACATATATTAAGTTCTAGTATTTTATCATGTTTAATTTACCAACAGTATGTCTTGTAATATGTGTTAGACTGACTTAAACTTGAACTATTGGATCAGGATTGTTGATTTTATACTCTTTTAATTTTTTCCCTGTCTCTCGAATAATAATTTCTTCCCAAAAGTCAGGATTCATTACCTTATTGGATGACTTATATGTATCTTCATAAAGTTTTTTTAATGTTATATTTGCATGGTGTGTCGAATCTTTTTTCCTTCCACTAGTACTACCTATATACGCTCCATTCTTTTCTATCCAATAATTTATCATCCCTTTGGAAATAACAGTATCATCATCACCTATTTTTAATAGCCTAAAGTCATCTTCTAGTTTGATTTCAAATTTATATACATCACTTCCATTCTCGTCAACAATTTCAAATTCTAAAATCTCTCCCTTTTTTAAAAAGGTTTCATTTTTAATTTTTCTCAGTTCCTTTAAGGTATCTAGACAACCTATTATTTCACTTTTAAACTTTGGGACATCATAGCTATCATGGCTAGTTGAATTTAAAACAAATTGCCGATAACTATCAAGTTTCTTAAACAATGTATCATCTAAATTGGCATCTTTTGCATACTTTACACATTGTTGAATTAAGTTAGCTAAATTATAAGTATCATACTCTAAGGTATAATGATACCTTTTAGGTAGAAAATCTTTACAAAAACTTTCTGCCTCTTTTCGTAAAAAATTTCCAGATATTTCATATTCATTCAAATAGAAATATTTTTCAGCTTTTTTCAAATATGTACTTGAATCAACAATAAAAGGATATATAACATCTTCTGTAACACCTTCATACATTTCGATATTCTTCCATTTTCTCCGGTCTGATACTTTAATTTTATGCTGAACTAATTCAAAAAATATTCTATCATGTGTCAAAATAATTAATTGATAATCATCAAATTGATCCAACATTATATCTATTACAATATCTCTATTGTTCATATCAAGACTTAACAAAAGGTCATCTAAGACAAGGATTTTTAAAATATTTCCAACAAGCCTTTTCTTTAAAATTGATAAACGTATAGAAAGTGCTATAGCGGTTAGCTTTGCTTCATTTAAAAAGGTATGAGGTTTTGGGATGTCTTTATCTCTAATATTTTCATCAAGGAACCTTGCTTTGAGATGTATTATAGGAGGTAATGTTTTCTGATTTCTTCTTCTAGTACTTCCACGTACGAAGTCATTATAAGTAGCATTATCATAACTCCAAGTCAATTTTATAGGCACTGAAAAATCATTTTGTAAAAAATTATTGGCATCTTCTATTATGTCTAGTAGATAAGCTTTTAACTCCCTATTAAATAAGCTCATTTTATCTTGAAAGTCTCTATAAGTTTGATCAGTCATTCTGGGATGAGGATCTAATCCTATTTTCAACTCTTGCCACTCTTCCCCCGCATTTAATATTGTTGACAAACTAATATAATCTAATATTTCTTGTTCAAAAACTTTAAACAAATCAATATCTTCAGAATTTCTAAAATCATATATTCTTGAAAGTAGTCTATAATTGATAAAATCACTAGCAAGATTTGCTTCTTTTATTTGTGTATCATCACCTCTATTTGTATTAATTAAATCATTTGAAATTGTATAAACTGTTTTTCTTTTTTCATTATCTATTAGTTCCAGTTCTATTTTAGGGTCAGGGCTTTCAGCATATCTATTAATAAGGTTTTGTGGGTCACCTGCATCAAAATATTTTTTAATCTCATGATCTTCTTTAATTGAACTTTGTAAAAATGTATAAAGAGCCCAATAGATAGAACTCTTACCACTACCATTTTCACCATAAATCAATACATTTTCCCCACCAAATTCCAATTCATTTTTTCCAAGAAAAAATTTAAAATCTTGAAGTAAAAGTTTGTTAATCCTCATTTATATACTCCGTTCAATTGGTAAAATAATGTCAGAAAGTCTTACTTTCATAAGCTGTGTATTATTTCGTATCTCATTTTCCCGTTCTCTAAGTACTTGATACCCCTTATGAATTGTTTCTGATATCTTTTTTACATCTGTTATGTTTGCAATGCTCTCAAAATCCCTTTTAGCAAAAGATATAAATTCAAGTCCTTTCTCTTGAAACTCTTCTTTAAAGTAGAGTTCATACACCATAGCATCAATGACTGATTCAAACTCTTTGGCTATGTGTTCGTTATCTACATACTTATTAATAGGATCATTTTTATGGGATTTTAGCCACATAATATAATCAACTAAAACTTCAAAAGGCTCTGTATCTTCTATATTATTAATCTTTGGCATTGGAAAAGGATTTAGATAATCAGGCTTAAACCTAAAATATCCATTTGCCAAGGTAGTTCCAGTTTGTGTTAGATACCACCATAAAAGTTTAGAATTTAAAATTGCCATAAAAAATTTATAACTCTCTTGTATATTACTACACTTTTCATAGCCATATAGTGTTGTAGTCTGGTAAAATTTGCCATTTTCGTCATAAGCAAAATTTCCACCCATTGAAATATCTGGTTGAATTAATTTTTCTTTATCAAAGCGAGTTAAATTCTTTGGATAAATATACCTAAACCAATAATCATCATTTCTCAATCTTCCCTTTTCCCTATCCCTTAAAATAGACTCACACTCTTTAAGATATTTATATCCATTTGGAAACTTCATACTTATTTCATCTTCTGTATATAAAATAGCTTTATCTTTATCATCTTTTTTCTCTATATAATATGGGAATATTACTACCTTATCAGTGGTTATTTTTTCATATCTATGAATATCATCACCTTTCAGAAGTGGCTTTACTAACCCTTGCTCTATTCTTATCTCTTTTTGTAGCTCATCAGAAAAAGCAATAATTAAATCATCTTCATATCTACAATTTTTTAAAAAATAAATACTATCTTTATTTGTTTGCAGTCCTGTAAATATTTTTTCAAATATATTGTTCATTCTTAAAGGTTGTTTTTTTAATTTTTCCAAAATTTCATATGTCTGTTTATTTGTTAGTATCCAACTTTCAGAAGTTAAATCATTATTATTAATATTGGTAAATTCATCATCTTTTAAACCAAAAAGGTAATTCTCAAGCTCTTTATTTGTATATAAATCTTTATTTAATTCTACATACTTTAAATAACTGTCATCCTTTTTATTTTTAAACCATACAAGTGAAGTATATGTTGAAGCATTAAAGACTTGATAAGCATCGAAAGAGATGAGCTTATGAATTGTATTTCTACTTAACTCTCGTAATCCTTTTCCAAAACTTGCATTTACCCACTTATGAGGCATAATAAAGTTTAAAACTCCTTCATTAGATAGCAAGGAAAGTCCTTGTTCTGCAAATAAAACGTATAAATCATAACTACCAGTTGCACTATCAAAAATATTTTTATATTGTTCTGATACTTTCTTATCAATGCCTTGAACCCGTAAATATGGTGGATTACCAATAACAATATCAAAGCCACCATTATCTAAAACTTCTGCAAAATATATTTTATATAAAAACAATTCATTGGTAGATTTTGTTTTTTGATAGTCACTCAAAACTTTATCAATTAATTCTATTTCTTGTTTTTGCTCTTCAATTTCTTTTAAAAGTTTTGAGTTTGTTGTAAATAAATCATTATTTACATCAAGATTTTTTTGTCGTTTAATTTGTCTTTTTCTTAATGCAGTTGTGAAAATCTCATTTACATCTTTTTCTATACTTTTTAAAACAATTGATTTTTCTTCTTTTGAAGATGCATTGTAAAAGTCATGAAATTTTTTCTTCATTCTTTTTAACCTTGCACCATTTCCTTTGTTCTGTTCATTTTCCTCTAGTGGGTCAAAACCATTAATAGTTTCAAGTAGACTATTGCCTTGCATAATTTTAAAATCAAGATTAGGTAATGGTTTTGGTTCATCTTCATCAACAACAATACTTAACCAAAATCTAAGCTTGGCAATCTCAACGGCAGAAGCATCTATATCGATTCCATAGATACTATTTTCAATAATATCTATCTTTGCTTGAACAGTATCAATAGTTTTATTTAAATTCTGTAATACACCTATAATTTCACTCAATAATCCCATTGGGAAAGCACCAGAACCGATAGCTGGATCAAGAATTTTTATGGATTTTATTTTATTTTCTACGGCTATTGCATTTTTGCTATTTTTAAAGAAATCATCATCTGAAATATCTTTAAAAATGAGATTATAAATTGCTTCTTTATTATCTATGAAATCATTTATCATATATTCATAAATAGATTGCTTACACATATAATGAACTATTTCTCGTGGTGTATAAAAAGCTCCCTTGGAACTTTGGTAATTATCTTCTAGTAAGTTTTCAAATACTTTACCGAGCATTTCAGGGTCAATGGCAACTTCACTGTCGTGTGGTAAATCCTCAATGATTGTAAAGTTGTAATGAGAAAAAATTTCAAAGATATTTTCAAAAATATTATTTTCAATAAATAATATTTCTTTATCTGTATTTTTACATTCAAACAGACCACCATTCAAAAATGGAATTTTGCAATTCAGTAATTTGAAGTTATCATTTGGTCGTTTTAAATTTAACGCTTCAAAAAAGATGTTTTTTAAATACAACTCATAAAAATTTTTATCTTTAGGTATATTTTGAAAAGTTTTTTGTAAAAAGTTTTTATCTCCATCTCCCCAAGTTTCATTAACCCCAAGCCAACCTTTTTTCTGAAGAAAATATAAGAATGTGATTCTTCCTAATAATTTTTTACTAAAAGCTCTTACATCTTCTGCATCACTATTAAAATTGGTATACTTATTATTAATCAGGTAAGTATTTATTTCTTCGAATAACATTTTGTAGTCTTTAAAAAACCTATCATTAAGAGCTTCTACACTAAAGGCTTTTTCTATTTCATTTATTTTAGGGTACTTTAGGTCTTTTAGTTGAGCCAAAGGTGTCTTAGTTGGTATCCCCTCTCCTAGCACATAGGTAAAACGCTTTAGGTTCGTTACACTAGCCTTACCTTCATCATACTCAAAGCCCACAAAAGAAAGTCTCCATACATCGCCATCTGGATGATAAAATGAAGCTATGGCACCATCTAAGTACTCTTCATAAGCTAGTTTCTTAAGTATGGCATTGTAGCCTACCCGTTTATTTTCTATGTGTATTGACTTAGATTTAAATTCAAAAAAGCCTATCTCTTTACCATCTTCAAGTTCCACTTTACCTAGAAAACGATAGGCATCTATACTTTTCTTTTCACTTTCGCTTAAAAAGTTATCTGTATTGCCACTATCATAAATGTCAAGTCCATAAAAGCGCTCTTTTATGAATGACTCAAATGTATCACTATCGTACTTGCTACTTAGAAATGCTTTTAAATCCATCTTAGGCCTTTGTGAATGTTTCTGAGAGTATAACTTCTATCTCTCGTTTGATACGTGTTTTAGTGCTATCAACTTCTTGTAAACTGTACTCTGCTTGAAGCTTCTCTAGTTCAGCCACTACTTCATGTGATGGTTTACCTGCAAGTACTTTGATCTTCTTACCTAAGTTAAGAAGCCTACCATCTTCAAAAATTTTTTTGAATATATTATGCGTTTCCCTATTTATCATGCCATTATCTAGCCACCCCTTGAGTAAACGTATAGCCTTTTTATCTGTTGCATTATCTACTTTAGTTCTACTTACCGATTGGACTATCTTTGCAAGTTCTTCATCATAATGATCTACAGCTTTTCTTACTTGCTCATAGTGGAAAGCCTTAAAAGGGATGACGCCCTGTAGTCGAGGTGAAACTTTAAGGTGTTTTGCCATTTTTATGAAACTAACTGGTTCACATCGTTGTTCATCCACATAGTAGTAACTCTTTGCCTCAACATTTTTGATGAACACAAAAGATGCATCTTGTATTATGTCATCTTTACGTTGTACTCTTATCTTCATAGGAAGTTTTACTAACTCTTTAAACTTCTTAGGATTTGCCTCTTTGTAGTCTCTTATCTCTTCAAGAAAATCAAGTTCTTCATCTATGTCTTCTACTACATCTTCAAAGAGTGTAACTGTACCCACTTCTTCATCTTTACTATAGATTTGATTGTCTTCTCCAAAGGTAGAGTGAAAAGTTTGAAGCTTCACAAAAGCCTTTTTAGAAAGTTCTATGAGAACATCACTTTGAGCTGAAGGGATGAAGTTATTTACATAAATCATATGATGCTTTGTACCAATACGATTAATACGACCTATACGCTGCATAAGCCTTGTTGCATTCCAAGGTATGTCATAGTTATAAATGATGTTACTACGATGCATGTTAACCCCTTCACTAAGGGTATCTGTGGTAATGATAACATCATAATCATCTTTTTTCTTTTTCTCATCATAATTGGCATCAAAGTTCTGACTAATAGTATCTTTAAGCTTATCTCTATTGCCCCCATGCACACAAAGAACTTTAAATTCTTTTAAGTTTTCCTCTAGGTATATTGCTGTTTGCTTAGACTCAGTAAAGACAACCATCTTTTTACCTTTACTCTTTTTCAATACTTCCTTAAAGGTATTAAGTTTTGGGTCTTCTTTCACATCTCTCCACATTTGGTTAAGTCGTTCAAATATAATGAGTTCTTTTTCAAGTTTTTCTTTGTAGCCCTCTTCAAAGTCAGAAGCTTCGAAGATCTTAACTTTACCTTGTTCAAACATAGTCTCTATCTTCTCTTCTGCACTCTCCTCATCTTCAAGCAAATCAAAGATATTAATTTTAGATCCTAAAAGAATCCTATCATCTTCAAACATTTTAATAAGTCCTATTAGGTGACTCTCTTGTCGCTGTAGTGTTGTCTTGAAAGCATGAAATGAACTTTCAAATCTTTTTACAAGCATATTTCTCATTAAGTTTGCTAACTCTAATGCACCTCTTTCGAAAATGTTTTCACTAACTTTTCCATACTTACTACGAGACTTTGGTTTTATGTAACCTAAGACTTTATATCGTTCGTACTGCAATTCACTTGTCAAAATTTCTATCGTATCAGAAAAAGTTTTGACAAGACTATCATTCATCTTATATGTTACCTCTTCTACAGGTGCCACCTTAGGTATAGTTAAACCTTGCTCTTTTATGTCTGCAGAATACATAGGGTGTGTTTGTATATCTGTACGTGTACGTCTTACCATTACTTCACGTAATATGGATTCTCTTACTCTCAACGAAAGGTCTTGTAGCTTCTCTTTATCAATGGGCTTACCATCTTTATCAGGAGCGATAATCTCTTTATATTCTTTATCTACCTTAGCAAAAAAGCTCTCTAGGTTTGGATGAGAAGGGATGGTTGAGTTTCTTTTATCTTGGAACAAATAGAGCTGATTTGCTATATCCATAGGTCTATTGTTAAGTGGTGTAGCAGAGATGAGTATCACCTTTTTTTTGTACTTTACTTGTTCTTTACAAATACGTTCAAGCTCTGCATATCTACTAGTGGCATAGTTTTTAAATTTATGGGATTCATCTATAATTACTAAGGAGTACCTTTCTGTATCTCGTATTTTCTCTAATGCGCCCAGTGATACAACATTGTAATTTCTCAATGTTCCTATCTCGAACTTTTTAAAAGTATCTTTCCATTCTTTTTGAATGGAAGGAGGCGCAATGACAAGCACCTCACCTTGAAGATCAAACAGTAGTTTTTTTACAACCATAGCTGTTGTCACTGTTTTACCAAGCCCCACAACATCTGCTAAGAAAAATCCATTATGTTTTTTGATTTTAGAAAGTCCTTCTGTAACAGCATCTATCTGATATGCTAGTTTCATAAAACCTTTAGGAAGATTCCAAACAACATTTGGATCATAATCTATCCGATCATCAAAATGTTCTATAAGAAATTTCAAGTAAAGTTCATATGGTGTTATATCTTTAAGGTGAGATTTTGCTTTTATGTTATCTACATCTTTGTCAGTAATTTCAATAGCACTTGCCCATAAGTTATTGAACTCTTCCAGTGCAAAACCTATATCATCACTATCTCTAAGTTCAACATTGAATTCAAAGTTTTTACTAAGACCATTTTCAGACAAGTTTGAAGACCCTGTAATAACAGATCCTTTGTACTCTACAGTTCCATCATGTCTTGTAATCTCATCTTCTCTGAGAATATATATTTTAGAGTGTATATTCTTCTCTGGCGAGATACGAATTTCAATCTTTTTTTCTGCTAACATTTGAGCAAAGAGAATAACACTTTCATCAACTTCTTGAGAATAAGACTCTTTATTTAGTTCAAGCAACTGTTCCTCAACAAATCGACCACTCATTTTTTCATAATCCATGAGGTTCAGTTTTACCCCAGCCTCTTTGGCTTCAAGAGTTAACTTATCAATGTTGATGCCAACTAAGATCCGTCCATTTGTAATACCACTTAAAAGTGTTGCTATTTTGGTAAATCCACTAATACGGAAATAACCTATTAGAAATTCTAAGTGAGTAATATTTTTATGATAAGTAAGTATATCTTTAAGACGATTTTCTAAAGTATTATTATCACGATTTGTAAAAAATTTTGAACTCACTAAGTCTTCCCCACTAGCATAAAATATGTTATAGATATTTTACCATAGTGAACTTTGAGGGAGAATACATTTAATCAAAACAGTATTTTAAACCCTATCCCCAAATTATGCTCTAAAATAAAAGTTAACCCTCTATATTTTTCTTCTGAAAACAACCTGCCTGTTTGATTTTACACTTACCATTTTTGTATAGTACAACAGATATAGAAACTCATAGGGTGCTAGTATGCATATTAGCACCCTATTTGGGCTTATTCTACGTACCAAATAAAAATATTTCTGAAAAAGAAAGGTAATATCATCATGGCCAAATCGAGTTTTCATACCATCAATGCAACAAAAAATAGCCTTAAACACATGATGAGAAAACAAAAAGTAACTTATTTACTCGATAATAATTCGATCGATAATGAGTATTATAGTAGTGGAATTAATATTCAAAACTTTATTGTTCAAGCTCAAGAAAGTTACAAGAAAAGGGTTAAGCAGAATATGCAAAAAAGTCAATTTGATGCCCTCATTAAAGAAGCAGCCATAAATATAAAGAATAAGACAAAAATTGATGATATACATAATCTATTTTCGTCACTAAAAAAGGCGTTTGGTGGGTATACAATTTTCGATGCTGCGCTTCATAAGGATGAAGGTGTTTTCGTTGAATGGATTGGGAAAAAGGCAGAAGAGTGGAACGTTGAAAATTATATCTATGATTCAATAAATTTCAAATGGTATGATAAAAACAATAAAGAAGTAACTGAGCATATCATAGCACATAGACCTAATCGTGATATTTTTTATAATGAAGATGATAATCATTGGTATACCTCTAAAACTTTTGAGACAAAATTTAATATGAGCGTACTACAAAAATTTGAAAACTTGCATGCTCATGTACTATATTCTACATTTGATTTGGACACAGGTAAGGGAAGAACTACCAGAGAAGATATGCGAAAACTTCAGACTATCACAGCCGAAGCATTAAATATGGACAGAGGTAAAGAAGGTAGCAATACTATGCGTGGTTCGCATTGGCACCGGAAGCAAATAACTGATGCTATCAATGATGTTAAAAAAGTACACACAGCAACCATAATAATGCTTAAAGAAGAAATCAAGGATTTAAAAAAAGAAAAGGCAGAGGCAGAAGAAGCCTGGAAAGCTCGTGCAAAAAAAATACGACTCAAACTACAATCTGAAAAAATTAAACGATCTCAAGATTTAATACTTCAATCACAAATAAAGAAATTAGAGGACCGCATTAAAACAAATGCGTTAAGTTATGCAAATGCAGAACTTGAACTTGAAGCTATCTTGGAAAACATCATTTTTGACATGCAGACAGAAATGGAAAAGTCAGAGTTCAAAGTAGTTAAACTTGAAGAAGAAATTGAGTCAGTAGTAAAAACAAATAAAGAACTCCAAAGCATAAATGAACAAAATATCGAAGTTGTAAATCAAGCACAAGGTATCATAAATGAACGTAACAGTGAATTGAAAGCAAATAAAATACTGAAAGCTACAAAAGCACTAATAGAAGAAGAAACAGAATACAAAACTCCTAACTTACATGCAAATAATGAAATCCTAAAAGCACTTACTAACTTTTTGGAACAAATAGGTGCCTCATCTTCTACTTTTGTGAAATTCTTTGGCGATAGAGACAAGGAACAATCAAGTGATGATATAGTCGAAAAAACACTTAAAGATATTGCGTTCAAAAAAGAAAAAAACAACTTCATTAATAAAGCTATGAATGCTATTAGAAAACTTTGATTCCCCCTGAAATTTTATTCAAAATGACCACATAATATGCATTATGTTGTGATTCTTTATATATCCAGAGAAAAAACCATAAACCTTATGAAATTATGTGCTACTTTTTAAAGTGTACGTTCAATTGTTAGTTTCAATAATTTAGCTTGTAAAAGATTTACTAAATCACCAGTAGTTGTTAAATCAATTATTCCATTTCTATCGAGTAATAAAACATTTTATTGTCCCACCGGTAAACATTTGTTAGCATATTTATAATAACCTTTTCTACATTCCCAGTCATGACCATAATAATCCAACTTTGCATTGGCAGGAATAGCTACCTTATTACATTTGTTAGCATATTTATAATAACCTTTTTTACATTCCCAGTCATGACCATAATAATCCAACTTTGCATTGGCAGGAATAGCTACCTTATTACATTTGTTAGCATATTTATAATAACCTTTTCTGCATTCCCAGTCATGACCATAATAATCCAACTTTGCATTGGCAGGAATAGCTACCTTATTACATTTGTTGCCATATTTATAATAACCTTTTTTACATTCCCAGTCATGACCATAATAATCCAACTTTGCATTGGCAGGAATAGCTACCTTATTACATTTGTTAGCATATTTATAATAACCTTTTCTGCATTCCCAATCATGACCATAATAATCCAACTTTGCATTGGCAGGAATAGCTACCTTATTACATTTGTTGCCATATTTATAATAACCTTTTTTACATTCCCAGCCATGACCATAATAATCCAACTTTGCATTGGCAGGCAATCCATTATTCGAATAACTTTTGTTTCTTATTTTTTCACTATATGATATGTTATTTTTTTTCTTTTTTAGAATAATTTGATAGGTTGTTTTTTCTGCTGGATCAGCAATACTATTCTGTGTTGTATATCCTTTTTTTGAAACACGAATTTTATATTCCCCTTTTACTAAACGTATACCATCATAATATTTTGGTTTTATATTCATAATTTGTACGCGTGCATCTGAAGGAAATGTTTCAATCGTTAATGGATATTTGTCTGTTCTTTTTTTCTTGCTATTGTTTGTATTTATTTTATGAGTGTTTCCCTTGCGTCCAATTCTCTCCTGCTCAATATTTAATGCCTTTTCACATTCTTTTCGTTCTTGTGCAGACATACTTTTCCATGTATTAAATGCTCCATTCCCAATACTTGCGCCTATGCTTCCATCATTAAATATTGTTACTTTACAGTTTAGCGCTTGAGAGCCTTCATCACTTGTTTTAGCTTCATATATATTTCCTTTTCTGCCAACTCTACTTTGCTCCTTTTTCAATGCCTTTTCACATTCTTTTCGTTCTTGCGCAGACATACTTTTCCATGTATTAAATGCTCCATTTCCAATACTTGCGCCTATACTTCCATCATTAAATATTGTTACTTTGCAATCAACAGTACTGCGATCACTGCTTTTATTGTTTGTCCTCTTCTTTAGCATTACATTGTATGTAGAATATTTTGATGGGTCAAAAATATGATTCTGTGTTACATATCCTTTTTTTGAAATACGAATTTTATATTTTCCCTTAACTAGACGTATGCCGTGATAATATTTTGGTTTTATATTCATAATCTGAACCCGTGCATCCAATGGATTTGCAATGATAGTCAATGGATATTTTTCTATTGTTTCTTTTACTTTTTTTCTTTCTTCCTTTGTATATCCAACTCTAACTTGCTCCTCTTTTAATGCCTCTTTACACTTCTTTCTTTCCCATGAAGACATAGTCTTCCATTGTTTAAATTTGCCATTTAATGTTGCACCGATACTTCCATCATTAAATATTGTTACTTTACAATCTCCACTTACAGGAGAAGTATTTATATATAACGCTTCTCCATCTTCAAAAGTACTTTTTATTTTTTGAGTATTCTTTTGAAATCTAGCTAATCCTTCTTGCTCTATTTCATATTTTCTATTTTTAATTAATTTATTTATACTATACATATCATTTTGATAATATTTTTTATTAGCGCATCTTACGTTGTAATCATCAGACAAACCATTGTACTTATCTATTTCGTATTGAGAATACTTGTCTATTTTATCTTTTACTACATCCAGTCTAATCATTTCTGCTTCACAATAAAGTAATTCATTTTTACTTAATGTGTATTCTGACACAGAAGGCTTACTTTCAACATAGTTATCTTGTTTTCTAGATGTATAATTTGAAGAGTAATTATTGCTTTTTGAGTAAGAACTATTTTTTGTTGTATTTTTATTATTGTAAACTAAAGCAAAAATGAAGACGACAGCAATCACCCATAGAATCCATCCATAAGAAGTTTTTTTATCAGAAGGTTTCTTATTATGCCTTTGTTCAAGATTTGAAATGCTAGATTGCGAAGAATTCTGCTTAGATTCTGGTTCTTCTTTAGGCTCATGTGTACTTTTTTTAGGTGACTCAGTATTTTGGTTGACACTACTTTTTTTAGGTTTATAGCCATCTCGTTTAAGCTGGAGAATCCTCAGCTTAATATACTTTTCTTTGGCCTTTGTATCATTACCACCTGTTAAGGCTAATGCCTTATTCCATATATCCTTATCATAGGTTTTACTTTCTACTTCCTTCTTTGCAATATGATGTAGTTCTGAATCATCCATTCTTTTATCCTAAAATTGACTTTGTTAAGTTTTTAAAGTATCTTTGAACATTATGGCTTTCTAACATACTATCTAACGCATTTTTCATATCATTAACCATTAAACTTTTATATTGTAAGGGTAAATGGTGTACTTGATTACGGAACTCTTCATATTTCTTGGTTACAGAACTAGTGTTTTCTTTTGCAAGTCGAAGAGCTTTTTTTGTTGTATCAACTCCAAAGTTTTTCTCTAAAAATAATATTTCATCTTGTTCCAATTCATTATTATCTATAAATGATTTAACATAAAACCAAAGTTGAAATTTTTCTACAATATGTTTACTTTCCTCTTTTAGATTTTTCATTGTTGTTGATTCAAGGTCTTTTCGGATTCTAGCTATTAGCGAATCCTCAGTCAGTGGAGCTTGTTTATCTTTTCCAGTCCATAAATAATAAACCTCACTCATTGAGAAAAGAGTTAGTGCTTTTGCACGTATAGGAAAAATTGGATGGGTATAATAAGCATGTGCCAAGTCATCATAATTTAAGGACTGGATTTGGTGTAAATATGTATGAAGATTATGTGTAATAAACTCATCATTTAATCCAGAAACAGTTTTTACTATAGCACGTAAAGAGCTTTCTAATGAACCAGAACATATCAAACCAATGCGATCAGCACTAATCTCATGAGATTGATATATCCTGCTTAATTTCATATCCAGTAATGCATTTTTTTCTCTTTTTACTTCAGCATAATCTAAATGACCAAAAAAATAATGTCCTATCTCATGACCAATTACAAATGCTAATTCATCTTGAGTCATTGTATTAACTAATCCTGAGCTAATAATTATGATGAGATTAACATCATTGCCAAGAGAAAAGCAACTTGCATTCATATCTGAATCATTATTAACATAGCACTCAAGTTCTATATCTAAAAGGCTGAGATGTTGGAGAACTTTTTTAATAACAGAAGAAATTCTTGGGGTAATTTCTTCTGTAACTTTTAAAGAATTTGATAATAGATGCATCCTATGTGCATATGCATTATTTTCTGCACGAACAAGAATACCTTGATATTCATCTATATTATCATCTATCCATCTGAGTTTATCTAGATTTAACATTATTAATATCTTTCTCTTGCTTTTGCAATTAGTTGAATCATTTCTTCTGCTTGTGTTCTAATCTTTGGGTCACTTGATGCAACACGAGCATTCCACTTTTGATACTGCTCTCGTAGTATTCTTTTTATTTCTTTTACTTCCATATTTGGAGTAATACCCAGTAAACTTTCTTCATTTGCTGGAGAGGTGTGCATTGTAATTGGCAGGGTTTTTTCTATCATAGATTTAAATTGTTTTTCATCTAAGTGTATATAGTCTGCAATATCATGAATAATTTCAAGTTCAGCTTCATCTGCTGCACCATCAGCCTGTGCAACATCTAAACAAACCTGAAAAAGTTCAAACTTTTCACCTTCACTAGCAATATTTTCAATACCTTCTAGAGTATCATATATATCAATATTATCATCTTGAATATCATGATATGCTTCTTTAATATAGCCATTTAAACGTTCTTTCTCTTCGTCTCTATACTCAACCTTATATCTTTCAATATTTCTTTGAATCCATGATTTAACTACATTAGCTTCACTTGTATCCATGTCTCCATCACTTGCACTAACCAACATAGCCGTCTTGACAACCATCTCTTCAAAATATTCTCTATGTTCAGATTGCTCTTCATAACCTTTATCCGTATTATGGTAACTGACAGTAGTGCTATCTTGAGAAAGAATCTTATCGGTATTTGCATCTACTGCAAAGACTTTAAATTCGACTTTTCTTAAACCGGATCGAGGAAATTCTAAAATTGCTTTTGGTATCTTGACTGTGGTAGCCCATTCTTTAAAAATGGTACTTGAATAGGGTAATCTATCAATACCTGATTCAAACCAAAAAACTGTAGAATCGTTACTTTGAAATTGATCAATGGCACTTAGTATGGGAGATCTTCCGTCTGTAACATCCGCCATTTGAACAATATATTTAACAGGAAAATCATCTTGACTTCCTTCAATAAGGCCTTTCATTTGAACATGAAATACATCCCATTCAAAGTCTTCTCCTTTAAAAGTATCATCAGTTATTTTACACTTAAAGGCATTTAGACGTCTTTCCTCTTCCATTGCATCGAGTAGTATCTTAATCTGCTCTTCTGCTTCTCTTTGTTTATAGCCACTATATATATTGTATACAATCCAACCTACAAACAGTAAAACAAAAATTTCCATTATTATTTTCCTTTAGTCTACCAAGAATGCATCTAATGCATTCTTTTTCTCTTCACTCGCACCAAAATGCATTGAAACTTCTTTTACTGTTCCGGAGTTAATATCCTTAAATATACATTTCATCATTTGGTTTTCATCATATATATATGTGAATTCAATGGGTTGACCCTCAGGTCGATTCGCAGGTAAATCCATAGCTTCTTCATGAATCTTATCAACAAAGTCTGGATCAGTATCTTCACCTTGTGTAATGCTAATGTCAATGCCATCCTGACCTTCATATATAGTATAAAAAGTTTGTGTTTCACTACATGGTAAAGGTGTATTTCTCTTAATTAATATAGAGTTTTTTAGAGTATATTGCTGAAGTGTTTCATCAAAAGTTCTACTAATCGTTCCATAACTATGATTTGCAACATCCACGATACTAATGCTATTAACTTCATTTGCAACAGTACTAGATACACTAGTAGGATTTTCTTTTACTGTGATTATACCTGCTCTAATTGCTGCGCCCAAGGCAACTGCTTCATCAACATTCACTGCAGATATAGGCTCTTTCTTCATCAATTTCTTAATTGACTTCTGAAATGCTGGGATACGTGTACTTCCGCCTACAAGCAAAATATAATCTATATCTTCAGGTTCACTATTTGCTTCATGCAATGCTTGTTCAACAAGCAGTTCAGTTCTTGAAATATAAGTTGAAATCTTCTCTTCAAACTCTTTCTGAGTAAATTCTAGTACTGCTTTACCACTGTCTCCATTTAGTTTAATTTTTTTAGATCCTCTTGATGAAAGAGACTTCTTTAAATCTTCGGCTTCAAGTAACATTTCATACTTAGTTTCTTCATCACTATAAAGACTACTACCTTTTTCATTTTTATACTTTTCTTCCATAAGTTCAAGCATTGCCTGATCGAAGTCTACACCACCTAGATGATGATCACCCGAGGAAGCTATAATTTTAATATCTTTTCCATCTGTATCTGTAACTGTTACATCAAATGTACCTCCACCAAGGTCATAAACCAATCCTCTACCCTTAATATCAGCTACTGTGGCATAATAAAGAGCTGCAGCAGTAGGTTCATTGATAATACCAATCACATTTAAACCAGCTAGTTTACCTGCTTCAATAGTAGCATTTCTTTGATTCTCTTTAAAATATGCTGGAACAGAAATTACTACATCAGTAATAGGTCCTACTTGTGTAGATGCATCCTTTACTAATTTTTTTAGAACGAAAGATGAAAGCTCACTAGGACTATATTGGCTACCGTGTACACTAAATCTATCATCATCATTATGCATTTCTCTTTTAAATTCTTTTGCAACTGAATGAACATCTGATCCTGCTGAATTCTTTGCTTCTAAACCAATTAGTGACTTGTGATCATTTTCAAAAAAGATTACAGATGGTGTAATTCTCTCTCCATCTTTATTTGGAATGGTTTCAGGTTTTCCTACACTATTTAATACAGCTATTGCTGACATCGTTGTACCAAGATCTATTCCTACTATATTCGCCATTTTACTCTCCTTCTTTTACTTGATTAAACTTATATAAAATAACTTCTGCAGGACGAATAACTCGCTGCACTTCCTCATCGACTTGAACAAAATAACCATCTTTTTTTACCTCCTTAATTAAAAGGTCTTTATCTGGATCATCAGTTTCTTCTGTATCAATAACTTTTGCAACTTTTGAGAGTCCTTCATATGAAGTGCCTTCTACAATCTCAATTTTTTCAATACCATTATTCTCAAGTAACAATAAAAGATCATCTTGAATATCCTCTATAACCTCATTGTCATTTGTCTGTCGTTCTTTTTTAATAGACTCTAAGATTTTAAAAAGTTCTTTGTAAAACTGCTTGATATTTCTTTGATCATATCCTTCTTCATATCTACGAATTTTTTCTTCTTTTTCTAGTGCAAGTTCTTTTACGGCTCTAACTTCTTCTTGCATCGTTCCAATTTTATTGGCTACATCATCTAAATGTGTTTTCAACATTTCATTTAAAAGTGAAACTATCTTTTTTACTTCATTCTGACTAGTATTCACATCTTGGGTTATATTATTAATAACTTCTTGATTGCCTGTTTTAATTTCATACATCATGTTTATTCTGCTAGTATCATGTTTTTCAAGTGATTCAGCTAGCTTTAGTAAATATTTATCTGTTGATAAAGATCTTTCAGATATTTCTTCATCAAGACTATTTAAAAACCTTTCAATATCTTGTGTAGCTGATTCACTTGTGATTTTAAATCTTTTTCTGATTAATAAAAGATATATTGCTCCTGACTGTAAAATCAACATTATTATTAACAAGACTATTAGTATTGTATTCATTTCCATATTACTCCCTTTTAATTTTTGTGTCTTAATACAACAAACAATTGTGTACATCATCCATTGTACTTGCAGTACTCAAGCATGACATTTGATTAGGTGGTTCAATAACTAGTTAATTTTTTATTTATTATCAGATATACAAAGAAGCCTAAAGATATCTCTCCTAGTGTAACTAGGCCCCAAATAGGTTCATTGACTAATCCCCAAAGTATTGATACAACTATGATAATCGCTATAGTTTTATTGATATCTTTTACTAAACTGCCAATAATAAAGCCAATAACAGTAAAAATAATAAAATACATTAACATCACTACCCTTTCTCATTCTATAGTTTAATTTTATTATTTATTATTCAACTTTTGTGCAGCTTTATAGGCAGATTCAGATTGTTTTCCCGCACAATTTCTATTAAAGTCATTAATCATTTGACTATGATGGCTTACTTTATTGTTATAGGCATCGACAGAAGCTTGACTATACTGATTGACCTGAGTATTGCTAATTTCTTTATCGAGCCATTTAGCCTCATTATAAAGCTTGATACATACTTCCATAGCTTGATCCGAAATGTAAGGTACATGTCCACGTGTACTAGATGTAGGAGGAACTTCATATTCTTTAGCAATAGCATTTTGAGCACATAAAATAAATATAGACAGTAGAGTTACATAAATAATTTTTATTTGTCTCATCAAACTTCCCTTTTTTGATATTTGAATTGTATAAAGATTATGTTAATTTAGTGTTAAATTTTATGATTAGTAAAAATTATAATCAAGTATATCCAATTAATGTCATATTTATGTAACATGAACTTAATATTCTGTTTTATTTTAATCTATATAAGAGATTTTACAATGAAAAGAGTGCGAAAATAAGATTACATTTGTAGTCAGTATTAGATGAAAAATTGTATTTCATTTTAGAATAAGTATTTAATTACATACATTTGTTGTAACAAAATTTAAAAAAGTGATTTGTAGGCGATATATTAGGAATTTTATAGTGGCGGGCAGTGAGGGAAATCAAAAATAAAATAACAAAAAACTACAAATAACCACGTACTGGGGCTTTCGCGATTCTATCAAAATCTACAATTCTCCAAAAATAGTTATTTTTGGGCACAATAATTAAGACTTTTGATATACTTTAATCAATGAAATAATTTATTTCTTAATCGAGGAGAAAAACATATATGACAGATGGTATTTGGGATGATGGAGAATGGATAGATTGGAATGAAATCAACAATCAATTAGAGGAAATGGAATTAAAAGAAAAACATATTCCATCCCAGATAAATACTAAAAAAGATAGCAATAAATCTAAACGAAACAATTCTAATACAAAGAATAGGCAGAGTAAAAGTAGAATAAATGCAACGAATATGAGAAAACCTCACATGGCATTACAGTATAAAAAAGCTAAATTGATAGAACATATAAAATATAATTTGGAACAAATAACCCCTAGTAATATTCCCGAAGATATCTCTTCACTATTTTTACCAAAAATTTGGGATACAATCAATGAAAGTATCAAAAAAGATATAAATGAGTTATTTAGATCCTATGGTTTTAGACTATGGACAGCTACTTCATTAATGGCATATAGAATATTTGAAAATGTACTCAAAGTACATATTAAACATGATCTAAAAGGAGAACCTGCAATAGATATTACTGATGCAATTAAGAAACTAGAAAAGCATAAATATGATCCTAATTTAATAAAAACACTTTATGAACTTAAAGAGGATAGAAATAGTTTTATGCACGGTAATATAAGAGCTTCTACACAAAAAGCTAAAGAATCAATTGTTAAGGTTATATCACTAGCCATGAATATACATAATATAAGACCATGAAAGAGTCTAAAAATCTTTATATTAGATGATAAATAGATATTGACATGTGTGGGACAGGGAGGGATTCGAACTAACCATATCTCTTATAGACCTTCATCAAAAATCATACACTATAATAACCAAAGATGTTTAGTAAAAATCAAAAGCTTTATACTCTAACGATATGTTAAAATCAATTTGTGGAAAAAATTTGTGGAAAAAATAGTTAAAAATACTTACAATACTCGATGTATAGGGGATTATATGGTGGTGGGTCGGGGGAGACTCGAACTCCCGACCACTCGGTTATGAGCCGAGTGCTCTAACCAACTGAGCTACCGACCCGTAAGGTGCTATGGCTGGTCTTTCGAAATCATGCTGATTTTCGAGTCAGAATTATATCTACTGTAGTCTTTAAATGCAATTAAATTTTGTAAAATTCCAAAAATTACAGCAAATATAATAAATGAGGTCCCTCCATGACTGAACATAGGCAGAGGAAGGCCTACTACAGGTGCCAGACCGATAACCATATAAATGTTAACACCCATATAAACAAAAAATAAAAATGCCAACCCGGAGGCAAAAGCTTTGATCAGATAATCGGTGGTATGCTTGGCTGAAATATAGAGTAAATTAAAGATGAGAAACATATAGAGTACAATGACAGTGATCATCCCTTTAAAACCGAATCTTTCTCCCAGGTAAGCAAAGATGAAATCCGTAGAAGAGACAGGAAGGAACTTCAGTTGTGTTTGCGTTGCCTCTTCCTTGCTTTTACCTTCAACACCGCCTGAACCTATAGCGATCAGTGCTTGTCTGACATGGTAACTTGGTTTTCCGATAAAGTCGGTCACACGCTTTTTTTGATAGGGTTTTAACTGACTGTAAAGCAGCGGTGCGCTAAGCCCGAGAATGATGACTATCGAAACCCATATCTTCCAATTGATCCCTACTACAAATAAAATACCATACCCTGTGATAAGCAATACAAGTGCCGTACCCAGGTCCGGTTCTTTAGCAATGAGTAAAAAAGGAATGATGATAACAATAGAAAGTTTGATAAAATTTAAAATACCATACCCTTTCTCTCCCGGAGGATTTCTGCCTATAAGGTATCCAAGCATCATGATAACACTGACTTTAATGAACTCTGAAGGCTGGATGGTAATACCTATACCAGGGATCTCTATCCATCTTTGTGCCCCTAGGATCGTCTTTCCTACAAATTCAACTGCAATAAGCAACCCTAGATTACCCAGATAAAAAATAGGTACGAACCACCAAATAATCTGTCTCCATGGTATAAAAACAGAAACAAGAAAAGCAATGCCTGCGATGAAGTAGTAGACCATCTGTTTTGTGAACAAATACGGGTTGATCTCATTTACCAGATACGATGAGATCACAAGAAGCGGTATAAGCTGTAACATAAGAAGATAGGAAAAATGTTTAAAGATACGTTTGTCAAAGTCAAACCAAGATTCCATACAAGATCCTCTTTTTTAGGGTATTATATCAAAAAGGATTTAAGGAGTATCATGCTGAATTTTTTCACCTTTACACACTTTAAGAAATCCCCTTCCCTGCTGCATGCTGTGACCACCAAATCAAATGATCTTCCTTATGCTTTCAGTCTTGCTTTACATACCGGTGAAGATACGAAAAAGATCAGAGCCAACAGGAAAAAGCTTTCCGACCTGCTCAATAGCGAGAAGACACTCCACTACATTGTCGCAGATCAAACCCATAGTGACAACATCAAAGTTATTACCCAAAAAGAGACCAAGGGATGGGAGAGTCTTTCAGATGCCATAGAAGATTGTGATGCACTCATCACAGATGTAAAAGGTATAGTGCTCAATGTTCTGACTGCAGACTGTGTTCCTATACTTCTCTATGACCAGCAAAAAGAAGTTGTTGCTGCTGTGCATGCGGGATGGAAAGGGACAAAAGCACAGATCGTGTCCAAAACCGTGCAAAAGATGACTGAAATATATGGCTGTGATCCAAGAGATATCATCGCTGGTGTCGCACCTTCTATAGGACGTTGTTGTTATGAAGTAGGAGAAGATGTTGCAGTACATTTTTCACACATTCCTGGAGGATTCACTCCTGTAGGTAAAAAATACATGTTAGACTTGCCTTTTATCAACAAACAACAACTCTTAGCTGCAGGTATACAAGAAGAAAACATTGAGATGAGCCATACCTGTACTGCATGTCATGTAGACCGGTTTTTCTCTTACAGAAAAGAGCAAGGATGCTCCGGAAGGTTTATGAGCATGATAGGCATGAGAAACAGTAACGAAAATAAGACAAAGAAAGAGGATGTCAGATCTTAATATAGCAGAAAATAAAGGGGTTTAAACCACTTTTTTTTCTTCTCTTTTAGGAATTTTCAGAATATCCTGCAATAATTACATATCAAATAAAAAGAGAAATAATGCATACACTTCAAATCGCAGAGTCAGTACTAGATGGCTACAGAAATAATAAACTCACTGAAGAGAGAATCAACTTTTTAATAGCACAGGCGAATGAACAGCTTGATGAAATATCTCAAAACGAAGAGATATATCATAGCTTTTTAAACAAAGTCAAGGCTCCACAAAAGATAGACAATATCATACTTTGGATACTTTTTATGTCAAATGAAGACATATGTGAAGAGTATATAGATGCATTCGATAAAGATTTTAGAGAAATAATCCCGGTGAGTGATTTAGCTGATCTACTAGTCTACGTTGTGCACCTAAAAAAAATTAAAAACATTGAATTAGACGGATATGACTATTTATTAGAATATAAACATGATGGTATAGACGAGGTAGATCAATATAGTTTTGCAAATGTCTTACTCTATATTCAAAGATCAAAAGAAATAGACATAGAGTTTTAGAGGGAAAATAAGGATCTACTACGAATACGCTTCTTTTTCTATAATTTCTGGAAACTAAAGGAAATAAAGGTTTGTTTGATTAATGATTTTCATATATTAGGAAATTAAGCGAAATGATTTGACAGTTTTAGAGAGCTAATTGTCGTAGATGAAAAAGAGGAGGAGTGACGTTTCTTTTTCCAACCTACTGTGCAGGCAGAAGCGCGACTCCTCTGCGCTCCCGCTAATTGTTCCCCCGAAAGGGACGCTCTTAGTGGATGGTAATATCGATGTGGACCTCAGTAGAGGTATCGAGCACAGGGAATGAGCTTGGGTCTCCTTCGCTTGGCAATGCGACATCACCTATAATGACGTTGCTCTGGGCATCTAGCATGAACGTGATACGATATCTTCCCGCTGGGACAGGATTTTGCTTAAGGTCCCATACGTATCCGTACACAAGGTTACCGGCCACATTGATCTCAGCTGCGAATTTACCCGGGCCATCTGGGACGGCTGAGAAGAGCGGCTGGTTTTCCACAACAGTTGTTGTATTGTTGTTTTCATCCAATTCCTCGATCATAAGGCGAGCCTTGGAGGTAAAGACAAAGGCGGTATCAACTGATTTCGTCGTTCGATCTGTCCCGTATATCTCAACATCTTTTTCACCGTAGAGGGAAACCATATTATAAGCCGTCATATTTGTATCAAGGGCTTTGGTAAGCACCATCTCGATCCTGACGATGGATTCGGTGTTCAGAGTCTGGCTGATCAGGTTGTCGCCCCATGCTGCCGTAACATTGTGTTCAACCGACGAGGTCGACCCGTCTACCCACTCACCCTGCCATGTACTTACGGTCTTCTGCTTGTAGTAAGTCACACCGTCTTTCAGATATGTCGTGGTAGGGTCGTAGTATGGGAATTCTGTCAGAGGCGCGTCTATTTCAATTTGAGACGGGCGCAGCCCGGTCAAAGGGTTTACAAGGCTAATGTTGTTTTCCGTCCACACCCCGCCGCTAATATCATCATTGAAGATACCTATACCATCGGCAAAAATCATCGCTGCAGCAAAGTTGTTACCGTATTTATCGACTTCACCTGCACCACCGCCCTGCGGGGTATACTCTACTGTATACGTAAAAGTCTCCCCACCCGCATTCTTAGCAGAAAGCTTCCAGTAGGTAGTTACACCCCTCTCCAGCCCGGCATTGTCGATGAACTCAAAGGTTGTGGCTGAAAGGGAGATGAGGTGGTTCACTGTAGGTACTTCCGAACTGTATCTGTAGAGTTCGTAGGAGGCCACCTCACCGCCTGTTATCGGAGCCTCCCACGCCAGTGTGGCTGACAGGCTCCCACCAACAGCTGATCCGGAAACACGAAAATTTACCGGCTCACCAGGAGCCTCAACAGTAGGTACCGGTGGAGGTAGCACTCCGCCATCGTCAACGACACCTCCGCCACCGCCACCGCCGCAGCCATTAGCCATAATACCAAATAAAATCGCAAAAAACACGGCCATAATTGACACAATTTTCTTACTTTCCAATTGAATCATTTTCATCTAGAACTCCTTATAGTTTTTTATATGTTACACTTATATTGTAGTCCTTTTGAAATAAATTCATTCTTAAAGTCGGTTCAGGTATCCTTTGAGTAAATGAAACTTAAGAGCTAGGAAATACTGTAAATAAGGGAGTTTAGTATGAAAATAAGGGTCTACTACGAAGATACAGATGCAGGTGGCATTGTCTACCATACCAATTACATCAAATATTGTGAACGTGCACGCTCAGAGATCTTTTTTCAAAGAGGAGTGAAACCTACATTAGGTGATCACAACGGGTTTGTAGTACGTGACATCAAAGCCAGTTTTTTAGCCACTTCTGCACTGGGTGATATGCTTAATGTGACAACAAAGATATTGACGATGAAACGCTCATCCGTGGTACTTTTACAAGAAGTATGGAAAGAAGAGGTGAAAGTCTTTAGTATGGAAGTTCTTTTAGTCTATATCGATGAAGGAAAACCTTGCCGTATCCCCGAAGAATTCGAGGATATCTTCAAAGCATTTTAAGCTAGGAAAAGATATGAAGCAGCAACTGCAAATGCAGATGCGCCTATATATCCTGCTCCGAACATAAATGAAGAAATGAGTTTTAGCAGAGGTTGAAATCTCCATTTGACCAATAAAATAATAAGCGATCCGATCAGAGCCGGTAAAAATACATAGGCCATGTCAAATCCTAAGCCAAAACTATTTGGTATAAGAATTTGTGTTGAAACTACTAATCCAATAATAGCTACAATTGCAACATACATGGCCATATATTTAACCGTACCATATTTTGATAAACTCTCATCCAGACTAAGCTCTTTTGTAAAAGCATCCTTAATATCAGAAAAATCAGAATCTTTTAACGACATCTCTTCCATAATAAGAAAAGCAGCAATACTTCCAAAATAACCTATAGCAATCGCAATCATTAACATACCCATTTTCACTCCTTTAATTTATGATTTATGACTCAATTTATTGTAACAAAAATATTATAACATAAATTTTAATTATATAATGAGTTAAGAAATTATTTTATAGTTTAAAAAGAGAGGATATAGATAGAAATAAAGAAGGAAAAATTTAAAATAGAGATTGAAGTTTCCTACCTGAAAAAGGTAGGAAAGTGAAGAAAATTGACGTTGACTACTCAACCATCGCTTCAAGATCTTCTTTAGAAACCTTGTTAAAGTTTAGGTATTTGTAGATATCATCAGTCATTTCTGGCTTGATCTTATCTGATACAATTGCTAAATACTCTTCAGCTGTTGGGATCTTACCTTTAAGTGCAACCACCGCAGCAAGCTCAGCAGAACCAAGGTATACTTGAGAACCTTTACCAAGTCTGTTGTCGAAGTTTCTTGTTGATGTAGAGAATACCCATGCATTTTGCTTAACAGCTGCTTGGTTACCCATACATAGAGAACATCCTGGAGGCTCAATACGTGCACCAGCCATTCCGAATACTGAATAGTACCCCTCTTCTGTAAGTGTCTTCTCATCCATTTTCGTTGGAGGACAGATCCAAAGTTTAGTATCTACTTGACCTTCACCTCTAAGTACTTCTGCATTTGCTCTGAAAAGACCGATGTTTGTCATACAAGAACCAACAAATACTTCATCGATATCTGTTTTTAGCCCTGCTGCATGCACTTCAGAAAGTGTTTTAACGTCATCTGGATCGTTTGGACATGCTACGATCGGCTCTTTGATCTCAGACATGTTAATTTCGATCACCGCTGCATAATCAGCATCTGCATCTGCATCCAATAACACTGGATTAGCAATCCAGTCTCTCATTTTCTGTGCACGTCTTTCAAGTGTTGCTTTATCTTCGTAACCTTGAGCAATCAACTCTTCGATCAATGCGATGTTAGACTCTAAGTACTCAATGATAGGCTCTTTGTCAAGCTTAACTGTACATGCAGCAGCTGAACGCTCAGCAGATGCATCAGAAAGTTCAAATGCTTGCTCACACTTAAGTTGCTCAAGACCTTCGATCTCAAGTACACGTCCTGAGAAGATGTTCTTCTTACCAGCTTTTTCAACAGTCAAAAGACCATCTTTGATCGCTTGGTAAGGAATAGCATTTACCATATCTCTCAGTGTAATACCTGGTTGCATTTCACCTGTAAATCTTACAAGTACAGACTCAGGCATTGTAAGAGGCATCATACCTGTTACCGCTGCAAACGCAACAAGACCAGAACCAGCCGGGAATGAAATACCGATTGGGAATCTTGTGTGTGAATCCGCACCAGTACCTACTGTATCAGGAAGACACATTCTGTTTAGCCATGAGTGGATAACACCATCACCTGGTCTAAGTGTGAAACCTTTTCTCTCCGTCATAAACTGTGGAAGTGTATGGTGAAGTTTGATATCTGCTGGTTTTGGGTATGCAGATGTATGACAGAATGACTGAAGAACAAAGTCTGCACCAAAACTAAGTGCTGCAAGGTCTTTTACTTCATCTCTTGTCATTGCTCCAGTTGTATCTTGAGAACCAACAGTTGTACAAACCGGCTCACAGTAAACACCTGGTTTTACACCCTCAAGTCCACATGCTTTACCAACCATCTTTTGAGCAAGAGTAAATCCTTTACCGTTGTCAGCTGGTTGCTCAGGTGCCATGAATGCATCTGATGCACCAAGACCAAGTGCTTCTCTAGCTTTAGCCGTAAGACCTTTACCGATAATAAGTGGTACACGTCCACCAGCTCTCATCTCATCTGGGATTGTGTTTGGCTCAAGTTTAAATTCAGATACTACTGTACCGTTTTTCTCGATCACACCGTCAAAAGGCTTAAGTGTGATCACATCACCAGTCTCTAATTCACCTACCGGTGCTTGAATTGGTATACATCCTGAATCTTCTGCAGTGTTGAAGAAAATTGGAGCAATGATACCACCGATAACTACACCACCGGTTCTTTTTCCTGGAATACCTGGAATATCTGTACCCATGTGCCACTGTACTGAGTTGATACCTGATTTTCTTGATGAACCTGTACCTACAACATCACCAACGTATGCTAACGGGTTACCTTTTTTTCTAAGCTCATCCATAGTCTCAAGTGGGTTATCCATTCTATTCACTAGGAAGGAGTTGGCATGCAATGGAATATCTGCTCTTGTAAATGCTTCAGACGCTGGAGAAAGGTCATCAGTATTTGTTTCACCAGGGATTTTATATACAGTAAGTGTGATCTCTTTTTCCATCTCTGGCTTGTTGTAGAACCACTCTGCATTTGCCCAAGACTCTACGATCTCTTTTGCTTTTGCATTACCTTGATCCATAAGTGCTTTTACATCGTTAAATGCATCATATACAAGGATAGTGTTTTTAAGTTGATCAGCAGCTGTATCTGTAACTTCACCACCTATTTTAAGTGCTTCAACAAGTGGAGTAACGTTAAATCCACCTAGCATAGATCCAAGGATCTCACATGCTTTTACTGCATCGATAGCATCACAAGTTACATTACCTTGTACGATATCGTTTAAGAATGCTGCTTTTACATAAGCTGCATCATCTACACCCGCAGGTACTTTATTTTGGAACATATCCATTGCGTAATCGACATCAGCAATTGGACTTGTTTTTAATAGCTCAACAAGCTGTGCTGTTTGATCAGCAGTAAGTGCGAGTGGTGGAACACCTAACTCAGCACGCTCAGCCGTATGTGCTTTATACTCTTCTAATAAGGCCATTATGGTCTCCTGTGTAATTTTTGTGCTGTATATTAACAAAAAAATAGTTGATTTTGTGTTCTATAAGATGAAGATATGAATCAGATAATTTATTTGTATCGTATGGTTACATGAAAAGAGACCATTTAAGTCTCTTTTCAGGTTAAAATGGAGGTTTAGACGATTTCTCTGTTACCTTTTGCATTAGGTGCGCTTAATACACCCATCGCTTCAAGCTGTTCTATAATGTTTGCAGAACGGTTATAACCTATCTGTAGTTTACGCTGCAAGTAGGAGATAGACGTTTTCTTATCTGTCAACACCACTGACTTTGCCTCTTCATAAAGAGGATCAAGATCTATGTCTCCTCCCTCTCCTTCACTTGCAGTTACTCCACCCGCAACAAGGTAACTTTCATCATACTCAGGGACGCGTTGTGCTTTCAGGAACTCAACGATCTCTTCGATCTCTTCTTCTTTATTCCATGGTGCATGTAAACGTACCAGTCCTGTCGCACCAGGAGGAGTAAAGAGACCATCACCACGCCCAAGCAGACTTTCTGCCCCCATTGCATCCAAGATCACTTTAGAGTCTATACGTTGACCTACACGGTAGCTTAGTCTTGATGGAAGGTTGGCTTTGATGAGCCCTGTCACAACATCCACACTTGGTCTCTGCGTTGCAACAATAAGGTGTATGCCACTCGCTCTTGCCATTTGCGCCAATCTAGCTATGGAGTACTCTACCTCTTTTCCTCCATTCATCATCAAGTCAGCGAGCTCATCTATCACGACAACAATGAAAGGGAAAGGCTCTGCAGAACCGTCAGCTTTCACTTTTTCATTGTAATTATCAATGTTTTTTGTACGGTTCTCTGCCATCAATTTATAACGACGTTCCATCTCCCCTACCATGTTGGCAAGTGCCGCAATGGCTTTTTTAGGTTCAGTGATGACGGGTGTGATCAAATGCGGTATATCATTATAGATAGAAAATTCAAGCATCTTGGGATCAATCAGCATCAGCTTCAACTGATCAGGATCATTTCTATAGAGCAAGGAAAGGATCATCGCATTGATACCTACAGATTTACCCGATCCCGTGGTTCCTGCTATAAGCAGATGCGGAAGTTTTTTAATGTCTGTGATAAACGGTTTGCCTACGATATCTTTACCTAAAGCTACGGTTAAAGGAGAACTGGAGTTTTTAAATAGATCACTCTCAAGTATCTCACGAAGGTAAATGGTATCTACCGTTTCATTTGGTATCTCTATACCCACAACGTCACGCCCGGGAATTGGTGCCTGTATACGGATCGTTTCAGCAGAAAGTGCCATAGCAAGGTCATCCTGGAGGTTTAAGATCTTAGAAACTTTGACATTGGGTGCAGGCTTGAACTCAAATGTCGTAACCAAAGGGCCACTATAGGTGCGTACCACATCACCTTCTACTTTAAATTGTTCAAGTTTTGAGAGTAGCTCTTCTATCTTTCTATCTATCTCTGCTTCATTGACCTTTTTTGTTGTTTTCGGTGCTTTTTGTAAAAAATCCAGTTTAGGCAGTTTGAAATTTTTAGGCTTATCTACTTTTCCTTTTTCTATCTGCTCCATGAGTTTAGAGTTTTCTTCAAGCTCATTGATGATCTGAACATGGGACTTGCTTGTAGCGCCTTGGTCTAAAGAAGTATGCATTTCCATCTCATGTTCAAGTTCGAGTATTTCATTGAGTACAGGATCATCCACTTCATCCAATGCCTGTACTGTTTCTGGTTCTGTTTTCGTTAAAACCTTTTTTGGATCCGGCTTTCTTTTGACACGTTTTTTCTTTGGCTTTGCTTCTTCAAGTACAGGCATCATCTCATCTTCAAGAGAAGGTGAAGCAAAAGGGTTTGTAAATATCTTCTTCAAGACTCTTCCCAATATAGAGAACATACTTCCTACCCATGCAAAAGAGAATGAAACCTCAGGTCTTTTCATTTTAAATCGGGAGAAATCGAAATCATCATCGATAATAAATACCAAAGAGAGTGAGATAATCATCAACCAAAATAACCAGAGCCCCGCTTTACCGATAAACGGGTACAAGAATTCAACGATCTGTGTACCTATAAAACCTCTATATTGTACTTCCAATACCAAAGAGCTAAAGAGTATAAGTGCAATAAAGAAGAGTATCCATCCCAAATAAAAATCAATATCTTTTCTCACACGTGCATCGGTATAAAGTTTATAAAGCGGATAAAATAAAATAAAAATATTGATATATGCAAGGTACCCAAATAAATAGAGGTTGGTATCTCCTATTTTTTTCCCTATATCACCCACCAGTGCTGTCTCATGGAAGATTGTAGAAAATGCAGCATAAATAAAAAGTATGGCCGTAATAATAATTGTAATTTTCAATGCTATTCCTAAATTAATATTAAATAATGAAGATATTATAACAAATTAAAATAAATCCCTATGAAAAAGGGTCAAAATGTCATATTTTCACTCATCATAAAAGAACCATATATTTTAAACCCTGCCATCTCTTCTCTAGTTTTATGCTCGAAACCGACGCTTTTTTATACGATTTTTAAACCCTGTATTGATACGTAATCGAAGTCCTAGATAATAGGCGTGTGTGATCGCTTTTTTAAGTAGATAGGCAGTGTACCCTTTAACCTTGATATAGTTGAACATTTCACCTATTGCATATTTTCCACCCAGTGCGATAAAGACACCCGAGACATCAGCATCAAATGCCTGAGATTGCACACCGTCTATTCTTTGTCTAATGGTTTTTGCTACATACTCTGCACTTTTTTCGGCAATTTGTGCTGTGGGAGGCAAAATGTTACCTTCTGTGTCTTTGATCTCCACACAATCACCTATGGCAAAGACATTTTTCTGACCTTTAATATTGAGCTCCGGGTCGGCAATGAGTTGATTGATACGGTTTTTCTCATTCTCGATCTTATCATTGAGTGATGATGCTTTGATCCCACCCGTAAAGATCATAAAACTATAGGGTAGTTTTTCACCATTTTTAAAATGTACGTGTGTAGCGTCAACCGTGTTGATAAAAGTACCTGTGAGTATCTTGACACCCAATGCTTCTAATCTCTTCTTTGTATTGTCGATGCTGTATTGTCCCATACCTGGAAGTATGGTCTCACTTGCATCGATAAGATAGATATGTATCTCTTTTGCTGTATCACCGATCGTTTTACTGTAATTATCCAGCACATATGCCATCTCAGCAGCCACTTCTACTCCGCTAAGCCCTGCTCCACCCACAGCAATGTTAAGTTCCCCTTCGATAGAGCCCTCTTTATGCTGCAATTTTTGATAGATAAGGTTTTCAAACTTTATTCTGAAATTGTGTGCTCTTTCCAGATTTTTCACACCATAGCTGTTCTCTCTTAATCCCTCAATAAATGAAAAAAAGTTTGTTTTTGCACCTGTAGCAAGGATGAGATAATCATAAAAAAGGTCTGTCCCGTTTAAATGTATGCTCTTCTGCTCAAAATTGATAGACGTAGCCTCTTTATGGATGAACTTTACTCTTTCTTTAAATCCTTCACACCAATTCTTCAGATCGATCGCAACGTCATGCATGTCAAATTGACCTGCGATATAGCCATACGCCTCCGTTTGTAAATAATGGTAAGGATTTTTATCGATCAGAGTGATATCTATGTCTTCATATTTAGCCAGTGTTTCAATAGCTCTCAGTCCACCATAACCTCCGCCGATCACCAATACTTTTTTCATCATATCTCTCCCTAAGCGTTGCTTTATAGTCCATTTTACACTCTTAATATAAATTTAATGGCTTGTGATTGGATAATTTATAGATATTTTATACGATTATATTTGTCATCTACTAACCCTTCTTTAAGCTCCCTAGGAGTAAAATCCCTTCTGCATTTTATTATGCATGCCGCAGTGATGGAACTGGTAGACTTGGTAGACTCAAAATCTTCTGCCTTCGGGCGTGTCGGTTCGAATCCGACCTGCGGTACCACCAAAATATACATAATATACATGCGGGCGTAGCTCAGTGGCTAGAGTTCCTGCCTTCCAAGCAGGCTGTCGAGGGTTCGAATCCCTTCGCCCGCTCCACTTTCACAAATTATTTTACACACATGATCAATATGCGGGCGTAGCTCAGTGGTAGAGCATAACCTTGCCAAGGTTGGGGTCGACGGTTCGAACCCGTTCGCCCGCTCCATAACGATGCAATCTTTACCCCAATACAAACTCTTAATTTCTTTTGCTATAATCCCTTTTAATAAAAAATAAGGCATATCATGAAACTCGTTGTGGCAATTACCGGTGCAAGTGGTGTTCAATTGGGTAAGAAGTTTGTTGACTTTTTACCTGAGCACATCGATGCACATGTGATCGTTTCTGATAACGCCCTCACTGTAGAGTCTTTTGAAAACAAAAATGTGACGTTACACTCCAGTGAGAATATCGCAGCATCTATCTCGTCGGGTTCGTTTAGAGTGGATGTAACAGCGATCATTCCTTGCAGTATGAATACCTTGGCGAAGGTGGCCTGTGGGATAAGTGATAACCTCGCCACACGTGTCGCTGCTGTAGCAATCAAGGAGCAGAAGAAGTTGCTTCTTGCGCCCAGAGAGTTACCATTTTCTGCCATAGCATTGGAGAATATGCAAAAATTAGCCGCACTAGGAGTCATCATCGCACCGCCTGTGATGGGGTACTACTCTGAGTCATCTTCTCTGGAAGATATGGAAAAGTTTATCATTGGAAAGTGGTATGATGTGTTAGGTATTGACAATAATCTATATGAAAGATGGAGTGAACATGAATGAGAAAAGACGTGCAATATACCCTGGAACTTTTGATCCTATTACTAATGGGCATTTAGACATCATCACACGTGCCTGTCATATGTTTGATGAAATTATCGTTGCAGTGGCAGACTCAGAGGCTAAAAAACCAATGTTTACTCTTAACCAACGTATAAATATGGTAAAAGCTGCAACAAAGGACTTCTCTAAAATAAAAGTCATAGGGTTCCAAGGTCTTCTTGTAGATCTTTCAGATGAGTTAGATGCAAATATCCTCGTAAGAGGTCTTAGAGCGGTAAGTGACTTCGAGTATGAACTTCAAATGGGTTATGCCAATGCTTCACTCAAAAAAGAGTTAGAGACCGTTTATCTCATGCCAACATTGGAACATGCTTTTGTGAGCTCCTCTGTGGTTCGTTCCATCTTAAACTTTGATGGAAAAGTTGAACATCTTGTCCCAGAGGCAGCACTAGATCTTATAAAGTGTACACGCTAATGTATGTACTTTTTGAAGGTATAGACACATGTGGGAAGAGTACACAGATCGAACTTATCTCACAAAAACACCCTGAGATCATCATCACACATGAACCTGGTGGCACTGCATTTGGTAAAAAAGCCAGAGAGATACTCCTTTCTGATTCATTAGCGTCCAAACGTGCAGAACTTCTGCTTTTTTTAGCTGACAGAGCGGAACATTACCAAGAAGTGATCTCTCCAAATCAACATAAGGTCATCATTTCTGATAGAGGTTTTCTTTCTGGCATAGGGTACGCTCTCGCCAATGGTGATTTTGATTTTGATGAACTTGTGAGTCTCAACCGCTTTGCTCTTGAAGGCCATTTCCCAGACAAGGTCATCTTGTTTTTGACTGATATGAAAACGCTGGAAGCACGGACTTCTGTTAAATCTCTGGATGGCATTGAACTTAGAGGCTTGGAGTATCTTTTAAAGGTTCAAGAGCATATGAAACAAAGTATACTCAAACTTGGTATCCCTCATCTTTTTGTAGATGCGACAGAAGATATAGCAACGATACATACACAAATAACAGATTATTTAAGGAACACACTATGATCAATCCGCTTAGAGGCATGAAAGACCTTACTTTTGAAGAGAGTGAACGTTTTGAACATATCATCAACACTGCTACAAGTATTGCAAAGCGTTACGGTTATGGATATATCGAAACGCCTATTCTTGAAGAGACCGCACTCTTTAAACGTTCGGTAGGAGAAAGCTCTGATATTGTAGGGAAGGAGATGTACCAGTTCATCGATAAAGGTGAAAATGATGTCTGTATGCGTCCTGAAGGCACAGCAGGTGTGGTGCGTGCCTTTATCTCTGCAAAACTTGACCGCCAACCGGTCAAACAAAAGTTCTACTACTATGGACCGATGTTCCGTTATGAAAAACCGCAAAAAGGAAGACTCAGAGAGTTTCACCAGTTTGGATGTGAAAGTTTTGGCGAAGCATCTGTCTATGAAGATTTTATGATCATTTCGATGATCGCACAGATCTTTGATACACTCGGGATCGGCTATGAACTACAGATCAACTCACTCGGTTGTAAAATATGTATGCCAAAGTATAAAGAGACACTGGTTAGCTCTTTCACTGAAATCAAAGAGGAACTTTGTGAAGATTGTAACAGAAGAATAGGAACCAACCCTATCCGTGTACTTGACTGTAAAAATGATACATGTCAAACATTGCTTGTAGAGTCTCCTAAACTTAAAGACTACCTTTGTGAAGAGTGTGACCCGGACTTTAAAAAGCTTAAAGAGCTGCTGGATCAAGAAGGTATTAAATACACAGTTAATGACAACCTTGTAAGAGGTTTGGACTACTACTCAAAAACAGCATTTGAATTTGTAAGCAGTGAGATCGGTGCACAAAGTGCTATCGCAGGTGGCGGACGTTATGACAGGCTTGTTGAGTTCCTAGATGGAAAACCGACTCCTGCAGTAGGATTTGCTCTAGGTATCGAGCGTATTATGGAACTTGTGAAAATGCCTGAAAAAGAGGCTGAGGGTTACTATATGGGTGCGATGACTCCAGATGCTATCCCATCACTGCTCAAACTTGCAACAAAAAAACGTCTTACGGATAAAGTAACAGTTGAGTACAGCTCCAAAGGTTTTAAAAGCCATATGAAAGGTGTAGACCGATCCAATGCAAAATATGCTGTTCTCATCGGAGAAGATGAACTGAAAAATGGAACTGTATGGATAAAAGATCTTGAAACTAAAGAAGAGCGAGTCATTGCTATCAATGAACTCTAAATGATGATACGAAACCTAATAGGTTTCGTATTAATTTTTACAACTTAGAAGTTATACATTATACCTGCAAGGATAGCGTCACCATGTGGTCCTTCTATCAATGAATGTTCATACTCAGCTAGTAATTTATACTTTTCATTGAGTGCATATTCAATACCTGCTCCAAATACAAAATCATTTTCTCTCTCACTGATGTCAAGTTCTGAGATCTCTTCCCACTCGAACTCATATCCTACTTTCCCAAAAATACCCAGATTATGTGTCGCTTCATACGTGTATACAATGTCTAATGCTGATGTATGGTATGTTGATGTAGCTTCTACTTCTTCATGCGCTGTAATCTCATACACCGTATTCTTTCCATAGGTATAGTCATACTCAAGTGCAAATCCATTCCCAAGTCTGTATCCTACATCGATACCAAAACCGTAGCCATACTCATCATTGCCATCTAGGAGTGCCTCACCATGTTGGATCTCATCACCCAGTAGCATCATACCGGCAACTACAACATAAAACTTTGACTCTTCATGATGTCCATGTGCTTGCTCGACTTCTTCTAAAACTGGTTCATGTACCTTAACAGGAGCGAAATCTCCTCCGGCAAAAAGTTGTGTTGTCATGTGTGCTGAAAGTGCAGCTGCCACTAATGCTTTTTTCATCTATTTTTCCTTTGTTTGAATACAATCAAATAATTAATATTATAAATATTAATACGTATTAACTTAAATAAACAAATTTTACTGCATAAAAAGTGTTTTTTAATCAAATATCTTGATATTATTGAAATTTTTTACTTCTGCGCTCAATTTAATACATGAGGTGTATCAATTTTATTTAAGCCATTCCAACAGATCTTGACTGAGTTGAATGATCGCTTTATTGGTTGCAAGCGCATAGCCTTTCGCATCTGTCGTTGGTGTAGGCTCTTGGTAAGAAAATCTTTTACTTTTCACCAGTCTTCCCGTATCTGCATTGATGAGAGTAAATTGTATGGAGACCACAGCATAAGAGACTCTGCCTCGCACTTGATGTTCAAAATCAAAAATATTACTTTCCAATCTATAGTTTTCTTCAAGAGTTGACATATCTGAGAGTACGACTTTAAAGAGCCTGCTGTTATCTAAAACCTCAATGAAGGTACCTTGCAGAATTCTACTCATATGATTGGACCATTGAGAATTTTGGTATGTTCCTCTATCATTTGTTGTATAGGAAAACAGCATTTTTTCAGACAACGGTTCTTTGATACTTTGAGGGAAAGTCACTTTGATACTTTTATCTTTATACGCACGGGCAGTCTCTGTTTGGACCTGAGGAATATTGAGACTATATACGTTGATCACAGGTGCTTTACTGCATCCTATCAATCCTGCTGCTATCATCATAGTTACTATAAACGGAAGTGTACTATTTCTCATTCCCCCGGTCCTTTTCTTGATTTTCTGGATTTAAAAAGCAACTCACTAGGATTTTGTTCGAGTTGTCTTGACATGGCAGTAAGCTGATTGGTCAGTATGCGTATCTCTATGAGCATAGGTTCAAAAATCTGTTTTAGATTATAATCTCCTCTGTTTATAGTATTCTCAACTTTGAGTGTCACACGATTGAAATTCTTACTTGTTTCCATCAATTTATCGATGGTAGGCACAGTCACTTCTTTGATCTCTGCAAAATCTTGTTGTATCTGTTTGAAATCTCTATTCATATTTGCCAAAGATACTCTGAATTCATCAAGAGAGAGTATCACTTTTTCTTCCACCTCTTCACCTCTGGCTGTCATTTGTTCTATATTACCAAGAATATCTCCCAACGTTTCAATATTATGATCTGAAAGCAGTTTTTGACTCTGCAGTAAAAGCGCTTCAATTCTTCCGCTCGCTCCACCAATGTCACCTGTTAACTTTGTAAGGAAGGAAGGTTTTGTCTTAATAAGCGGGATATAGTCTTCTGTAGGCTCTAAGGTTTTAGCTGCATTTGTACCGCCATCGATCTCTATAGACAAAAGTCCCGTAACACCAAACATGGCTGTATATGCTACCATATCTTCTTTAATAGGTATGCCTTTTTTTATTTTGACGAATATTTCAACTTTTTCTATATCTTGAGGATTAATGCGTATAGCACTGACACTGCCGATATCTACACCACGTAATTTTACATTAGAGTCTATGGAAAGGCCTGAAACAGACTCATGCATCTCAAGTTTATAGGTATCAAATTCTTCTTGCAGATCATATTTAGCAAGCCAAAAAGCAAACCATACCATACCTGCACCAAAAAGCACTACGAAGATTCCCACAATGGTATAATTGACTCTGCTATACATCTTTTACCTTGTCCTTAAATCTCTCTTTTGTGTACTCATTCTTAAAGAATTTTTCTACAAAGGGATGTTGTGATTGTAACACATTTTCCAATGACCCCTGTGCAACCACATGTTTATCTGCCAAAACGGCCATCCTGTCTACAATACTGAAAATACTCTCAAGATCATGCGTGATCATGACGACAGTGATACCTAACAGATCACGTAATTCCACAATAAGTGCATCAAAATTTCGTGCGCCTATGGGATCTAATCCCGATGTAGGTTCATCTAAAAAAAGGAGCTTGGGCTCCATTGCCAATGCTCTTGCAAGCGCTGCACGTTTTACCATCCCTCCACTGAGCTCGGAAGGATACAAACTACCCACATGGGGTTCTAATCCTACCAGTGCCAACTTGGATTGTACCAATCCATCTCTCATCACTTTCGAAAGGTCGGTATACTCCTTCAGCTGCACTTCTATATTTTCTGCGATCGTCAAAGAAGAGTACAGTGCGCCAAACTGGAAAAGTACACCCCAGTCACTGCGTAAGGCCTGTGCATATTTAAAACTTATACTGCTTAAGGATTTATCCAAAACAGTTATTTCCCCTGCACTCGGTTCAAGGAGCATGATCATCTCTTTCATGAGTACTGATTTTCCTGAACCGCTTTCACCCAGAATAGCATAGATCTCATTTTCATCAATATGAAGACTCACCCCATCATGAATCGTTCTTTCACCAAATCGTGTTATGACATCTTTCACTTGAATGACCGTATTCATAATCCAAGCTCCGTAAATATCACTGAGAATAGTGCATCAAAAGCAATCACCAAAAAGATGGAATTCACCACTGACGCTGTCGTATGAAGCCCTACACTCTCTGTACTGTAAGAGACTTGGAATCCTCTAAAACACCCTACAGCAGCAATGAGAAATGCAAAAACCGGTCCCTTCATCATACCCAGTAAATAATGTTTCACTTCCAACACTTCATAAAGTCTTTGGGTAAACAATCCCATAGAAATATCCAATTGCATACTCGCAGCGACCATACCACCCAAAATACCTATCAGATCAGCAAAGAAGATCAACAATGGGAGGGCAACCATTAAAGCAAAGATACGCGGAAGTACCAAAAAAGTATAAGGGTCAAAACCCATAGTACGCATGGCGGCTATCTCTTCTGTAATTTTCATGGCCCCTATTTCAGCAGTATAGGCAGAACCACTACGTCCTGCAATCACAATAGCAGTGATCATAGGTCCCAACTCCCTGGTAATGGATATCGCGACCGTATCTACGATGAAAATATCTGCACCGAATTTGGCTAACTGAACTGAGCCCTGATAGGAAATAACCATCCCGACTAAAAATGACGTTAAGGCTATGATAATAATGGCATTAAACCCTGATTGATGAATATGATAGATGGTTTCTTTAAAACGTATATCTTTAGGTTTTACAAAGGTATGAAACATCGCATAAAAGAGATGTCCTAAAAAGGTAATGAAACTCTTGATATCATCCAATATCTCATAAGTTCTTTTACCCAGGTTTTCAAACATACCTTTTTTTCTAGGAAGTTCATTCTCCGGGATATTTCTATTCAGAAGCGTATACATATCTTTTTGATTCTCTGTATAACCTACGATCTCCACATCAGTTTCATTTTGAAATCGTTTATAGTATTCTATAAAAAGCAGTACCCCTGCACTGTCAAAATCACTGATACCTGAAACATCCCACACGATCTTTTTATCAATAGGAATTTGGAGCAGTTCCTTTTCTATTTGAAGCACAGTGCCAAGCATCCATTCTCCTGTAGAGATAAGCTTAAGGTGATGTTGATCTGCTTCATAGGTTAAGAACTGTTTCATCATAAGAAATATTATAGGTAAGATTAGATTAAGTTTGGCTATAATTATCATAATTAAACAGCAAGGTACTATTATGAAAAATTTTGGTTTAGACATTTGGGGTGATGAAAACTTTATCATTCAGGGTGAGACTATCAATATCAATCATGCGTCTAAACCATCATTGCTCTCGATCACACAGGAGATACGTGAAAAAGGCTATAAAGGGCCTTTGCTTCTTCGTTTCCCTCATCTCTTAGAAAAACAGATCTCTACACTCTTTAACACTTTTGAAAAAGCCAAAGAGGAATTTAAATACAAAGGGAATTTTCAAGCTGTTTTTCCCCTAAAGGTCAATCAATTTCCGAATTTTGTGCATGCTCTTATGGATGTTTCTAAAAATTACAACTATGGCCTTGAAGCAGGAAGTAAAGCCGAACTGATCATTGCGATGACGAAAACGCCTCTGGGCGCACCTATTACAGTCAATGGTTTTAAAGACAAAGAGATGATATCACTCTGTTTCATCGCAGCAAAGATGGGACACAACATCACAGTCACCATAGAAGGTTTGACAGAGTTAGAGACGATCATCCAGGTGAATGATGAATTTAATACCGGAGCGGAGACACCTATTGCACCTAAGATAGGGGTACGTATACGCCTACACAGTTCAGGTATAGGTATCTGGGCAAAAAGTGGAGGCTACGGTTCTAAATTCGGGCTTACTTCCACCGAGCTTCTTGAAGCCTATGAAATGCTAAAGAAACATGATCTACTACACTACCTCTGGATGATCCACTTTCATATAGGTTCACAGATGGGAGACATCGCTCCACTTAAAAAAGCGTTGAGAGAAGCCGGAAACATTTATGCAGATCTCAAAAACCGTGGGGCTGATGCACTTGGAGCGATCAACATTGGTGGAGGCCTTGCTGTTGAATACAGCCAACATGAAGATAAACAAGAAAGAAACTATTCTCTACGTGAGTTTGCTAATGATGTGGTTTTTCTTATGCAGGATATTTCCAAAAGAAAAGGTGTAGAGGAGCCGGATATCTTTACCGAATCGGGACGATATGTCGCCGCTTCCCACTCTGTGCTTATTGCACCGGTACTTGAACTCTTCTCCCAAGAGTATACAGAGAAAGGACTGCGTCTTAAAGAGGTTAACCCTCCGCTGGTAGAAGAACTTTATGATCTTTTTAACTCTTTAAGCCGTGAACGGGCCAGAGAATACCTGCATGATGCACTTGATCATATGGAAAGCCTTCTCACGCTCTTTGATCTAGGATACATTGACCTTGAAGACCGTTCAAATACAGAGATACTTGTCAACCTTATCATCAAAAAATCTATCGCCTTACTCAAAGATGAAGACAGTGATGAACTCAAAAAACTGCAAGACCGTATACAGGAAAAATACCTTGTCAATTTCTCAGCGTTCCAGTCACTGCCTGACTTTTGGGGTCTGGCACAACACTTTCCAATTATGCCTTTAGATCGCCTGGATACCAAACCTACCAACCCTGCAAGCATTTGGGATATCACCTGCGACAGTGATGGAGAAATAGGTTTTAATCGTGAATTCCCACTCTACCTGCATGATATCGATGTGGATACAGAAGAGTACTTTTTAGCCTTTTTCCTTACAGGAGCATATCAAGAGGTCTTGGGCATGAAACATAACCTCTTTACACACCCTACTGAAGTAGTGATCCATTTTGATGAAGAAGGAAAACATACTATAGATAATCTGATCGAAGCACAAAACATTATGGATATTTTAGATGATTTGGATTATGATACGTATCTTATGGATAAAACACTCAAATATCATATAGAAGAATCTGAACATCTCGGCCATGAAGAAAAACGTGAACTTTTAGGGAAGCTTTACCTTTATTTAAGTGAAAACAGCTATCTTAAGACCATACAAGCCATTGACGAGGAGCGTTAGTATTGAACCCATTTAGTCTTATCAAAGAAGATTTTCTTAATGTAAAAAGAAATGATCCTGCCCTGCACTCTACTTTTGAACTCTTTTTTAACTACCCTGGATTATGGGCACTACTGTTTCATCGTTTGGCACACTCGCTTTACCAAAAAGGACTAAGATTTCTTCCACGACTCATTTCTGCAGTCGGACAGTTTTTAACGGTGATAGATATACATCCCGCTGCAACCATTGGCCGCAGGGTTTTCATTGACCATGGTGTGGGAGTGGTTATCGGTGAAACGGCGATCATCGGTGATGATGTTATTATCTATCAGCAGGTCACTCTTGGTGGAGTCAGTCTTACAAAAGGGAAAAGACACCCGACCGTAGAAAATGGTGCCGTGATCGGTGCAGGGGCTAAAGTACTGGGGAACATTACCGTAGGGAGTAACTCCAAAGTCGGTGCCAACTCGGTGGTGGTGAAAAATGTACCTGCCGATTCAACGGCTGTAGGCATCCCTGCACGTGTCCTTAAACGTGGATATGATAACACCCCGCTCAGTCACAATAAAATCCCTGATGTCAACAAAGAGATATTTGAGTATCTTCTCAAACGTCTTGCTGTACTTGAAACTGCCATTGAAACCGGGGACAATGCGCATATTAAAGAAAAAGACCATGAACTTGAGAAGCTTTATGATAACTTTATCCACTCTATGGATTAGACATATATGTTGCGGTTTTTAACGCATTTTTCGATACAATTAGCCAATTTATAATCAAAGGTTTTTACATGCTTTCAGATCGTATCCAAACACTCTCTCCATCTCTTACTATAGCCATCTCTTCACTTGCTCGTGATTTAAAAGCACAAGGAAAAGATATTCTTTCTTTCTCTGCTGGTGAACCGGATTTTGGTACACCGCAACGTATCAAAGATGAGGCTATCAAAGCGATCAACGAAGGGTTTACGCAATACACGGCAGTACCAGGTATACCAGCGCTTCTAGAAGCTGTATCGGCAAAACTAAAAAGAGACAATAACCTTGACTACGCACCTTCAGACATCATCGTCAGTAATGGTGCAAAACAGTCTCTTTTTAATCTTTTTCAAGCGGTACTGAATGAAGGTGACGAGGTTATCATTCCTTCTCCATATTGGGTCACGTATCCTGAATTGGTTAAATATGCAAGTGCTATACCCGTCATCATAGAGACAGATGAGATCAGTGGATTCAAAATGACTGCTGAACAGCTCAAAGCTGCCATTACGCCTAAAACAAAAATGGTTATCTTGACATCACCGTCAAATCCGACTGGTTCAGTCTATTCTAAAGAGGAACTTGAAGCACTGGCAGCCGTACTTAAAGGTACAGATATCATGGTGGTCAGTGATGAAATGTATGAGAAGCTTGTTTATGACATTGACTTTGTAGCCGCGGCAAGTATCAGTGAAGATATGTTCCAAAGGACTGTCACTGTGAATGGTCTCAGCAAATCTGTAGCGATGACAGGATGGCGTTTTGGATACTTGGCAACACCGAACAAAGAACTCATTGCTGCGATGAACAAGCTACAAAGCCAAAGTACATCAAACATCAATTCCATTACCCAGAAAGCGGCTATACCTGCACTGCTTGGTGAAGTCGACAGTGAAATAGAACAGATGAGAAGAGCGTTTGAAGGAAGAGCGGAAGAGGCAGTAAACCTCTTTAACGACATTGACGGTCTTTCTGTACTTAAACCGCAAGGTGCATTTTATCTCTTCGTCAATATCAAAGATGTCTCGAATGATTCTATAGAATTCTGTAAAGAACTGCTTCAGTCTACGGGTGTTGCTGTTGTTCCTGGTATAGGTTTCGGATCAGAAGGTTACTTTAGATTCTCATTTGCTACAGATATCACAACGATCCGTGAGGGTATCAGACGTATTGAAAAGTTTGTACAGAGTAAAAAGTAAGACTCTTTTTACACTTTAGACCAAGAAAATATCTTGGTCTAAATTCACTTTAAACTACTTTTTCTTTTTAGTCATATTTTCCATAACAAACCATACTGCACCTATAATACTAAACAAGATCACCGGTGCTATCCATGGATGTATCTTGATATACGTAAACACTGCAATGATAAACTCACTTGAATAATACGCACTCAGTCCTATCGTCAAGACGAATACAATAGAGGCAAATACATTATAAAAAGCAAACTTTTTAAAGTCATATTTGGCAAGTGCCATAGAGAGTGGTACAAGGGTTTTGATACCATAGAGAAACTTCTGTATAAAGATGGCCAATACCCCGTACTTACGCATGATGAGCGTGGCAAGGGCTATTTTACGTTTATGTTTTGCGAAGTAAGGCTGTATCTCTTTTTTCTGGTATTTCCCCAGATAAAAAAGAAAGATATCTCCTAAAAAGTTTGATACGGTTGCAACTGCCAAGGCAGTAGTCAGATCCATGTTACCCATAAATGAAAACACACCAGCTGCCGCAACAATAAAGAGTGAACCGCCAAATGCAAAAAAGGCTATGGCAAAGTAACCCCAAGTCTCTAAAGAAGAAAAATCCATAAAAAATCCTAAATAGTTTATTAATGAATCATACCCAAAATAAGTTATAATCCTTCTCATGATTGAAACACTATTGAGCATTCTCTTTGTCTATGTCTTTATACTTTTAGGCTATATGGCCAAACGGATCTTTAAAGAAGAGATGAATCCAAAAACACTGACCCTGATGTCTGTCTACTTTTTGCAACCCTTTGTGACCATCTGGGGTTTTAGTACAGCCAGACTGAATAGTGAGCACCTTTATGTCCCACTCATCTATCTTGCCATTATCCTTCTCCTGCTCTTTCCAACCATCCTACTGGGAAAGGCACTTTTCAATGATCCCAAAGAGAGGGCCATATTTTCCATTGCCGGATTTGTAGGGAACACAGGAAACATAGGTATCCCCTTGGGTATCGCCCTCTTTGGAGAAGCCTCTGTCATCTACACGACCCTTATCAATATAGCCAATGTATTTGTCGTTTATATCATCGGTGTCTACATCTATTCTCGAGGTTCGTTCAGTATCAAAGAGTCACTCTTGAACATCATCAGAATTCCTATTATCCCAGCTTCGATTGTAGCGATACTCATCAATATTTATGAGGTACCTCTAAGTACAGAGATCATTGAATTTTTCAAAATGGGTGCCTATGCCGGTATCGTCTTGCAACTTTTTTTACTGGGAACGTTCCTGCAGGGTATATGTATAAAAGAGCTGCATCCCAAGCTTTTTATAGGGACCATAAGCCAAAAGTTTGTCATTGTGCCGTTGGCTACTGCCCTCATACTCTCTTTTACAAACCTTTCTCTTTTTGTACAAGGTGTGATCTTTATGGAAATGATGGTACCTCTGGCAGTTGCCAACATCAATCTGGCTTCGTTATATAATTGCAGACCTAAAGATGTCACTTCGCTTATCTTGCTTAGTACACTTTTATTTATGCCTTTGTTATTCGGGCTAAGCTATGTTATAAATCACTACTATTTGTGATAAAATAACCCTATAACTTTACTAGGAGTTCCCATGTCTAAACAAACCCTTATCATCGGTGCCGGTGGTGTCGGAAATGTTGTTGCTTTTAAGTGTGCAATGAATGCTGATACATTTGGAGATATCACGCTGGCAAGTCGTACGCTCAGTAAGTGTGATGCAATCGCCGCAAATGTAAAAGAAAAAACAGGTGTTCAGATACAGACACGAACAGTAGATGCAGATTCCATACCTGAACTTAAAGAACTCATTGCTGCTATCGGTGCAAGTATTGTCATCAATGTGGCACTTCCTTATCAGGATCTTACCATCATGGATGCCTGTGAAGAGATGCAGGTAGATTACCTCGATACAGCCAACTACGAACACCCTGACACAGCGAAATTTGAGTACAAAGAACAATGGGCCAGATATGAAGAGTTTAGAAAAGCGAACATCATGGGCTTACTTGGGTCCGGTTTTGACCCTGGAGCGACGAATGTATTTTGTGCCTATGCACAGAAACACTACTTTGATGAAATACATACTATTGACATCCTCGACTGTAATGCAGGGGACCATGGGTATCCTTTTGCTACCAATTTCAACCCGGAGATCAATCTTCGTGAAGTCTCTGCGAAAGGTCGATACTGGGAAAATGGAGAGTGGATAGAGACAGAACCGATGGAGATAAAACAGGTATGGGACTATCCTGAAGTGGGGCCAAAAGACAGCTACCTGCTTTACCATGAAGAGATGGAGTCTTTGGTGAAACATATCAAAGGGCTAAAACGTATCAGATTTTTTATGACATTTGGAGAGAGTTATCTGACACATATGAAATGTCTTGAAAATGTGGGCATGCTTGGCATCGAGGAAGTAGAACATAAAGGGATGAAGATCGTCCCTATGGAATTCCTTGCTACCCTGCTTCCAGATCCTGCTAGTCTGGGACCACGTACAAAAGGTAAAACGAACATCGGAATCTTTGCAAAAGGTATCAAAGACGGTAAAGAGAGAACCATCTACATTTATCAAGTCAGTGATCATGAAAAATGTTATGCAGAAGTGATGAGCCAAGGTGTCAGTTATACGACGGGTGTACCTGCCATGATTGGAGCGAAACTGATGCTCGAAGGTAAATGGCATGGTAAAGGCGTCTTCAACATGGAAGAGCTTGACCCTGATCCATTTATGGAGGAGATGAACAAGCAAGGGTTGCCTTGGAAAGTCATGGAACTTGGAGCAGATGAAACAAGGATCGTAGAGTAAATAATGGATTTTTTACTCAAAAAATTTATCTCTATGTTTTTAATGCCCCTTCCACTTGGGGTGTTTTTCATCGTTTTAGCATTAGTATTACTCTACAGAAACAAAACTAAACCAGCAAAGTTCATGCTTATATTGAGTGTTTTATGGTTATTTTTCTTTTCTTATCCACCTGTTGCCAATACACTCTTACATAGTATTGAGTCGAAAAATGCGACACTTCACCATGCACCTGAGAATGTCAAATATATCTATGTTCTAGGTGGGGGGCATCATACGGATGAAAGTTTTCCCATTACCTCTCAGATCTTTGAAGCCTCTGTTGTTCGGTTAACTGAAGGCATACGCCTTTACCATCAACTGCACGAAGAAGCCAGTATCATTGTTTCAGGGTACAGCGGATTATTCGATCCTACAACCCATGCGGTGATGCAAGAGAAATTAGCTTTGGCTTTAGGTGTAAAAAAAGAACAGATCATACTTCGTCCAGCACCAAGAGATACAGAAGAAGAGGCCATAGCTGCAAAAGCATTACTGGGTAATAAACCATTTATCTTAGTCACCTCAGCATCTCATATGACAAGAGCAATGTACTTTTTCAAAAATGAGGGATTGCACCCGATCCCTGCACCAACGAACCATTTGGCAAGCATACAGCACTTAAACTATAGCAAATTCTTTTCTTCTGAAGCACTGGTAAAGTCTCGTATCGTATTTCATGAGATCTTAGGCTTGATCTGGCAAAAAGTGAAAGGGATATGATGTCTTTTACCGGATTTCCCAAAGAGGGACTTGCCTTCCTCGATAACATCATCATCAACAATTCCAAAGAGTGGCTTGATGATCATAAAGAAGCGTATGAAAAGTATATCGTATCACCCAATAAAGCCTATGTGGAAGAGATGGGTGAACATTTACAGATACTTGTACCGACTATTCACGCCATACCCAAAATAAACAAATCCCTCTTTCGTATCTATCGTGATGCCAGATTTCACAGACTTGACCCGATCAAAGAACGTATCGGTATCATATTTTGGCAGGGTGCAACGCACCGTATGCAAAGCAGTTCTTTTTATATGCACTATGATCCTTTTGAAGTCTTTGTCGCTGCGGGTATACGTAATTTCAAGCCGCCACTACTAGCTACCTACAGAGAATACATCAAAAATGATGCAAAGAGAGAAAGTTTGCATCACATCTTGGAAGCACTCAAAAGAAAAGGCTATACGGTACCTGAGCCCCAATTCAAACGTTATCCTGTAGGCCTGGATAAAAATGACACCTATGCCTACCTCTACCTCTATGGTGCGATGTATGTCTATACGACATTCCCACCCGATGAAACATTTCACTCTGAAGCTATCATAGACAAAAACTTTAAGATCTATAAAGATATGCTTGACTTGCACCAATGGGTCTATGAACTTACATGTGTAACGGAATGTACAGAAGAATTCTACTAAAATATAGTATTCAAGCTCGCCGACAAAATGTAACAAGGGAAACAAATGCTATCACTTTTTAAAATAGCCGGATTTACACCCTATATTCTGATCGTACTACTCAATGCAATGACAGACTTGGGACACAAGATCATCTTGCAAAACACCATTTTTAAAGCGTATGAAGGTCCGGAACTCATCATACTCACTGCCATAGTCAATGCTTTGATCCTTCTGCCTTTTATCTTTCTCTTCTCCCCGGCAGGATTTATAGCTGACAAATATCCGAAAACAAAAGTGATAGAGTATGCATCAATGGCAGCGATCGGTATTACTACACTGATACTTCTCTCTTATTATATGGGTTGGTTTTGGATAGCCTTTATTTTAACTTTTATTTTAGCAGCACAAAGTGCCATCTATTCCCCGGCAAAATATGGACTTATCAAAGAGATGACAGGCAATGAACATCTGTCTGAGGCAAATGCAGTAGTACAAGCTGTTACAATCTCTTCTATCCTTGCCGGAGCAGTCATCTATTCTATTTTCTTTGAACGTTTACTTCAGGATGCCAGCATTATACCTTCGGAGATACTCAGATACATTGCACCTGTAGGGTACTTACTTATAGGTGCAAGTACAGTAGAGTATCTTTTGGCTAGACGACTGGTACGTAAGTTCAAAGCTGTTGATATAGATGAAAGTATGACATTTGAGCCCAAAGAGTATAAGAACCTCTCTTATTTGAAACAGAACCTTTCTCTCATCAAACAACATAGAACGATCTGGTTAAGTATTATCGGTCTTTCTATACTTTGGGGAGTATCACAAGTGGTTTTAGCCATATTTGGAGAATATCTGAAAAGCACACTAGGCATCACCAATACGGTCACTGCACAAAGTTTATTGGCACTAGCCGGTATAGGTATGATACTAGGTTCTATCTTTGCAGGACGAGTGAGTAAAAATTACATAGAAACAGGCATCATACCTCTTGGTAGTCTGGGTGTAGCCCTTGCACTCTATATGATTCCATCTCTTACTTCTTTATGGGCGTTAGGTACAGCACTTTTGTCTTTTGGTTTCTTTTCAGGACTTTTTATCGTTCCTCTCAATGCCATGATCCAGTTCTCATCACCTCACAAAATACTGGGTAAGGTCCTCGCAGGTAATAACTTTATGCAAAATGTGAGTATGTTCCTGTTTCTCATTTTGACTGCTATTTTTGGATACTTTCAGTTCTCTGCCATAGGACTGTTTTACATCATATCTACTATCGCTTTCATAGGTATGGTATACACTTTTATCAAACTGCCACAGTCACTCATACGCTATATGGTCCGTATGATCATAGGATTTAAGTACACTTTACATGTTGATGGTCTTAACCATATAAAAGTAGATAAAGGCATACTTCTTTTAGGTAACCACATATCATTTTTAGACTGGGCTGTCTTACAGATGGCATACCCAAAACAGATACGTTTTGTCATGGAAAGATCTTACTATGAAAAGTGGTACCTCAAACCTTTTTTGAAATTTTTTGGGGTGATACCTATCTCCAGCAGAGGAAGTAAGAGTGCTCTTGTTAAAGTAACGGAAGCACTAAACCGTGGTGAAACAGTAGCACTTTTTCCGGAAGGCCACCTCTCGCGTAACGGACACTTAAGTACATTTCAAAGAGGGTTTGAAATGGCAACCAAAGAGGTAGAAGATGCAGTGATCATACCTTTTTATCTTAGGGGACTTTGGGAAGACAACTTCTCTTACGCATCAAACAAGATGAAACGTAACAAGAGTAAAGACATCTCTGTGAGTTTTGCAGAGGCTATAGATATTCACTCTACTGCTTCAGAAGTAAAAAAATCCGTATTTGATCTCTCTGTACAAAGCTGGAAGCACTATGCAGAGTCTTTACCGGTATTGCAAAAAGCATGGATACGCTCAGCTAAAAATGTCGGTTCAAAACTCTGTATGGCAGATTCTACAGGTATAGAGTTAAGTGGAGAGAGATTCATTACAGCTACGCTTATGATGGCATCTTCACTAAGATCAAAACTAAAAGGCTCACAAAATATAGGTGTACTTCTACCAACTTCTGCAGGTGGTTCCATGGGAAATATGGCACTGCTTTCACTGGGCAAAACAATCGTAAACCTCAATTACTCGGCAGGTCAAGAGAGTCTGCTTCATGCACTTAAAATCGCCGATATTACAAAAATAGTAGCTTCAAAACAGTTTATCACCAAACTTAAAGCCAAAGGCTTTGATATGACAGAAGTACTTAAAAATATAGAAGTCATCTATCTTGAAGATATCAAAGAGCATATAAACAAAACACAAAGTCTTCTTATGTGGATAGTGGTTAAAACTTTACCGGCATGGCTACTCAGTCCACTGTTTATAAAAAATGCAGAGCTTGATGATACAGCAGCTATTCTCTTTTCATCAGGGTCTGAAGGTACACCAAAAGGTATAGCGTTAAGCCACAGAAACATCATGGGGAACATCAAGCAGACAGCGACCCTGCTGAATCCTACAGATAGCGATGTGATGCTTGGAACACTGCCTATCTTCCACTCTTTTGGTTTGACGGTCACTACACTGTTACCACTGATTGAAGGTATACCGGTCGCATCACATCCTGACCCTACGGATGGTTTTGGCATAGGGAAAATGGCAGCAAAATATGAAGCGACCATCCTGTTGGCAACGGCCACATTCCTTAGACTCTACACGAGAAACCGGAAACTTACACCACTCATGTTCAAAAATATACGTATGGTAGTTGCCGGTGCAGAGAAACTGCCTAATGAGATACGTGATGAGTTTAAAAAGAAGTTTGGACTTGACATCTATGAAGGGTATGGTGCGACAGAGACCACACCGGTAGCTTCAGTCAATATGCCTGATGTACTCATGCTGGACTCATGGAAACCACAGGTCGGTCAAAAAATAGGTACTGTTGGTCTGCCACTGCCTGGTTCCACATTTCGTATCGTAGATCCTGAGAGTTTTGAAACACTCAAAACGGGTGAAGAAGGCATGATACTCATCGGTGGAACACAGATCATGAAAGGCTATATCGGTGACCCTGAAAAAACAGACTCCGTCATCAAAGAGATAGACGGTATACGCTGGTATGTCACAGGAGACAAAGGTCGTTTAGATGAAGATGGTTTCCTCACCATCGTCGACCGCTACAGCCGTTTTGCCAAAGTAGCCGGAGAGATGGTAAGTCTGGGGCTTGTCGAGGGTGAAATAGCCAAGGTACTGAGAGAAAACGACCAAATAGCCATTGCTGCCCTGCCTGATGCTAAAAAAGGCGAGAAGCTTGTGCTTTTACTTGAGGGAGAGATAGAATTAGACGAGTTAAAAGAGAAGATCAAAAACATTGAAATGAACCCTCTTTTTGTGCCATCAGAGTACTTCAAAGTGGATGAATTGCCTAAACTTGGAACCGGAAAGGCTGATTTTAAAGGGGCTAAAAGATTGGCAAAAGAGCTTAGTGAAGCACAATAAAGGATGACAAAATGCAAATGCTTACAGTTATCATAGCAATAGGTCTTAGCTTAATTATTTTAGAACGTATCTTTCCTGATAGAGTCTTGCCTTTAGTGAAAGGTTGGTGGTCCAGAGTGGTTGTGATCAATCTTATGCAGTTTGGGATCGTCATTTTGGGGATGGTTACTTGGGATGTGTGGTTCAAGACACATCAAGCCTATGTCATAGACGGCTATCCTGATTTTGTCTTGGGATTTATGGCGTATCTGGTCATTACTTTTGTGTTTTACTGGTGGCACAGGGTGCGTCATGACTCTTATGTGCTGTGGGTACTGTTTCATCAGCTTCACCACAGTGCATCGAGGTTGGAGACGATCACATCTTTTTATAAACACCCCCTTGAGATCATGCCGAACTCTTTACTGATGGGGAGCATCTCTTATTTGCTTCTAGGGCTTAATGTGGAAGCAGTGGCATGGACGATACTATACAGCTCCATAGGAGAATACGTCTACCATATGAACATTAGAACACCTCACTGGGTGGGATACATTTTTCAGCGTCCTGAAATGCATAAGATACACCATAAAGAAGGGGTACACTACAATAATTTTTCAGACCTGCCTTTGTGGGATATGTTATTTGGTACCTATGAGAATCCTAAAGAAAGAGTAGAAGATGCCTGTGGATTTTGTGATACGAAAGAGAGAGAGAGTTTATCAAGATCCTGGGATTTAAAAATGTAAATAACGCTTACAAAAAAGGTAAAAAATGAAACTAAAGATACTTTCTATCCTACTTGTAGGTATAGGGTTACTGCAGGCTTTGGGACATATCACGGGTAACAAAAGCATCAAGAACTTGGGACTCATTACAGTCGCTTCACCACTGCCCATCGTCTTTACCCAGCAAAAAGGTTTTTTGGAAACTTTTGCATTGGATTTTACTTTGGTTTATGAAAAAGACCACAAAGAAGAACGTATCAAAATAACCCCAGAACTCTATGCACAGCTAGACAAACCATATAACTATAGAAATGTACTGGGAGCAGCCATCTCTTATGGGCCAATACTCCCTAAAGAACTTGTAGGTTCAGTGTTGAACTATGCGTTTATAACTCCGGGAGTACTCTCCAGAGCCTTTCATTTGGGTGATATTAAAAATGCCTCTTTGGAACTTCACAGTAAAACAAAAAATGAAAACAAAAACTACGTTTTACCCATAGGAGAAAAAGATGACAGGTAACTCTTCAACCCTTTACTATCCTGCCTATCAGTTTGCTATGTTTAGAATCATTTTTGGACTGTACCTGCTGATTCATTTTCTATACCTCATACCTGTTTCCGCAGAAATATGGAGCAATTCAGGGTTGATATCTGATGTCAGCTTCAACCTTACCTATGGAGCATTTCCAAACATTCTCTATCTCTTTGATGGTACAACGTCTGTGACTATCTTTGTCTCTATTGTGGCACTGCTCTCTTTCTTTATCATCATAGGCTTTTTTAGACGTACTTCAGCCCTACTTTTATGGTATGGATGGGCTTGTCTTTTTCATCAAAATAACCTCATACTGAACCCCGGACTACCTATGGTTGGTTGGTTGCTCTTAGCACTTGCACTTATCCCAAAAGGTGAAGGATGGGGTATTGAGAAAGAAGATGAATCATGGACTATGCCACCCATACTTTACTGGGGTGCATGGATCATCATCGGAGTTTCCTACAGCATCAGTGGCATTGATAAAGCGATGGCACCTAGCTGGATAGACGGTTCTGCGATCACTCACCTGCTCAATAACCCTTTAGCTAGAGATTACTTTATACGTGATCTGTTACTTTCAACACCTGAACTATTTAGACAAATACTCACTTGGTCAGCACTCGTTCTTGAGATAGGTTTTGCTCTTTTAGTCATTTTTTCAAAGACACGGATCATAGCATGGTTTATGATCATGGCAATGCATCTGGGTATCTTGATCATCGTTGATTTCCCAGACTTAACGCTTGGGGTCATTATGATACACCTCTTTACTTTTGATGCACGTTGGTTTAAAATTGAAGATAAACAAAGAGTCATCATCTTTGATGGTGTCTGTGGTTTCTGTAACAAATCCGTAGATACACTGATACGCATAGATACTCAAAAGCGATTTCACTATACCTCCCTGCAAGGTGAATTTGTAAAGACATTGACTTTGAAGCCAAATATAGACAGTATCGTTTTCTATGAAGATGGCACACTCTACTACAAATCTACTGCCATCCTTAAAATACTCAGGTCATTAGGGGGCATATGGATAGTTACAAATCTGTTTTATCTCATTCCAAGAGTACTAAGAGACTACATCTATGACTTTATAGCTACATACCGTTATAATATCTTTGGAAAGATGGAGAGTTGCCGGATGCCAAAAGAAGGTGAACAAGCGTTGTTTATAGATTAAATATCTTCGCTTATTTGTGTGATAGAGAGCACAAAAAAAGAATTCTACCAAACTACACATACAGTACACACAATTTTGTTACTATTAGTCAGTGGCAATACTCCTAGAGTTTAGGAGATAAGTAATGGGTCTTCATGTCTCAAACTTGGTAAGAGTTACGGAGGCATCGCAGAAATGCGACGACTAAGTGAAAATCTGGAAATCCAGGTGACACGCATAGACCAACGTACTTATCACGTTTTGCACGCAGAGGGCTACGAATTCATTTCTGGCAACACTTCCTCTAAGAGGCTATTATTTAGTCTTCCTACTCTGTGTGCGAACTATGTAAATGTCACTTTAAAGATCGTACGCTTACTTCTCTTGTTTTAAACAGAAAGTCATTCTTCTCATTGAGAGACAAAGCGTACGAGATATGTATATTTTTTCCCAAATCTATTATCATAAAATGAGTATGTGACAGGAGACTATAGATCTATAGCATATTGTTTCAAAGTTTCCAGATCGATCAATTCAAGCATTTTTTTATGTGTCGCATGAATAAAGATATGCGGTGCCTTGCCATCCAAATGTGCTTTGACAAAACTATGACCGCCAAGACACCAGCTTTGTCCGGGTTTTACCCCTGCAAAATTGTACTCTGGTATAGGTGTAGAAAGATCATTTCCTACTTTTTTAGAGTATTCCAAAAATTCCTCTGTCGCATAGATACACACAGCATGTACCGCAGGATTATGATCGCCTGTATTACAATGTCCATCTCTATGAAAGCCGGTTAGAGGTTTCAAACTGCAAGGCTCCAGGGGTTCACCCAAAACATTTAATGATTCATCCATCATGATATATCCTTTATTCTTATCTGAAAAATTATAACTAAAATGTACAGTCACTTGGTAAAGGCACTTATATTTCCGAAATATTTGGAAAGATAGGTGTAAGTTTGACGCCTTTAAGACCTTTTTACTCTGCTATCAAATCTAATGTATCATAAAATTCTTCAGGTTCCTGGTATCCATAAAACATATGATTTTATTACGTATAATAGACTTTAGATACAATACACTAAAAAGCAAAGGCTAAAAATGACAAAAGAAAGAGAAGGTGAAATACTCATGGTCGGTCTTGCCATACTTGAGTCTTGGTTTCCCATATTCTCTATCGTCGCCATGTCTTACATCGGGGCACTGCATACCTATATGTACTCTCTTCTCATAGCTTTAGCCTTTTTTATCATTATCATGTATAAACGAGATAGATTTAAAGAGCTTAAGAACAAAGAAGCTTACAAAGATCTATTGCTTACAAGCTTTTGGATCACTTCGCTCTTTGCTCTTGTTTTCATAGGGATGCGCTACACGACAGCAGGTAACATGGCAGTGATCATCTTCCTGCAGCTGCTTTTTTCCTACCTGTACTTCAATGTCTTTGGGAATGAGAAAATGCATACCCTGCATGTCTGGGGTGCTTTTATTATGGGTATGGGAGCGCTCATAATCCTCATTCCTGATGAACTTACATTAAACAAAGGGGATCTACTTATCCTTATTGCAGCTGCCATTGCACCTTTTGCCAATCTCTATCAAAAGAGAGCGCGTGAATTTTGTTCTTCAGAGACCATTTTAGGTTTTAGAACCTTAGTGGGTCTACCTTTTATAGCCCTCATGGCATGGGCATTTGAACCTGCTGTACGTTACGATGCCTTTGTATCGGCTCTGCCTTCTTTACTGTTTATCGGCATTTTGATCTATGTCGTTTCAAAGATCATGTGGATAGAAGCTTTACACCGTACAACCATCACCAAACTTTCTGCCATGCTGGGACTGGTCCCTATGATGACACTTGCTTTTGCCTACTTCTACCTCCATGAAGTTCCAGAACTTCGTCAAGTATTAGGCATTATCCCTGTACTTGTAGGTGGATACTTGATTACGAAGCCTGTGGAGGGTTAAGGGGTCATCACATAGTGAAATAATGAATTAATCTTCTCGCTCCCATCATCTTGATAGGCGTGTATATATCAGTTTATTTTCACATCTATAATTCTATTTACTTTATAGCTAAAGAGTATTACAGTATAGTCACACTTATAAAAATAGTAAAAGAGGTACAAATTGGTCTACGATAACATAGTTTTAATAGGCTTTATGGGAAGTGGTAAAACTGCTGTAGGTAAAATTCTTGCAAGGCAACTACATAAAAAATTTGTAGATGTCGATGGTATGATTGAAGCGGAGCAAAAGAGTAGTGTTTCTGAGATTTTTGAAAACAAAGGTGAAGCGTATTTTCGTGGTCTTGAACAAAAATGTATTGATGAACTCACACAACAGAAGGGTCAGGTGATTGCTACAGGTGGTGGACTGCCTATACATAGTTCTATACCAGAGAAGTCACTTATTGTTTATATAGATGCTGACTTTGATGTTATACTAAACCGCTTATCAGTAAAGGAACGCGATAAACGACCTTTACTTCAAGATGAATCTAGGGCTAAGGCGTTATTTGCCGAGCGTATAAATACCTATAAAGAGCTGGCAACCTTCCGTGTTGATGCCAATCAAACTATACAGACTTTTATACATGTTATAGTAGATTTTATTTTAGATAAGAGAGTTTTATAACTTGAACTGCTATCTCTTATCTGTCACTGTTACAGAGTTACCTCACACTAGTATTTAGGTATACTCAGCATATGAAAATAAGACTAGGTACATTTAATCTTTTTCAATTTGTAGAGCCTCCTTACTCTTGGTATACCAAAAAAGATAAATTCAATGAGCGGCAATGGCTTGAAAAAACGACATGGATAAAGCATCAAATTCTAAAAATGGATTGTGATATCATCGGGTTTCAAGAAGTATTTTCAAGAAAGGCTTTAAGACATCTTGTTAAAGACTTAGGTTTTAAATATTTTAAAATTGTTGATGTGGCAAAATTAAGTACCAATAACAGATATAAATATGTTACGACTACCGTTGCCATTGCCTCAAAATACCCAATATCAAACATACAAGCAGTAGAAGTACATCAACCTAGCATTGATAAGTACAATTTTGGGAAGGACGATAAAGACCTTTTCAAATTTTCCAGAGTACCCATAAAGGCAACGATAACACTTCCTAACAAAAAAGAACTTTTAGTGTATGTATGTCATTTAAAATCAAATAGACTTAATGAATTTGAATACGTATTTAATGAGAGCCATACATTAGAGCATAAAAAGGAACTGGTATCAAAAGCGTTGGAAGGTAAATATTCTAAATCTTTAAAACAAAGGTTATGTGAGGCATCTTCACTTTTCTTTGATATACAAAAATATAAAAATCAACCCACCGTTTTGATGTGTGACCTAAATGATAAAGAGTTTTCACTGACCATTGATGCATTATCAAATCACAAATACTATGATGACAAAAGCAAGGAAAATCTTGTCTTACATGATGCAAGTTATGAGTACACACCAGAGGTATATAACCCACACCCAGAAGCAAAAGAAGTAAAAAGAAAGGCTACGAGTTATTTTCTAGGAAAAGGAAATGTATTAGACTACATTTTTATCTCAAATGATTTTCATAAAAAGAATGAAAATAGAATTGCCGAGGTGACTGACTATAATGTCCTAGATGAGCATCTACAAGAAAATAAAGATGGTTCTTTACTTAAAAGTGATCATGCACAAGTAGTTTGTGAATTAACTTTTCTTTGATAGTAGAATAATCCGGCCTATCTTCTTTTTATTTTTTAAGAGAGATCCAGATAGATACTACTAATAATAATTTTATACGCATCATTATGCTTTTTAGAAGTATCACCAGTAATGATTAAGGTCTCATTGTCTTCGTCATAACTAAACATCTGTTCTGTGATCTTAAATGCTGTTTCAAACTCAATATCATTGATCTCATGAAAAATTACATTAATATCGCTTGTACCAATAATGTTAAAACCTATTCTGGTTTCTTCTGCAAACTTTCTACTATCGCCAACATAATATCTTGTTTCAAGCTTATTATCATAACCCATAGCAGTGTTGTGGTCGATGTCATTATTCTTTAAAAAAGAATTGATCGCTTCTCTGTTTTTTTCTTCTTTACTGAGTGCCATATTTACTCCTATACATTTTAACTCTGATTATAAACCAATTTAGTCATAACACTACATTAGCTTGAAGGTTGAGTACCTGACTTTCTTTTAAGCGCAGCCACAACCAGTACCACAGCTATCATTATTGGCGTTTTCTGTAGACTCAAGAGTCCAATCATCAGTAGAACCACAACCCACATCACAACTTACTCCAGTACTGCAGCCAGAGACATAAGTGGCATTTATTGCCACTCTAATGACAAAGTTATTACCTTCAGCTCTTTGTGAAGAGAACGTATGTTTACCACAAAACTCTTCATTCATAAGTTCAGCGACGATATTTGCATAATTATATGCATCCTGCTGTGTTTTAAACGTATTAATATTCGAGTATTCACTTTTTTTAAAACATTCACATTCTTTTTCCATTTGTACGGTATACATAAAGTGTTTCCTTTTGATCATTAAATTATCTAAACAAAATAATCATACTTTAGGGTTATAAGGTATGCATGAAATAGAGGAAAAACTAAATATAGAAGACTCCCTATTTTGCAGCACCTTAACTTACGGAATGATAACATCATTTTCTTATTATCATCAATACTAGGCAAGAACAGCAAAAAGAAGCTGCAACAGGGTTTAATCAAGGTGTATAATCACATTTAAATGTAGGTTTTCGTTACCTGACCCCTGATTTTTCTAAGAAAAGTGTATACTTCCTACATATTTTATCCAAAGGTCAATCATGGAAACTCTCAAAATCGTATGCCCTGAGTGCAACAGTGTCAACACCATCAAAAGTGATGTTAGGAATGAGCCAATTCCCTGTTCACAATGTCAAGCAGATCTAGATGACCCCTTTCCGGTTGAAGTAACTGATGAGAGTTGTGCGACCCATATCAGTGAAAATGACATAGCAGTGCTAGTTGATTTTTATTCATCCACTTGTGGCCCTTGTATGGCAATGTATGATGATTATGAAGATGCGGCTCTGGGTTTTGGATTAAAAGTGAGATTTCTCAAAATAAATGCCGATACATACCAGAAGGTCGCCAAAGAGTATGGAGTGAGTGCGCTTCCTACCATCATCGCCTTTAAAAAAGGCCAGGAAGTCAACCGTATAAGCAGCCAACTTTCCAGAGTTGAGCTCAGTTTATGGGCTGAGAGCCTCATCTAAATGGTCATTAGGCACTATTAACTCATTTTCATCATGCTCTCGAAAGCCTCTAAATAAGTATCTATATACTTCTGCTTCTCCTTACGTCTATACTGCATCACCCAACGAGGATGAGGCACAACTTCTATGCTGTTAAAACAGTGATGCTTGTCGTTAAAGGCTTTGAGGTATTTGAGATTTTTCCCTTGTCCTACACAGATGATATTTGGTTTTGCCTGAGGAAATGACATCTGCTTCAGTAAAGTCTCTTCTATAAAAGATTCTAGCGCTTTTTGTGTTTGTGGGTCATCATAGTAGTTATAATTTTTGTCATTTTTCAAAAGTCCCAACGGCATGACCGTTGTAAAGAAAAAATCTTTATAAAATTTTTCTACCCCGCCATATGCTTCGATCACTTCAAACATAAATGCTGCCGATATCTCTACACGCTTGTCAAAGCTGTTCGGTATGTCACAGTAGTTATCCAAATGGTACGCATCTGCAAATCCAATGCCTGTAATTCCGGCACCAAGTCTGCCGGGGTTTATGCCGACAAGATAGGTGCGGGGTCTATTGTCGGCATAGTATTTGTTAAAAAATGTTTCCATCACTCTTTTTGTTTCTACATTATTAAAAGGGTAGATGATCTCTACGCCATGAGGTAGAGGTAACTCTTTTGGTAAATTGAAATAAAAGTCCTGTATCTGTTTGGAAAAAGTCATCATTTATGCCAAGAACAACATACAAACCCGTAGGTCATCATAACTCACATCGCCATCCAGAGCTTCAAATAGTGGCTTTAAACGCAGCTTGCCATCTTCTGAAAAGTTCTCTTTTAAGTTCTTGGTTCTTAGCTTTAACACTGCATTATCTACACGTTCAAAGATCCCATCTTTAGGTTTGTACTTGTCTAAATCTATCTCAGGAGTTTCTTCTTTTATACGTGCAAGATGCTGCACAATGGTACTTTTTCCTAAGCCTCTGTTCATAGCTAGCTTCACAAGCGTATCTGACTTTTCTATGAGGTGTTTTGTCTTCATATATGTAGGTGTGACATAGGCTGAGTGTGAGGGTTTACCCTCTTTAATGTTTTGTATCTCTTCGTCTATCTTCTCTTTACTTACTATGCCGCCAAGCTTTGAGATATGACTTTCAAACAGATTTTCCAAGCTCTCTTTTGTCAATGCTTCTATGCTGTCACTGGCCTTCTTCGATGCCATTTTAATGCGCTCATCTATATGCAGGATGAGAGGGTCTACACGCAAGGCCATAGGGTTTAAACCCATCAGCCGTAAACCTTCGATGTTCTTAATACGTGAAAGTGCCACATACCCCTGTCCTGTCTCAAATGTTTTACTCAAGTCTATCTCCGCAGCATCCAGTGTCATGCCTTGTGACTTATGTATCGTGATAGCCCATGCCAAACGCAAAGGTACTTGTGAAACAGTCGCTGTAACTTTGCCACTATCGTTCTCAAGTGACCAGTCTTCCGGCTCTAACTTAATTTTCTTCCCCTCTGTGGTTCGTACAATGGGCATGTTATCTATGGGGCTGAAACTTTGCACTGTTCCGGTGGTACCATTGACATAGCCTTCTTCTGCATTGTTTTTTATGAAGATGACAACCGCACCCTTTTTAAGCGCCAACTCTTCTAAAACCAAAGAAGATTTAAAGATCTTCTCTATATTCTTTTCACTCCCTTTTGACTCATAAACAAACAGTTTAGGCTCACCCTCCAGCTTATCTAGTTCATCTTTATTGATGCGGTCTACATCTACATTATGGGTGTAGAGTTTGGTAGGTGTAGCAGTGCTCAGTTCTTTTTCATGTCTGCCTGCCAGTAGTTCTTCCGATGAGGCTGATATTTCACCAGAACGTATGTCATCGAGTATGCCAATGAGTCTGTCATCATCTTGTCTAAACTTTTCTTCCAAGTAACAGGTATGTAAGTCTAGTGCTTTCCATGCAGGAGACTGCCATGCAAAACGCTTCTCTTTAGGTACTTTTGAGACAGGGGGTAACTGAAAAAAGTCTCCAGAGATCACTACTTGTACCCCACCAAAAGGAGCATCTGTACCCTTGAAACCACGCAGTATCAGATCCATAGAAGAAAATATCTCTGGTGAGATCATAGAAACTTCATCAATGATAAGAAGTTTGAGTTTAGAAAAACGTGTTTTGAGGTACTTTTTTTCCAACAAAAAATCTACATACCCCTCATCTATACTGTCACGTATACCCAAAGCAAAAAATGAATGTATCGTCTGCCCACCCAAATGCGAAGCTGCTATACCGGTAGGTGCAACAATGGTGGGGTAAACCCTGCGTTCTTTTAAGTACTGTGTATAGAGATTAAGAAGATAGGTCTTCCCTGTCCCCGCTGAACCGGTGATAAATACATTTTTACCTGATTTTAGTATGTCTAGTGCTGTATTTTGCTTCATTTTATTTTATAAAAATGTCTTCTTGTAGACTTCTTCATCATAAGCCACATGGACTTTACCATCACCATACTCTATTACCGGACGCTTAAGCAAATAGTTTTCTTTTGCCATCCATGCTATTTTACCCTCATCATCAAGGTCAAGTTCTTTGAGTTTTAAGTCTCTGTATTTTGTACCACGTGTGTTAAAAAGTACAGACATATCTATCTGTTTTAGCCACTCACGTATCTTTGTTTCATCTACAGACTCTACCTTATAATCTACAAAATCAAACGCTATATCGTTATCTTTCATAAATTTTCTTGCTTTACCTACTGTTGAACAGGTTTTTATACCGTATATAGTCATACCATCACCTAGATTAAATTTTTTGAATTATACAAGAAGTCTATTAATATAAAATTCTTATAATACGACCATGCAAACCCTACCCATTACCCAAGTCATACCTGAAGTTAAAGAGAAACTTCTAAACAACAACCGTTTAGTACTCCAAGCACCACCAGGTGCAGGGAAAACAACGGCACTTCCTTTAGCACTGTTAGATGCACCTTGGTTAGAGGGTAAGAAGATCATTATGTTGGAGCCTCGTCGTTTGGCTGTGCGATCTTCTGCTGCCCATATGGCTGAACTTCTAGGTGAAAAAGTAGGTAAACGCATCGGTTATCAGATAAAGATGGAATCTGTACAGAGTCAAGAGACACAGATACTCATCATTACTGAGGGTATATTAACCCGTAAACTACAACATGATCCCAGCTTGGAAGATGTGGCTCTCATCATCTTCGATGAGTTTCATGAACGTTCTTTACATGCGGACTTGTCTCTTGCTTTAGCACTTGAGTCTCAGTCCATACTACGAGAAGATCTGAAGATACTCATCATGTCTGCGACACTGAATACTTCTACTATTTCAAAGCTACTGGATCACGCCCCCATTGTACAAAGTGAGGGACGTTCTTTCCCTGTGGAGAGCATCTATCTACCGACCCATACACCTCAACCAAACAAAAAAGAACTACCCTCTTTCGTACATACGCTTCTACACAGTATATTACAAAAAGAAGAAGGGAATATACTTGTTTTTTTAGCAGGTGTAAGAGAGATAAAAGCTGTGGAAAAGCTTCTAAACACAACTAAACCCAAAGATGTTTTTGTCTCAACACTCTATGGTAACCTTAGCAAAGAAGCACAAGACAGAGCCATAAATGCACCACCTAAAGGCTTTAGAAAAGTGGTACTTAGTACCAACATTGCTCAAACCTCTTTGACCATAGAAGGCATTACCGTAGTGGTGGATTCTGGGCTTCAAAATGTCTCTATCTTCAACCCGTTTTCGGGGATGAACAAACTTGAAAGTAACTTTATCTCTCAAGATTCTGCCACCCAAAGAGCGGGGCGCGCAGGGCGTTTGTCTGAAGGAAAAGCCTACCATCTTTGGCACAAGTCCAAGATACTTTTAAAACACGATGTCCCTGAGATACTCTTAGCTGACCTTAGCCAAATGGTTTTAGAGCTGGCACGTTGGGGAAATGATGAGATAGATACGCTTTCATGGATGGACAGACCTCCCAGCTCTGCTATAAACCATGCCAAAAAGCTTCTGCAACAGCTAGGTGCACTGGATGAAAAAGGAGACATTACAACGCATGGTATAGCTATGAGTCGTTATGGACTCCATCCAAGACTGGCACACATGATGCTCAAGGCTCAAACACTGGGCCTTGCGTATGAGGCTTCCCTGTTAGCAGTTTTGGTTTCAGAAAAAGACATCTACCGTAATGCTTTTGGTTCATCAGATATGCGTGAACGTGTTTCTGTACTGCATGATGTTGCCAGGAAAGTAGCTGTAGATACACAGTTTATCAACCTCAAACAATGCCAGTACCTACTTGCCAATGCCAAACGCATAGAAAAAGTACCAAAAGAAACCATAAATCTAGAGATGCTTGGCATACTCATGGCCTTTGCCTACCCTGATCGCATAGCAAAACAACGTTATGAAAAAAACCACAGCTACCTACTCTCTAATGCAAAAGGTGCATCCTTACATAAAAGTGATGAACTTTTTCATGCACGTTTTTTAGTGATATCTGATTTGGATGCCCGCAGTAAAGATGCTATCATCTACAAAGCCATAGAACTCACACAAACACAAATAGAAGAACACCTTCAAGAACATATACAACAAAATGACGAGGTCGATTGGAACGAAGAGCAGCAAAGAGTTGAAGTTCGTAGAGTTCAACGTTTAGGTGCTATACAATTACGAGAAACACAACTAATGAACACAGAAAATGAAGAAGTACTGGATGTACTTCTTGAAGCATTGGAAGAGTTGGGATTAAATGCTCTAAACTGGAGTAAAGAGGCCCTCTTACTTAGACAAAGAGTAAACTTTTTCAATGCACACCAAATGGAATTTCCAGACTTTTCAGACGACCATCTTTTAGAAAATATGGATAAGTGGCTAAGCCCTTACCTCTCAGGTATCACTACACTCAGAGCATGTCAAAATTTAGACTTTTACAACATCCTTTTAGGACAAATGAGTTTTGAACAGACGCAACTTTTAGACACCCTGGCACCTACTAAGTTAAAAGTAGCCAGTGGCTCAAACATTGCCATAGATTATACTAATATAGAACAACCCGTCTTAGCGGTACGACTCCAAGAGATGTTTGGAACAAAAAATACACCTACTATACTGGATGGAAAAGTAAAACTGATGATCCACCTGCTTTCCCCAGCCTCACGCCCCATGCAAGTCACACAAGACTTAGAGAACTTTTGGAACAACACTTACGAAGAAGTAAAAAAAGAGTTAAGAGGCAAATACAAAAAGCACTACTGGCCTGACGATCCACTTACTGCTATAGCTACTTCTAAGACTAAGAAACATATGTAGAGAGTTACCTCTTAGGAGGGAGATGTATTTCATACGTTATCTTTTTGATAAAATTATCCCACCTTTTAACCTTGACTATTTCTTCATTTCTCGAATGAAGCTCTCAACTGCATCAGCTGTTTGTTCAGGGTTTTCAAGTATCGGTACATGTCCTATCTCTTTAAATATTACTAATTGACTGTTCTTAATGGTATCATGAAATAAAGATGCATTGTCTATGTGTGTCATCCTGTCTTTCTCTCCCCATAGTATAAGTGTAGGAATATGGATCTTTTTTGCAAGATCATTTAAACAACAGACATCTTTATACATATCCTCATAAAGTATTTTTTCCAACTCACGTCTTTCACACTTTTCTTGAAGAAGTGCCTCTTTAATGATATCTGGAATATAGGGAGGCTTGTTCAAAGAGTAGCGTAAAAGTGTTTCCAGTCTCGCTTCGGTACAGACATCATAGAGTGGATTTTTATCGGATCTTTCTACGAGTTTGACGCCGTCACTTTTGGTTTTATCCAAGCCCATTGCATCTATAAGAATGAGCGCTTTTAGCGTCTCTTCATGACTTCCTGTATAGCGTAAAGCAATAGCTCCTCCCATAGAGTGGCCAAAGAGATAAATGCCTGTCAGTTTTTTGGCTTCAACAAAGGCGTGTAATCTTTTTGCCTGGTCCGAAATCGTATAACTCAATGTCTTTTCCGAGACACTCTCTCCATGTCCTGGCAGATCAAGTACAATAACATGATATTTGTCATCCAATGCTTCGATGAGTCTGTTCCACGTATCCTTATTCCCACCAAATCCGTGAACAAACACCAGTGTTTCATCACTTTTGACACTGTTTTCAAGGTAAACTATCTTTCCAAAATCCAAAGTGATACATTTTTTCTCTAACCCTGCCGTGTAACGTTCATACTGCATTACCATACTATAGAGTTTTGTTGCACTGTCCGTCGTCAAACTCAAAACTGCAATTAAGATAATGAGGATAATCTTTTGGATTGACATGAGCTATCCTATTTTCTATAAAGCGCACAACATCTATAGGGTGCTACGGGTTTACTCTCTTTTTCTTTATCGACATAGACTTGTTCCAGCCCTTCTTTCTCAAAAAGTGTAAATTCATCTGCGTACAATGGCCATGGTGGTCCACCATAATTATCTGTATCATCCTGTGTATGCGCATAGACTAACAGCTCTCCCTCTTTAGCCACAAGAGAAGCGATGATACCCACCAGTTTTTCTCTGTCTGCAGGGGGTAAAGACTGAATAGTCAACCCTTCATAGACAAAATCATATTGACCCACAGAGGATTCAGGCATATCATAGATATCTCCTACATAAAAGTCGACCCTGCTATCAGGGTGTCTCTTCTTGGCCAGGGCTATCGCGGAAGGAGAGATATCTAAAGCGTCTACCTCATAGCCATACTTTTCCAAGATCAGTGCATCATCGCCTAAACCGCATCCGATAACCAATGCTTTTTTACCTGTAACTGGGCCTTGCTGACTTAAGTGTTTTTCCAAATAGACATTAGGCGCAAGTGTCGCCCATGGGATAGATGAGAGATCATTATGCTCTGCATTCTCATAGACTAACTCAAAAAAGTTTTTCTTTTCCATTTTCACCTACTTTAAAATATAAAATAATTATATCGTAAAGATATTTTGTTCAAGCGCCAATAGCTTTTTCTTCGCTTCCAAACCACCTGCATAACCTCTCAAAGAGCCATCAGATCCGATAACACGATGACAAGGGATGAAAATAGACATAGCATTGGCACCTACAGCTGAGGCTACAGCCCTTACGGCTGTTTTGTTATCAATTTTTTGAGTCAGATCCTTATAAGAAACAGTGGTACCAAAAGGAATTTGAAGCAATCCCTGCCAAACAGACTTTTGAAATGCTGTGCCAACCAAAAGCAGAGGCATATCAAATGTTTTACGTAAGCCTTTAAAGTACGCTTCCAGTTCTTCTTTTGCCAAATTCAACACCTCATTCTCTTCTTCGACAAAAACGGCATGAAGGCCCTTTTGCACTCTTCTATCTATACTTTCTCTGCCCTTTCTGTATCGCCAGTCAGCTATGCAGAGTTTATTGTCATAGGCCCCTAAGATCATTTCTCCGACAGGTGTTTGGAAGTATTGTATGCTGATCTTGTTCATCTTTACCCCAGTAAAGCTTTTTGTTTCTTGGTCAATTTCTCATACACCAGATCATAGGAGTGGTCTATCAGTTCTTTCACTGTTTCTTCATCCACATCGGAATCTTCTACCGTCACTGTGTTCCAATGCTTTTTATTCATATGGTACCCTCCTATGATACCCTTATAGAGCGAGCGCAGTTCCAAAGCATAGATCGGGTCACATTTGAGGTTGACCGATACAGGTCTATCTTCTGAGGTCAAAGCAAACATTTTTTCACCGATGCGATACACACGAACCTTCTCATCAAAAGGATAATCAAAGGTCACACCCTGTTTTGATCGTAAATAAGTATCTAATTGTTCAAAGTTCATCGTCACTATACCTCAATGTCAACGTATTATCTTTCTGAATCATACCATAGCTTGAAATACATTATTGATTTATCAACACTATAGAGTGAGTGTAGTTATTTGAACAGTTTTCATTATAAAACCTTCATATAGCACATTTTATAAGGTTTTGACTTTTCAAATAATTATCATTATAATATAGAGCTTTAGAACTTCAACCACCTTGTATCCAGGTGAAAAAATCACCTATTGGGTCAAAGTATGAAGATAGTCTTGACTCTTCATACATATATCCCTTATTGGATGACTGATTATTTCTTGAAACTTCACTTTTTTTTGCGGATCCTCCAGCTTTTTTCCATTCAAAGAGCTGCTTAAGTTCTCCTCCATCAAGCCAAACTCCATGCCTAAGGCATCTGTCAACTATCACGCCGCTTACAGATCTATAGTTGATTCGTTGCATCATGTTTTCACAGACTGGGCATCTTCTATAGCTAATGACCGATTCCTGTTTCTGTCTGGGATTATCCTGGACAAAACGAAGCACCCTGTAATCTACTTCAACTCTTAGACTTGCCTCTCTTTTGATAAGGTGTTCTAAAATATCCTCGGTTATGAATACCCCATCACAGTCATTACATCTTTTGACAACTATCCTCTCTCTTTTCCCTATATTGATATTATCAAAGGCAATGTCACACACTGGACAGTTGTGGTCTTCACTCATCTCTTCAATATCAACTTTTGAAAGTACTCTTAGGTTCAGAGGGTTTCTTTGACCGCAATAATCACAGATAGGACCTTTTTTAGGTAATGGGGCTGAACAAAACTTACATTTCATCTATACTTCATCCAAAATAGACTGTTTCTTCTGTGTAAACTCCTCTTCTGTAATAAGCTCATTAGTAAAAAGCTCTTTTAACTGCTGGAGTCTTTGGGTTACTGACTGTTTTGCTTCAGATTCCTGAAAAGGTTTTCTGAGTTCTGATGACAATGCCTCGCCTGCGCCAGCTCCGAGAAATACACCTGCGGCCCCGCCTTCATTATTTGAAGCCGCTTCAAGCGCATCCAGTTTTCTCATATCCTGATAACTTACGCCCACTGATTTTGCTGCAAAATGAGTTGCTTGTGTATCTGCTATCTTTCCGATTCTATCTCTAGTGTTTGCATCGAATTCAGTTCCTTCAATCCTGAAGTCGGAGAGATGAAAACCTAAAACATCGAAAACCTGATCCAGTTTTTCTGTCAATGCATCACCCAGTTCTTCTCTCTGTTCATCTATGTGGTTATATGATACTTTTGATTCTGCAAATGTATCACTCATTGGGTGAACAATTCTGGCATTAATGATCTTTCTGAGTTCCTCTATACTGAAGTATTCACGCTCTCCTACTATAGAGACAAAGAAACTTTTAGGATCTTTTATCTGCATACTGTAATTACCAAAAGCAATAAGCTCTACGGGGAAGTCATAAACAGGATCCATGTATTTAATGGGTGCTACAGTTCCCCATTTCTGATCAGTGATGATCGTTTTTTTATAGAAGTAAAATTCCGCTTTATGCTCACTCTCGAAGAACTGCATTACCTTTTTTAGGGTTGTAATGAAAGGTATGTTGTCTGTTTTGATATTGAAGAGCCCTTCTTTGTCAAACACTGCTCTGATCTTCCCTTCATAGACAAGAATACAACCTTGTGTAGGGCCTATGATAAGTTTCGATGCATTCTTTATCTCATCTCCGTTACTGCTCCATCTGTAAAACAATGCATCTTCATTGTCAGTATCCCATTGTATCACTGAGCGTAGCTGTCTTTCTAGTGGATCAAAAAATGGCATTCTTACTCCTGTTTCTCTATTTTTTTATTTTTGCTAAAAAGTTTAATTTGTGTGTTCTAATCAAATAATTATATCAATGTGTATAAGAAATAGGCTGAAGATCACATATAGTTTGAAAACCTTATAAAATTATATAACTTTATGAGGTTTTCAATCGAAGATATATTTTTTTATATCAAGACACTTTTGATATACTCTTAATATTGATATATACAATCGATGGGCAGCACATGTTTATGATAAGCCACTCATTGAAATTTCGGCTTGTTTCGGAGTAAAAAAATGACATCGAAAACCGTTGATCCAAACATAAATCAAGCTCCAAGCCCTCGCTTGTGGTTTGCTTTGATCTTTACGTATCTGTTCATCCCACTGATCCTCCTGGTCTGCGGAGGAGATGTTAGCTGGTGGCAGGCCTGGGTCTTTTTAGTACTGATATTTCTAGCCGGTATAGGCGGACGAATCTTGGCAGAAAAGCGGCATCCGGGAATTCTGGTAGAACGGGCTACCTCGGAAAAGACACTGAATGCGAAACCATGGGATAAAGTGCTTTCCCCACTGATGGCTATAAGTCTCACATTCCCCCTTGTTATTGTCGCAGGACTTGATCACCGCTATGGGTGGACACCTCTGTTTTCGACATGGCTTAACATTCTCGGTCTCGTTATTATCGCACTTGGGTATGCATTTGCCGCATGGGCTTTAGTAGAGAACCGCTTTTTCTCCAGTACGGTGCGTATTCAAACGGATCGGGGACATTCGGTCTGCGATAGTGGCCCTTACCGGATCGTACGGCACCCAGGCTATGCCGGGAACCTTCTGGCGCTTCCGGGCATGGTGTTGGCCTTAAACTCCATGTGGACCCTTATCCCTGCAGTAGCGGCGTTGTTTATAGCAGTGATGAGAACCGCACTGGAAGACAAAACCCTTCATGAGGAGCTGCCGGGGTATCGAGATTATGCAAGGCGTGTACGCTATCGCTTATTTCCTGGAATCTACTGAGAGTATCTAATCCAAAATTGAGAGGGATATATTAAACGTTAACTCAATCTTTAATTAAAAAATACCTGTTTTAAAATATCTTCAAGCAAATTTAACATTACTAGGGTAAAGTAACAACAAATAGATCATTATGAACTTTTAAAAAGGATAGCAGATCATGAATCCCTCTAACAAAGAGCTACGACTACGTAGGAACTGTCAGCTATATGTGTATCTACTGGTATCACAAGGTAAAGGAATTCCAGAAGAGATACAGGAGTGTGCAAACTCGTATGATTATGACTTTCTTGTTGACTGCGTGGCACAGTTGTCAGCGGAGATTGAAAACTTAGACAGTGATACTTTCGATAAGATAGTAAATAACAAAGAGTCACACGAGGCACGTGAGCTTGCTTACTGGTGGGAGATGCACCAAGCGGCTAATAAACTGGGTGATGAGATAGTTAAGACCTGTTTATAGGGGTTGTGCCAGAAGGTGAATTCTTATTTATAGTTTTGATTTACGTCTCCATGCGGTATATGTTGAGTATGATGGATTTCCATCAACCATCATGTCATATGCGTGTTTATAGCTACAGTTATACTTTTCCTTATATGCATTAACAACTTCCAGGACCATTTCTCTATCTTCTTTTTTGTACGTACCTCTCAATGACTTGACGAGATTGATCGGTTCCATGTGCATACTCATATCCATACATATCCTTTTTTGTAGAAGTCTACATCATTATTCATTAAGAGTCCTCTTTATCCTTCAGAAGCCATTCGTTCAAAGAAACCTAAAACCTCTTTGATAACCTGGATTTCATCTTCTGACTTTGGACAAAAGTCCAGATGCACTTTGATATCATGTTGTTTACAGGCCTCTGCAAAATATGCCGTTTCATTTTTCTGAGGAACTTCATCCACATTTTCATTCTCACACAGGTAAAAAACAGGAAAAGTATCGGTTGCATTTAAAAAATGCGTCAGATCATTTTCCTTAATAGATGTATCGCCATCACTTGTTTTTTGTAATCTTATACAGGGTGTATCTGCATAGACTGCATTGGCCCTACATAAAATACCGTGCAAAATAGCCCCATAACCACCCATACCGCTTCCGTAAAGATAGATATGATCTTCACATTCATACTCTTCGGCGATCTGCTCTATCAGTTTCTGTAGAAGATCTTTGACAAAAAAGTCTCCTTGTTCACCTAACCAACAGTACGCTTTATTCTCATCTTTAAAATAATCCAGGGGTGTGAGTACATTCCACATTTTGTGTTCGAAGTGTGTTGCTTTCTCATCTAAGATAACGATCAAGGGCACAAAATTCGAAACTAAAGCTGCAGGGGTAAAACGATAAAATAGTTTTCGCTTATTGTCATCTTCAATAGTTAAAAGGTCTTCATTACCCATCGTTACTCTACTCCTGTTTTAAAGCGCATTTATCAATCGCATTTCTTTGTATCACCATGGATTCACCGACACGGAGATACGTATTATTTGACTTTTGTATTCTCTTCCAGTTTTATATTTTCAGGGTTGATGAGACTTTCAATATCCGCATTGGTCAGTGTTTTCTGCATTAAAGAACCTTTGTCAAGATCCAGTGACTTAAAAGTGTGATCTTCTAAAAGTTCAACAAATTCAAAAATCTCTTTTGTAATGGCAAACTCACCTTCGGTTACTCTTATCTTCTTAAAATGCTCTAAAATGGTTTGTGTTGTTTGATTTTCACTTTTTTCTATTTCCTGATTGCCAAATGCAATAACATAGACACCCGCCTGGGCAGCTGATTCTACAAAATTTTTGATTCTTCTTAAATCAAATTCTTCTGTGGGAAAGTTTTCTAAATTCATCAGTACCAGATGATACATCTTTTTAAGTTTGGATTTTTGATTATGTTCATTTATCGTAGGCCTGTTGCAACACAGCAACTCTTTATGACGGGAGATAATCGTCTCTTCAAGCTCCTCAAAAAGTGCTGACATCATCTTAGGATTGAAAGCCGTTTTATAGAGCTGAATATACTGTAAAGGCGAAAGATTATAGAATTTCTTTCTACCAAAATCAAAAAGATCAACTTTTAAACTCTCATGGGGCATGGTAGAGAGCAATTCCAAACAAAGACTCTCCAGTAACTTGTCAGCCTTTGCTTCAGAGGCATTATCATACAAGAGGCAAAATCCACCATCATCAGTGACCGTATATAAAGGGATACTGTCATCACCTTTGTGTAAATCTCCTATATGAAATCCCCATGGAAATGCATAATTCTCATCTTTATCTGCCATACTGTACTTCTCACTTATTTTTTTGCTGCATTATATCACTAACTAGATTAGGAGGCTCTCTTCTTTTCTTTAAGAGAATTCAAAAGTATCTATTTGAAAAAATCCTCAGAGCTTACTTTAACCCGTTGTAGAGTCCACTGCCTATCACTTTATACACAATAGGCGCTTCAAAGCTATCATCCATACGAACACCACCTATAATACCCACCGGGTGTTTAGAGTATTTGGCAGCATCAAGGAGTGTTTCACCTCCGACATTGGCTTCACTTTTTGTGTCAGTGGCTCTGTAAGCCCCTAAACCTATATAGTCAAGGTCTAAGATATTTGCCTCAAGTATCTCTTCTTTATCATGTGTTGAGAGCCCAAGAAGCTTGGTTCCTATCTTTTCACGTACCAGTTTCACTGCTTCTTTCAGGTCATGACTGTATTCACGAAGGTCTTCTTGGCCGAGATGCAGGCCGTCCGCATAGGCAATAAGTTCAACATTGTCATTGATGATGAGTTTTCCATCATAATGTGCCCGGATGATCTCTAAATCTTCTTTTTTTTCTTCCAGTGAAGCCAGTTTATTCCGGTATTGGAGTATAGGTATATTGGGGAAAGTGGAAATATGTTGAAGAAGTATTTTTAATGAGACACCTTTTTGCTTCAGTGTCTCTTTGTCAACAAGTGCATAGATCATACGTATATTTTAACTTGCCTTCTTGTTAAAAAGTTTAAACAAGTCAGAAAGTGTTTGATGCATATCAGGACGATCTACGATCATGTCTATAAGTCCATGCTCCAGTAAGAATTCTGAACGTTGGAAACCTTCTGGAAGATCAACACCCACGGTCTGCTTGATAACCCTTTGACCTGCAAATCCAATCAGTGCTCCCGGTTCAGCCATGATGATATCACCCAACATAGCAAATGATGCAGAGACACCTCCCATAGTAGGATCTGTCAAAATAGAGATAAAAGGTAAACCTTTTTGGTGCAGTCTATTGAGTGCAGCAGATGTTTTACTCATTTGTAGCAATGAGTAAGTACTCTCTTGCATACGTGCACCACCAGAAGCAGAAACGATGATAAATCCACACTCATTTTCTATAGCCCTGTTGATACCACGAACGATTTTTTCACCTTCAACTGAACCCAAACTACCACCCATGAATGAGAAATCAAATACTGCTATTTCAACGGGTTGACCACCGATAGTGCAAGAACCGCTCATAACAGAAGAACTTTTACCTGTTTTATCTTTGGCTTCTTCTATACGCTTTTTATACGTCTTTTTATCTGAAAACTTCAATGGATCTACAGGTGCCAAAGTACTGTCACATTCTACAAAAGATCCTTCATCTACAATAGATGCTATACGCTTTTCAGCAGAAATTCTAAAATGATGGTTACATTTAGGACATACATTTTGCTTGGCCTCTACTTCTTTATAATACATCAAAGAGGTACATTTTGGACATTTTATCCACTGATTAGGTGTCTCTTGTGTTGTTGATGCTGTTGTGGCTTTTTTAAAAATATTTCCAAACATTCTTACTCCTGCATACCTATAATTTATCTATTAATATTTCTATTTTCTTTGCTATGCTTTTTTCTTTCGATACTATAACATAATCCGCCTCAACAATTACTTCTAAACCCTCACAAAGTGCCAAACCTGCAGCAAAGTCGTAAATGCGAAACTCTCCCATAAAAAGTACATAATTTACTGTATGGGCATAAGCCAATGAAAGTGCTATAGCACCAGGTGATCTAAACTTCAGCTTTTCTTTGTCCAATGCTGCAACCAGTTCAGGGTTTGCATAGGCTTTTTCAAAAAGTCCGATTTCAGCCTTTTCACTGCTGTGTGGGTCATGAAATGTTTTTGAAAAAAGTTTGCCCTGTTGTACTTCACTGGTAGAAGATTTAAAAAAAATATCTCTATTGGCAAGATTACATACCACTGCAGCATCTAAAATACCTTCAGCATTCACTTTTGCAACAGATGTACCGTAAAAAGGGAAAAGTGAAAGGGCATTGGCTGAACCGTCTATGGGATCAATGATGATCTTTTCTTCACCCTCACCTATAATACCGCTCTCTTCAGACTCTATCTGTCCAAAGTCACCTAAGTATTTTACAAATATCTTTTCGGCAAAAAGATCAAGTTTGGAACTGACGTCACCACCAGCACCGACTTCGGTCTTTTCAAACCAGGAAGTATCAAAGCCGTCTTTCATTGCCTCTGCTATTTCTTCATTGGCTTGTATACAGGCTTTGATGAAATCTGTCATACTTTTAGTTTACTCGCCTCTTTTTTCAGCTGCTATCGTTGGTTTTACCCCTCTTGGTGCAACCATCCAGAACTTTCTGATCTCAGTTCTGAAATGTTCTAAAATATAGGCTGCTCTTTTGGATCCTGTTTTTTCTGCATAATCTTTAAGAAGCGCTTTAAGCTCAAACATTTCAGTATCCCATTCATCTGTATCGATACGAAGTGGTTCAACAAGCTCCAGATTCACTTTTTCATAAAATCCACCTTCGGTATCATAGACAAATGCTTTACCGCCTGTCATACCTGCACCAAAGTTCACACCTGTTGTTCCAAGGATGACCGCTGTACCACCTGTCATATATTCACAAGGATGATCTCCTGTACCTTCTACCACCGTTGTAGCTCCAGAGTTACGAACACCGAAACGCTCACCTACTTTACCATGCACATACAGTGTTCCACCCGTCGCACCGTACAGACAAGTGTTACCACCAAGTGCAAATTCGCTACCCGCGTTATCAGAAGTGATCACAATTTGACCGCCGTTCATACCTTTACCAATATAATCGTTACCGGCACCTTCAACATTAATGTTGATACCCTTACTCATGAATGCACCAAGAGATTGTCCTGTTGTTCCTTTCATATTCAGCGTGATCGTACCATCAGGCAATCCTGCATTTCCATGAATTGCAGCGATCTCACCAGAAATTCTTGTAGCAAAACTTCTGTTCAGGTTTGTTATCTTTCTATTGATCACGATAGGCGTAGATGGATCTTCAATCGTCGCTCTAAGTTCTTCAATGATCTCTTTTTCAAATTCATTTTGATCATATGGTTCGTTAAACGGTACTTGACATGTATTGACCCCATCAAGTTTATAAAGTAACTCTTCAAAGTTAAACTTCTTGGCAAACGCATCGTCTATCACATCAAGTAAGTGATTTTGTCCAATAATCTCTTCAAGAGAACGATATCCAAGTTCTGCAAGGATCTCTCTCACTTCTTCTGCCATAAGCGTAAAGTAATTAATCACCTTTTGCACATTACCGGTAAATCGTTTACGTAAGTGTTCATCCTGCGTCGCTACCCCTACACCACAGGTATTGAGGTGACATACTCTTAGCATAATACACCCGACAAGAACCAGGGCGCCTGTACCAAATGCATACTGCTCTGCACCGAGTATCGCTGCCTTTACAACATCCAGTCCGGTTTTGAGCCCACCGTCTGTCTCAACAGTGACCTGACCTCTCAGGTTGTTAGCTTTGAGTGCATTATGCGCTTCTATCAGTCCAAGCTCCCAAGGGTTACCTGCAAACCTGATAGACCCAATAGGTGCAGCACCCGTACCGCCATCACTACCAGAAATAATAATCTTATCAGCATATGCTTTTGCAACACCTGCTGCAATAGTCCCTACACCAGCAGTAGAAACAAGTTTTACTGCCACTTTAGCATGAGGATTGACCTGTTTCAAGTCAAAAATAAGCTGTGCCAGATCTTCAATAGAATAGATATCATGGTGTGGCGGAGGTGAAATAAGTGTCACACCCGGTTTTGTAAATCTAAGCTCCGCGATAAGTGGAGATACTTTGCTACCCGGAAGCTGTCCGCCTTCACCTGGTTTTGCCCCTTGAGCCACTTTGATCTGTAACTCTGTTGCTGAACGTAGATACTCTGGTGTTACACCAAAACGTCCTGATGCTACCTGTTTAATGGCCGAGTTCTTCTCTGTACCATAACGGGAAGGAGACTCTCCTCCCTCACCTGAGTTGGATTTACCACCGATCGTATTCATAGCAACGGCAAGTGTCTCATGTGCCTCTTGGGAAATAGACCCCATAGACATTGCCGCGGTTGAGAAACGCTTGAAGATCTCACTGAGTGGTTCTACTTCATCAATACTGATAGAGTCTCTATCACTTTTAAGCGTATAGAAGTCACGAATAAATTTTTTATCTCTATGGTTTACAAGTCTTTGTACTTCGGCATAATCCTCTTTACTCCCACTCTCTGCACATTTTTGAATAGCTGAAATCGTAGGACGAGAGAAATCATGGAACTCTTCACCTTTTTTATATTTATAATATCCACCTTTGTAGAGTACATTTTTCTGACCCTCAAAATCAGAAGTAAAAGCACGTTGATGATTAGCCGTAAGACGTGCATCGATATCTTCATAGCCAAGACCAGGCAGTAGTCCTCTTGTACCGCTAAAACAATCTTGTACAATTTCTTGACTCAACCCGATCACATCAAAGAGTCTTGAGTTTCGGTAAGAAGAGAGTGTTGATATCCCCATCTTTGACATGATCTTCATCAGTCCTGCACCCATCGCTCTTCTGAATCTTTTAAGTACGACTTGAAGATCTTCATCACCTTCATGAAGCTCCGCAACTGTATAGTAAAGCAGATAAGGGAAGATAGCCGCTGCACCATAGGCGATCATGGTTGCTGCAGAGTGTGGGTCAAATACTTCACCTGTGGCAGCCACCATACTGGTCAAGTGTCTGAGTTTTGCATTTAACAGTGCTTGACTCAAACGTCCTATCACCATAAGCATAGGAATGACTTTGGTGTTTTCATTCAGATTTCTGTCATCCAGGATAACCGTTCTTACACCATTGTCTCTTACATCTGTGATCACCTTTTGAACAAGAGCATCCAGACTTGCTTTAAGGTCTGTCGTATAGGTTGTATCATATTTACCTACTTTGTAAGCAGGATCGTACTTCTCATTGTCCTCATCTCCAAACTCCTGAAGAATATGAAATTTTTCCGCAGACATCATTGGAAGTACTGTTTTCAATCTCTTTGCATGTTCTGCATCATCTGCAAGCACGTTTCTGACTTCACCAAAACCTGTATTGAGGCTCATGACCGTTTTTTCACGAATCGGGTCAATAGGAGGATTGGTAACCTGTGCAAATTTTTGTTTGAAAAAATCCGTAAAGTTTCTCTGTTCTGTTGAGAAGGCTGCGATAGGAGTGTCATCACCCATAGCACCTGTTGTCTCTTTACCTTCAGCGATCATAGGTTTGATCACTTCTCTGAGTACTTCAAGCGTATAATTGAAGTAACGCTGTCTCTCTTCCATGTTTCCATACTCGATCGAAGATTTCGGTACTTCAGTATTGGGTACATGCTCCTGAAGATAACTCATATTTTGATTCAGCCATTTGTCATACGGATAAGTCGCTTTGATATAGTCATCTATGTCACCGGTTTTAAGGACTTTCCCGTGCTTAAGATCGATCCCCATCATTTCACCTGACTGCAGTCTTCCTCTTTCGACAATATCCTCTTCAGGGATCTGCAGTACTCCATACTCAGAAGAGATAAGCAGTCTGTTGTCTTTGGTTCTGATATATTTTGAAGGTCTCAATCCGTTTCTGTCTAACACACAACCAATATAACGGCCATCTGTCATACTGACAGCCGCAGGTCCGTCCCACGGTTCAAAACAGGTACTTGCATACTCATAAAATGCTCTAAGATCAGAATCCATATGTGGTGCATTATGCCAAGGTGCAGGGATCAAAGAACGTGCTGCTTTAAAGAAGTCTACACCATTGACACGTAAAAACTCCATAAAGTTATCTAAACTTGCCGAGTCAGACATATCATTTTGTATGACATTGGTAAGTCTTGTCATCTCTTCATCTGTAAATACTTCTGATTTGACTGCAGCCATTTTTGCTGCCACGTTAAATCTGTTTGCAGTGACAGAGTTGATCTCACCGTTGTGGGCTATCATTCTGAAAGGCTGTGCGAGCTTCCACTCAGGAAGTGTATTGGTCGAGAAACGTTGGTGGAAAAGACAAAATGAAATTTCAAAATCTTTATTGTCAAGATCTTTATAAAACTCTTTAATGTGCGTAGGCATCACCAATCCCTTGTAAGAGATCACCGATGTTGAAAATGAGGGAATGTAGAAGGTTGGGTCTTCCATGAGCTCAGCCTCTATCTCTTTACGAGAAAGGTAGACCAATGCTTCAAATCTGTTTGCAGCCACGGCAGATTCAGGTGCTACAAATACTTGTTTCATCATAGGCAGTGATGCCAATGCCTGTTCACCCAGAGCATTGGTGTCGACAGGTACTGTACGTGTGTAAAGCACTTTAAGGTCATTGTTCTCACATACTCTGTTTATCACATCAAAATCTGTCTTATTGTTTGAAAAAACCATCGCTACTGCATACGTCTCAGGTAATACTACACCATCAGCTGCTGCTTCTTTGTTGAAAAATGATTTAGGAAGAGAGAGCAAAAGACCTGAACCGTCTCCTGTCTTACCATCTGCTGCGATAGCCCCTCTATGCATCATACGTGACAATGAAGTAATCGCATCTTCCAAGTTTTTGTGTGACGGAGTATTGTCGATAGACGCTAAAAGCCCAAATCCACAGTTATCCTTAAACGAAGTAAATAAATCTCTCATATCCCAACCTTAAAAATAATATAACCAGAACATCATATAGTGTCCCTAGAATGGTGTGGATTATACTTAAATGTACGTTAAAAGCTCTTTAAGGCTCCGTTAAGCCCATATTCTCGTACATGTAGTCTGCTCTATTTTTAACATCATTTTGACTATAATTAAAAAAAATAATTGGGGTGTATTATCAAAGGTTTTATACTTTCTGTCAGAAAAGCCAAAAATGAAGACTCTATCGCACTGGTACTCAGTCCAACAGAAGTCAGAACTTATTACCGTTTTTTTGGTGCAAGACACTCCATTTTACAGCTCGGAAATCTTATAGATTTTGAAGTAGAAGGTGAAGGGAGCAGCTTTCTTCCCAGGCTGCGTTCACTCTCTCACATGGGTTTTCCATGGCTCTTTGACAAAAATAAACTCCTGCTATGGCACAATTTCATCAAACGCTTTGAACCTCATCTCAAAGATGCAGAAGAGATAGACTCTTTTTACTTCGATCTGCTTCTCTCTGCAGCCAAAAAATGGGATAAACAAAACCCTAAGCGCATTGTCTGTGAGTCTTACATCACTCTACTCGAATATGAAGGCAGACTGCATCATGATGAACACTGCTATATCTGTGAAAATCGTATAGAAGAAGAGATCGCCCTCATGCAATCGTTCATTCCGGCACACCCGGCATGCCTCTACACTTCTGCTCTCCCTACCAAAAAAGTACTAGACTTTTTTCAAACTAAAAAGACGGTATTTTTAGAAGACCATGAAGTGGATTATCTCTTTGAAATTGTAATGAAAGGCTTGTAATGTCTTACCCTTTTCATCCCAATCGGGAATAAGCCCTTTCCAATGCTTCAGAAAAAGTAGGATGTGCCATAATGGTCTGACTGGCTGAAAGAGCGTTCATTTCACCTGCAAGAGCCATTGCGATAGGTGCAATGTGTTCTTCTGCATCAGATGCCAATATCTCAGCACCCAAGATCAACCCTTCTTCATCTGCATAAACCATCATTGCACCATTTATAGAGTGACGGAAGCCATAGCTGGCAAAGTTATCAAGCGTAACAACACTCTCTTTGAAAACAGTCGAGTTTTTTTCAAGCATATCTTTGCTTTGTCCTACTGTAGCATAACTCATCGGCAAAGTATGGATAAACTTTACCACATGATCAAGATCAAGTTTTTTAGGATCTTTGCCCACTATCTGCATCGTGACATTCAGTACCTGAGCTCTTGCTGCATGTGCCAATTGCACCTTACCGTTACAATCACCTATGGCATAATGTTTGGCTAGTGTCGTTTCAAAAAATGCATCCGTCTCTATGCCCCTGTTTACAACAATCTCATCTATAGCGATCACATCGGTAGTGGGCTTCCGTCCCGTCGCTACAAGCATCTGTTCGTAATAAGCAGAAGTACCATCTTCAAAAGTGATATAGACCCCTTTTTTCGTATTTTTAGCAGAGACAATAACGTGTTTTTTAAGATATATGACACCTAGTTTCTCCATCTCTTTCAGCATTGCACTTTGGATAAAAGGATGTGACTTGTTTAAAAGTGTTTCACCACGGGAAATAAGTGTGACCTTTACACCAGAAGAAGCAAAAAAACTTGCCATTTCTAAAGCTATGGCACCATTACCATAAATGGCTATCTCTTTAGGCAGTTTTTTAAGTTCAAGTACCTCGCTGCTTGTGATGATCGCCTTTGCGTCATACACTATACCATCGGGGATAAAAGCAGAAGAACCTGTTCCTATGACGATATGCTCAGCCTTATATATCTTTCCCTCTACCTCAACTTCATGCGGTGCAATGATCCGTCCCTTGCCTTCGATCAGCTCAACATCTTTACATTGTGCCCTTATACTTCTACCTGCATTTTCGATAAGTTTTGATTTCTTTTCCGAGAGTACCTGCATATCCAGCATGATATTTCCATCAAAGACATCCGCTTTACTTTGACGTAGGGTGTCGGCATAATATAAAAACATTTTAGAAGGGATACAACCTTTATGGAGACACACACCTCCTAATTGATCCAGTGATGTTTCAATCAGTGCTACCTTAAGGCCATATTTTGCAGCAACGACCGCACCGGCATAATTAAGACCACCTCCGATATAGATGATGTCGTACATTCAAACTCCTCAAAAATGATATTCTTTTATGATTATACTCTCAAAGTTATTATAGACGTCTCTGCCTTTTGGAGTTAACATCTATGCTATAATTTACAAAAAGGGTATACCTTCATGAAAGCATTTTTACTCCTATTGTTTCTATCACTCTCTTTGTGGTCTGCTGAAATAGATACAAAACTCTATGATGGCAACAATACCATAAGCTATCATGAAGAAATCGCAAAGCGTATTAAGACCGAACAAAAATCAGATCAGAACCAAACACAAGAAGATACAGAACGTATCGCAACAGAGCGTATGATCTTAGGAAAACTTGAAAAGATGCTCTCCTTTACATTGCAGGTGGATCCTATGCCTGATTCACTCTTGCCTGATGACAAAAATATAAGCACTGAAAACTATTTTTCGTATCTCAATGCACTTACAGATACTTACGCAAAGATCGATACCTTAAAAAAAGAACAATCTGCTATGCAATCTAAACGGCATTATTTGAAACAAAGTATCAATGACATTACCGTTGAAGATAAAAAAAACCTGCTGCTCTACCAATTGCAATACGCATTTTATAAACTCAAAGGAGACAATCAAGCACAAACTATCAAAGCCTATGAGACTTTACTAAACAAAGGAGAAGAGCGCTTCAAACAAAAACTGAAACAAGTCACCTTTAATATTCCGGCTCTCGAAAAAAAACTTGCTGAGATAAATACAAAATTTTCTCCTATAGAACAAGAAGCCGTTGCCCTCAAGCTAGCTAAAGAACGTGAACTGATAGTGCATGAAACTATTTCAGATACTTTAAGTAAAAAATTTCTTTCCAACGATATGAATATGATGAGTCTCCTCACCACAAAGATCGATCTAACCCTTATGCTTTCTCTGGCTTATCTACAAAAAAATGAGACCCAGAAAGCCCTTGATCTTTTTAATGCCGATTCAGAAGCCTTGCAGAGGCTCATCCCAGATCTCATTGATCACTATACCTACAAGCGGACTATTCTCAAGACTGTGTTCAAAGAGGTGGCAGGTAATGTGGCACTGGCACTCTCAAATGTAGAAGAGAGTGCTGAAAGTATTTATGATTTCACCTATGGCAAGCTCACAGAAGCCCTTTTTGTCTTTAATGAAAGGGGTATTTCAACCCTTGATATCCTCAAAGTCATTTTGATCATTATTCTTGGATTTATCATTGCTGCATTTTACAAACGAAAGATCATTAATCTCGCTACTCAACGGGAAAAAATTTCACTCTCTGCAGCCAAGGCTATCTCCAATGCCGGCTACTATATTCTTGTATTTATCACTTTGCTTTTTGCACTTAAAAGTATCGGATTGGATCTTTCCAATCTGGGACTCGTTGCAGGTGCACTTTCTATAGGTATCGGTTTTGGTCTCCAAACACTTGTTTCCAATTTTGCAGCAGGTATCATCTTAATGTTTGAACGCACTATCCGTTTGGGAGATTATATAGAGATATCAGATACCATCCGAGGTACGGTCAGTGATATGAGAATGCGTTCAACCACCGTTACAACCAATGACAACATTGATGTAGTTATTCCAAACTCTTCTTTTATCCAAAACAATGTCATCAACTGGACATTGGAGAATGATATCAGACGCATACATATCCCTTTCTCTGTTGCGTATGGAACAAGCAATGATAAAGTGGAAAAAGTGATCCTGGAAGAGCTGAGAAACAGTGATATCAATTATGTGAAAAAAAATGCCAAATATCCTACGGTAATCTGGATGACTGCTATGGGATCAAGTTCGGTAGATTATGAACTCGTTGTCTGGATTAGAGGACTATCAACCCTGAGACCTTCGGGGACCAAATCAGATTTTTTAAAATTCATTTATGCTACGCTCTACAAACACCATATTGAGATACCTTTCCCTCAATTGGATCTGCATGTCAAACAAAACGAATCCAAAAAAGAAGAGACGGAGCCAGGAACAGACTAAGTCTCTCTACCCGGTTGTATCTTATTTACCACCGCATACAATGACGGTAGGTAAACAAGGTTCAGTACCGTACCCCAAATAAGGCCAAATCCTATCGAGATAGCAATAGGCTGAAGGATCACTGCCTGTCCTGTGGCATAAAAGATCAGGGTAAAAAGTCCGAGGAATGTAGTGATCGAAGTGATTAAAATAGGACGGAGTCTTAACTTCGCCCTTTCATAGAATGTTTCTGCGTTATGCGTACCATGAAGAAAATCCAGCATGATGATACCATCATTGATCACAACCCCCGCGAGCCCCAACATACCTATAACCGAAGGCATGGAGAGGTTGATCCCTATCAGCATGTGCCCCAGCAATGCACCTAATAAACTAAAAGGAATGACAGACATGACCATCAATGCATAACGGATTTTCGGGAAGATAAAAAGGAGTGTGATCAAAATTAAAAAGACTGCGATGATCAAAGAACGTATCATGTCATTTTTAAATTGCTGGTTTTTTTCCTGTTCTCCTAAAAGACTGACGTCGATGCCCTCATCCTCGATCGCATCCAGCAAAGGCTTGATCTTCTTCAGCACAGCCACAGCAGTCGTTTTTTTCTTATCTATATTTGCAAAGACCGATTTGACTGTATTGCCATCTCTTTTTTCAATCTTTTCATATGCTCTTAGTTTTTCTATATCCACAACATCGGTCAATTTCACCACGCTTCCCGAAGGCGTAGGGATCATAAAATTCATTAAAGTCGTTTCAGAGTCTTTACCTATGGATTTTGTTCTGATCTCCATCACACCGTTTGGACTAAAGGTCATTGCTTTACGACTGTCAAGGAAATAACCCGAAAGGGTCTGTGCTATGCCTACTTCACTCAACCCGAGTTGTTCACCATACGCATTGATACGTATCTTGTACTCCATCTTTCCAAGCTGTGCATTGTTACCTACATCTTTCACATACGGAATGACAGACAGATTTTCTTCAATTCTGTTCATTGCATCTGCTATCTTTTGACCATCTTTTCCCGAAAGATTGATCTGTATATCATTTTTGATCAAACCGGGCTTGTCTTCACGCACACCAAGCTCTTCAAGCTGATACTTCTTCTTCATGGGTGCGATCTCTTTTCTCAGATCTTGTGCAAGGTCATAGGTATGTTTCTTTCTGATCTTTTCAGGATCATTGAACATAAAAGAAAAATTCAATATAGGATTGATATAGGCATCGATAAAACTCTGGGGTTCCATATCATACAATTCCATGGTAATGTAGAGCATATTGTCCCCATTTTCATCTGCGCCGGCGAGTGATCTTCGGTACCCTACAACGGTAGATGTGGATTTAAGTGCATAGGTCTCTTTTTTTGAAAGCACATACTTTTCCAACTCTTTGGCTATTTTGTCTGTCTCTTCAATGGTCGTATCCATATTACTTTTCCCTGTAATATACAGATAGTTGCCATCAAAACCAGGGAAAAACTGAAAATTGAGCATTTTGATCGTGAGGATGGTTAAAAGTGGTATCACTATGACAAACGTGAATAAAAAGATATATTTAAACCGGATCACAAGATGCAGCAACGCTTCATATTTGTTCTGCAGTGGTTCCCAATTGATAAAATTCTTCTGCTTTTTGAGCACCTCATCCGCATGCAAGGGTAGAAAGAAAAAACTTTCAAGAAGAGATCCCAAAAGGATCATGATCACAGTAATAGGAATAAGGATAATAAAGTTTTTGATCTCTCCGGTGAGCATGAACAGAGGAAGAAATGCCGCAATGGTTGTAAGTGTTGCCAAAGTGACAGGTAAAACCATCTCTTTTAACCCTTGATACACTGCCTCATTTTTCGCTAAACCTTCATTAATATGTCGCTGGATATTCTCAGAAACAACAATCGCATCATCCACAACGATACCTATGACGATCAGTCCTCCCAGTAATGAGACGATATTGATAGAATACCCCGTAAAGTAAAGGAACATGATCCCTATGGCAAAAGAGATAGGGATACCCATCGCTACAATAGATGCGATACGTATATTTATCAGTAACGTCATAGAGAGGAATACCAGCAGCAGTCCAAACATCAGGTTTGAAATGACGGTATTGAGCCTGTCCTTAACCGGTTTGGAACTGTCCTGGTAAAAATCAAAATAAACTTCAGGAAACTCTTTAGAGAGTTTTTCTTTTGCATATGTTTGCAGATCTCTGGAAATATGCATAGAATTTCCCTCAGGTCCTTTTGAGATCACCAATGTAATATTATTCCGTCCATTAAAAGTCGAAAGTGTTGTATCTTGAGGGTAAGTGATATCGACTTTCGCAACATCACCAAGCCTCACTTGCTGATCTCCTATTTTTATGAGTGCTGATTCCCATTCTTCTTTATTTTCTTTACCATTGACGGTAGAGAGAAAAATATAATTTCCACTTTGCTTGATATCCCCTATGGGATAGATATAAGAGGTTTTTGAGATGGCATCGATAAGCGTAAAAGGATCCAATCCATACGCTCTTACAGCCTCTTCATTGATCTGCACAGATACTTCCTGATCTGCATCACCATAGATCTTTACTTCACTGACATAAGGGTTTCTGGCAATTTTAGACTTCACTTCTTTGGCCGTTTCTATCAACTGGCCTTTGCTCAGATGTTCAGAAGAGAGCGAAAGTCTGATAAGCGGTCGATTGTGCAACAGTAGCTCTGCAGTAGGTTCTATCATATCTGCAGGAAGATATTGTCTACTGCGTGCGATAGCATCTTTGGCTTTATTGAGAGCATCTATTTTGTCTGCGCCGTCGTTAAGATCGAGAACGATAGAAAAAGTGCCTGACTTGATCACTGTTTCAATCTTATCTATACCTTGTATATTGCCCAGTTCATCTTCGATGTCACGCACTGCCATTTTATCAAGATTGTCCGCACTGGCACCTGCATAACTACCCCTGATAGAAATCTTGTCTAAAGCGATTTCGGGGAAAAGTTCTTTGGGAATATTATAATAGGAGTTGATACCTAGAAATAGGATAAAGACAAGGAGCACATAATTAAGACTTCTATTCTCTATAAAATAGTTAATGATCCTCATCATGATGTATCCTTGTTAAAAATTTTTGAATTATCTACGTATGATTTAAATCATAACCCCTGTTATCTAAATACTACAGCTTCTTTAAAAATGCCGAAATAATAAAAATCATTGTCCCGTTTACACGGCCTTGTATATGGGTAGGGTCACCTGGCACCATACGGATATTTTTCACGGTAGTTCCCTGCTTGGCTGTAAAACCTGCACCCTTTACCGGTAAGTCTTTGATGATGCTCACAGAATCACCCTCTTGCAAGATAGTACCATTCGCATCACGTGTAGGCTCTTGTTCTTCAGTGATCAACCCTTCCTCTGCCCATGTTTTTACTTCATCTTCAAGATACATCATGTCTAGTTGGTCTTGTGCACCAAGTTGCGTAAGAAGTCTAAAAGCCATGACTTGTACTGCAGGCTCCGTACTCCACATACTGTCATGAAGACAGTTCCAATGTTTTTCATTCTTTGTCGGATCATCTATAGAGTCTGCACAAGTACTACAAATCACAATAGCCTCATCTTTGGGTGCAACCGTGTAAGCACTCAGTCCCTCTTCAGAACTGCACAACTCACATTTCCCACCGCTTCTATCCATTAATGCTTTATCTATACTCATTTTTTTCCTTTGCTCTCTATAATGATCGATATTTTACTCTATTAGTTTTAATATAGCCCAAAAAGGCTCGACGGATGATATATATTGTAACATCTAAAACATTTTCATCACGAATATTGGATATCTTCATATCAGTTATAAAAGCTTACTTGCCACCATTTGTATTATCATGACTTAAATTATAAACTTAAATACTTCTATATAACGCTTTTTAAATCTTATCTTAGTATAATTTTTGAAGGTAAAAATGTTGAAAAGCTAAACTTGTTGTGAAACAAGGACAGAAAGTCATGGGTCTTTCCAAAAAAAGATCGCCAGACTGCACAATGGAATACACCCTTGGACTGTCCTACATATTCTATCTTCATTTACATGGCTTCAATTATTTTAAAAATAAAGGAATTCAATATGGTTGAAATTATAAAAAACACAATCAAGCATATACTTAAATTCTCTTTATTGATAGAGATATACTCCTAACACTTTACACTAGTAAAAGCTATTAAAAGGATCGACGTGAAGATATTGAAAAATAAATTTATACTTAGCCTACTCATAATTATGATTATAGGTATCACAGGTATGACCTCTTATCATACCTATCTCTCTTATCAAAAATATATGAGTGCACAAAACAATACGAAGGTTTCTTTTTTTGTAGAGTATTTCGAATCTGTTTTAGACAATATCATCAATGAAAGAATACAGAGCGCTACGTACTTCGTCACACATAAAAAAAATGATTTTAGGAAACTGAAAGAACTAAGGAATAACACAGATCAAAATCTATTGAAATTAGATACATTTATCAAACAGAACGATCATTTTACACACTATAGTAAATTTATTCGACACGCTACTAAAGCACTGGAACTTGTTAGAAGAGATGTGGATAGTTTAAATGATAATTATAATGACATTTTTTTGCATGCCTATCATGAGCAAATTTTTGGCCCATTGTCAGAGGTACTACAAAAGGTTGCTGCTGATGAAAAGTCTGAGGTGAAGCAAAGTTATCTGATGATGTATCAAAAGTATACTGCCCTGAAAGAGAACACCGTACAGGAGAATCTACTGATCTCTTCCATCTTACTGGAATCAAGAAAAATGAGTTATGTAGAGAGAGAACTTTGGGATCGGTTTATAAGCAAAGATACCTTACCCCAGTTTCATACAGTAGCAGACAGTACCATAGCGTTAAAACTGGGTGAACTACTTTCAGTAGAGAAGTTCAACACTATCATTGCTGAAGAACGCGACATGATCTCCTATGAAGCAAGATCAGGAAAATACTCTGTTTCTCACCTTGGGTGGTCAAACCAGATAGATATAAAAATGGACTACTTTAACAAAGTACAATCACTACTACGTACCCAGATCCAAAAAATAAACAAGGAAACGGTCACACAACATGAAAAGATCCTTGCATGGTATGGAGGATCAACATTCATACTATTACTTGTATTGCTTAAACTTTTTAGCTTATATTCCAAAATACAATCCAAGATACAAAATAATACAGAAATTTCCGAAGAGACATTAAAGGATATAAAACTGGTATTGAATGAAAACCAACAAAGAGAGCTTCAAAAGTTGATCCGCAATGGTAAATTTGACTATATCTATAAATTTTTGCTCAAAACCATTCAAGACGGCAATCAGACCAAAGACCTCTTTCTTGCCAGTATGTCCCATGAAATACGTACACCTCTGAATGGTATTCTTGGATTTACACAATTACTCAAAGAGACTGATGATCCAGAGGAACGGGCTGAATTTATTGCAGTCATAGAGAAGAGTGGAGAAAATCTTTTGACCATCGTCAATGATATTCTTGACCTCTCTAAGATCAAAGCACAGAAGATAGAACTTGAAGCTATAGAGTTTGATCCTGTAGATGTCTTTGAATCCGCTGTTGAATCTTATGCAGCTAAAGCGGCAGAAAACCATATTGACTTTAACATCTTTTTGGACCCAACGCTGCCTACCTTACTGATAGGTGACCCGACGAAGATCTCTCAAGTAATCGTGAACCTTGTGAGTAATGCCATTAAATTTACTTCCACCAACGGTGAAGTGAGTGTATCGATCAAGAAACTCTTTGAGAATGAGGATAAAGTAAACGTCAACTTTGAAGTTTCAGATACAGGTATCGGCCTCACCAAGGAGCAACAAGGAAAAATATTTGAAGCTTTTTCTCAAGCAGATGTCAGTACAAGTAGAAAGTATGGTGGTACCGGTCTGGGACTATCCATATCAGGTAAGTTCATAGACCATATGGGAGGGAAACTGAGCATTAGAAGTGTCAAAGATGAAGGTTCGACCTTCTATTTTACCTTGGCACTTAAGAAACCTAAGAGCGCTACACAAAGAGAAGTCAATGATATGAGTTCTTACACTGTCGGTATTCTTAATTCACATATAGATACAGACTATTACATTAACAAAAATCTTGAAACCTATATCGCTTACACAGGCGCAAATATCAAGCGTTATACAGATGAATCACTCTTAGCGTTAAAAGGCACTTCACAGCTCCCTGATATTCTTTTTATTGACCATAAATTCCGTCAGAGAGATGATGAACTAAAACCGTTCCTAGACCTTGATACCAAGATCGTTGTAATCTCAACAGGAGACCAGAAAAAAAATCTAAAGCGATACAAATCACAGATAGATAAGGTACTCTATAAGCCTGTGAATTTTTCTAAAACACTTAGAATGATGAATGACAAAGAGGATACTTTAGAGACGAAAGAGAATCTTACCTTTACAAATGTACATGTGCTGGTCGCAGAGGATAATAAAATTAACCAAAAGTTGATCCTCAATGTACTCAATCGACTCGGGATCAGTGTCACTATCGCAAATAATGGACAAGAAGCGCTTGAACACCGTATGAGAAATGAGTATGACATGATATTCATGGATATTGAAATGCCTGTGATGGGTGGTATGGAAGCGACGGGACAGATTATAAGTTATGAAAGGAAAAACCATAAACCACATATACCGATCGTCGCACTCACTGCAAATGCACTTGCAGGAGATAGAGAAAAATATATGAGTGCAGGTATGGATAGCTACCTTTCAAAACCTATAGATTTAGAGGCATTGAATCATCTCTTTGAAACCTATTTTGAAGATAGGATCATCCATGAAACCACATAGAGTATAGTTGTTCATCCCCGATGAACAACTTATACTGAAAGTGTATAAGTCACGGTAGAAGTTTTGAGAAGTATCTCTTCAGGATGCCCATCTGCTATGATCTTTCCTTGATCAAGAACCCATATACGATCAGCGAGATGATAAGAAGCATCGGCATCATGACTTACCATAATGGTTGTGGTACCAAAAGTTTCGTGCAATTTGAGTATCTCATCTTGTAATTTTGTGCGCATTGCAGGATCAAGAGCCGATAGAGGTTCATCCATCAGTAAAAGCTTTGGCTCTTTCATCATGGCACGACAAAGACTCACTCTTTGTTTTTGGCCACCGCTGAGGCCTTTTACATTACGGTGTGACAATCTGCTAAGTTCTGTCATCTCAAGAAGTCTTTGCGCCAGAACCTTGTCATTATTGACAAAGAGTAAATTCTCTTCTACGTTCATATTTTCAAACAGTGCATAATCCTGAAAGATAAACCCTATCTCTCTTTGTTGCGGTGGAAGCATTTTTTGATCAGCTAACCAAAGTACATCTTCCACATTAATATTACCTTCTGCATTTTCTAAGCCTGCTAAGACTCTAAGCAGCGTTGTTTTACCAGAACCGCTTTCACCCATCAGTGCAATAAACTCACCCTTTTGTATCTCTAAACTGACATCAAGATCCATATCACCATGCGCACCATGCAGTCTTTTATGTATGTCTATCTCTATCATTAAACGACACCTATTTTACGCTGACTGTGGTTAAAGATATACACGGATAAAAGCACTATAAAACTCATCAAAACCATGAACGCACTGTAGATATGTGCTGTACCATACTCCATCACCTCAACCATCTCATAAATAGCCACCGAAGCTACTTTCGTTTCACCTGGGATACTCCCCCCTACCATGAGCACTACACCAAACTCACCGATAGTATGTGCAAAAGTAATGATCAGTGCCGTGATAAGTGAAGGTTTGATATTTGGCAATGCAACCTTAAACACAGTCTGTAACTTACTCTTCCCTGCAAGGTAGGATGCCTCCAACATATGTTTGTTCAAAGACTCAAATCCACTTTGTAAAGGCTGTACCATAAAAGGAAGTGAGTAAAAACAACTTGCCACGACCAAACCGCTAAAAGAGAAGACCAACTTCACACCCAAAAGATCTTCAAAAAAAGCTCCCACTGCAGAGTTCGGGGAGAGTACGACTAAAATATAAAACCCTAACACAGAAGGGGGAAGTACGATCGGTAATGCCGTAACGGCTTCTAAAAAAGGTTTTGTCTTTGATCTGCTTTGAGAGAGATACCACGCTAAAGGAAGAGAAAACAAAAACAATATCACTGTTGTCACACTAGCGAGTTTAAATGAAAGGATAAAAGGTGCTAGATCTAAGGATGTTACATTAAAAATTTCCTGCATTTACTCTACCTTATATCCGAAATTTTTCAATATCTCCTGGGCTTTTTCACTTAACATAAAGTCATAAAAATCTTTCACTGCAGGGTTACCTTCTGCTTTTTTCAGAATCACCATTCCCTGTTCTATAGGGGTATAAAAGGTTTCATCTACATCACTCCAGTGTATCCCTTCTTTAAGATATGCCATTTGTGGACTAAAAAGTGAAGATTTCGCTATAAATCCTATATCTGCTGCCGTCATTGCATAGGTAACGGTCTGTGAAATTGATTCTCCATAGACAAACTTCTCTTTGACGGCATCATACACCTTAGCATTTTTCAAAGCCTCTACCGCTGCTACACCATAAGGTGCCGTTTTAGGGTTTGCTAAGGCTATTTTTTGAATCTTATCCTCTGTTAAAAGCCTCAACCCTTGCCTAAAATCCTGTGGCTTTACAGACAAATAAGCCAATGCACCCTGTGCATATACGATAGGTTTTGTTACAGCTATCCCCTCTTTATAAAGTACTTCCGGGTATTTCATGTTTGCTGACATAAAGAGGTCATACGGTGCGCCGTTCTTTATCTGTGCTGTAAGTTTTCCAGAACTCCCCAGGATCACTTCTATGTTTGTCTTCGGGGACAATGTATAAAACGCTGTTTTGAGTGGTTCTATGGCGTAACTTACATTTGCCGCGACAGCGATCTTTATCTCGCCTGCACTTAATAGAGCGAAGCTTAGTACCAAACCTAATACGATCTTCTTCATATTTACCTGTCTCACTCTTTACTTCCCTATCATAATGTCATTGGCTTTGATCATAGCGGTCACAGAACTTCCTTCACTAAGTTCCATCTTCTCTAAAACAGCTGTAGGCATGACAGATACAATGGTGTCATGCTCTCCTATATCCACCACTACTTTAGTATTCTCCACATCTTTGTCTACCTTGCTCACAATGCCTTCGAGTCTATTATCCTGATTTTTTTCGTCTACTTTCATAGACAACAGTACTGTACTGGATTTAAATATCGCAATCACAGTTTGATCTTCCTCAATATGCAAATTTTCTACCGCCTCTTTGGTGATCGTAGAAAGAAGTTCTTTCCCACTTTTCAGCCTTAAAAGTATGTTTGCATTGACATTTTGAGAGTCTACGGAAACGACTTCTGCTTGTATCTGATTTCTTGCAGAAATTTGCATGGCCAATCTTCCAATGGTCTTAAATGCACCACTCTCGATATCGGTCAGCTCTGACAACTTTTCCAAAAAACGGTTATGCTCCTCTTTGAGCACTGCATAGTTTTTTAAGAGTTTTTGACCATACGCTGTAATCGTCGTACCGCCACCGTCTTTACCCCCTGTCTCTCTACATACGATCGGTTCAGGAGAAAGTGCATTCATAGTATCTACCGCTTCCCAGGCACTTTTGTAACTCATAGGTACCGCTTTTGCTGCTTTAGAGATGGATCCATGTGCTTCAATGGCATGAAGCAGTTCTATACGCTTTTCAAGCAAAAAAGGTTTACCTAACATTTCCAAAGTAAGCTTTGATGAAAGTTCCATCTCTTTCCTTATATACCAAACTATATAACGAAAATTATATCGTTATATACTTAAATATATAAAGAGTAGCAACTACCTATAAATGAGGAATTTATTTTTGGTACTTTGAGAATGAGTGGAGATATATTTCTTTATGCAATGACATCTGTTAGTCTATCCATTCCAATCTTGCTAGCAATCCTGCAGTTGTCGTATAACCTACTTCAGTAAACCTCAACTTGCCTTTGGCATCATAAATGAATGTAGTAGGATAAACCTTTATGTTAAATTCTGTTGTCCAGGCTCCATTGACATCATTTAAGACTTTAAAACTCAGTCCATTCTCTTGTATATAGGTTTTTACTTCTTCATCACTTCCCGAATTAACTGCAACAGTTAACACATCATACGCTTTTGACACTGTTTCTATATTGGGTGCTTCAAGTTTGCATGCCGGACAGGAAATAGCCCAAAAGTGGATAACTAATGGTTTTCCCTTCTCAATACTAAAGGTACTTCCATCTACAAGCCTTGCTTCTATCTGAGGCAGCTGGCTTGATCCAAGATCAGGTGCACGAATATAACTGATGATATTGCTCACTATAAACAGAAGTACCAAAATAATAGTGATCTCTTTGATGATAGATTTTATCTTCCATTGTTTCATACTTTTAACCTTTTAAGTATACGTTCAAGGTCGCCTACATAACTACCGCCATAAAGCGCAACATGCACCAAAAGTGGGTATATCTGATAGAGCGGTACTTTGTTTTCATAAAAATCATCACTTAGAGGATGGTTTTCCTGATAAACATTAAAAAACGTCTCTCCAAAAGTGCCAAAGAGCAGTATGAAAGCCAATTCCATCTCTTTGTCCCCATAGTAGATGGCAGGATCTATGAGACAAGCCCCCTCTCTCTCAAAAAGCACATTCCCGCTCCACACATCACCATGAAGCAAGGAAGGATAAATGGTACGCATATCTATCCGTTTATACAAGTCTCTGCATAATCCTTCTAAGCGTTCTACCATCTGTTTTGGTATCTTTCCTGAATCATAGCAGTGTCTTGCCATGGGCATGATACGCATCTGACCCAGGAAAAGTGTCCAATTGTATTGAGTTTGCTCATTTTTTTGGGGGAACGGACCGATGGTCGTGTCGTAATAATAGCCATACATACGACTCTCATTGGTTACAGAGTGCAATCTGCATAAAAGCTTTGCAGCTTCTATCTCTTGTGTGGTTTTAGCTTGACTCATAGTTTCAATATATTCAAGTACTAAAAAAGACCCTTTTGACAGAATCACATGAGGCACACGTATCTTAGCCTCATACAGATCCTCCAACATATGAGCTTCTATGGCCAATTTTTCTGTCTGTTCAGAAGTCTTTACTACATACCTTTGATCTTCTACACTGGCTAGGTAGATATCGCCTATCTGACCTTGCTGTAGCAACTCTAAACGCTTTACATGCTGGCCTAAAGCTTCACTGAGTTCCTCTTGCACTTAAATGTCCAGATCATCCCAAAATTCATCGAAGTCCAGGTTCGTCATAGCATTCTCGTCGAAGAGATTTTTCTCCATAAGCTTCTGCTGCTGAGACTCGAAGTACTCTTCCAATGCTTCTTCAAGCATGGTGTTGATGTCTTTGTTGAGAATCTCTGAAAAACTTTTAAGATTTTCTACCGTCGTTTCTTTAAGTTCTAATTTTATATGTTGTTCCATACTGATATTTTACTGTAACAAGTCTGTTTTCTTCTTTTTTCAAAGTATACGAATATTTTGATATACTGCCAAGAGTAGAACTACAAATACAAAGGGATGGTGTGAACGCAAGAAAATTGATTGAAGAAGCACACAGAATACTCGGAGAATATACGCTAAGTAGCGATCATTATTCTGCAGGATCCGTTGCTGCTGCACTTTTGACAAGCCAGGGCAATATCTACACAGGTATTAACATTGATATAGCCTGTGGTATTGGGTTTTGTGCAGAACACTCGGCCATTGCAGAAATGCTAAAGCACAGAGAGACAGAGATCGAAATGATTGTTGCTGTAAGTTCAGACTCCATCAGACCGCCATGTGGACGATGCAGAGAATTGTTATTTCAAGTCGATACGAAGAACATCAGTACCAAAGTCTATCTGTCTGAAGAGAAATATATGACTTTAAATGAACTGTTACCTAACCGTTGGGAACCAAGGTTAGGATAAGTTATTTGTTTCTAAACAAAGAAAGCATAGGTACAATACCATATGAAACTCACAGATAAAAATTATGAAAACATACTAAAAAACAATGATGAACCGGTCTTTATAGACTTTTACTCACCTACCTGCGGGCCTTGTCAAATGCTCACTAAACTCATAGATGAGAGACTTGAAAAGTATGGAGAAGAGAATTGTCAGTTCCAATAAAAAATACTAAAATTCATTGAAATACGCTACAAATTTTAAGGGCTAAAAAAACAAGATAGAAAACCTTATAAATTTATATATTTTATAAGGTTTTGGAAAAGACAATATTAATTATCTTTTAATAGCATTTTTACATGAAAAGTAAAACGATTTATAGAACTTCAACACTTTTATTTAATGCAGGAAACCAATTTACTTCAATAAAAGGTGGAGAATCGTTTTCTTTACATGTTTCTAAAGGTTTTAAAGTCATATTTGTGACTTTATGATCCCGTAAATTTTTTTTACTAATCTCAACATCATACATATCATTTTCATAACTAGCATTCATTAAATACATGTAGTTACTCTTTGGTGTAATATACCCGCCTAATGTTATATTTTGTGATCCAGAAAGTAATGACAATGTCTTGAAATTAATACGAAGATAATAGTGTTTATTATTCGTAAGTGCAAACTTGTTTATTCCATTATGGAGTTTCACTTCTCCTTTCATCTTCGGAGCGCATCTTCTATCATCGAGTTCATACACTTCTAAATATGTACTGCTATCAGCCTTGACATTTACTACAAGATTTTTTGTACCCTGCTGCTGATAAGCTCCTGGTGAAGAAGAACAACCATTCAACAGGAGCAATATACCAGTGAGGGTATAAAATAATAATTTACGTATCATATTTATGGTGCAATATTTGGGCATGATCTAGATCCAGTTTTTGCCCAATTCTTTATAGCGTTAACAATATCCTCTTGAACACCCATTAACATTGAACCACGATAAATATCAACTTGTGTTTTATTACCTTTTTTATGTAAATCTACAATTGCAATAAAATAACCATCTTTGAAAGCCTCACCGTAAATAGCAGAGGTCATGCCTGATTGTAGACTATCTGAATCGCCTTTTACCTCTAAAGTTGATAATGTGCGGCCTCTTTTAAACTTTGTCTTATAGTACATTTGATCCGTACTTGTTTGCATGTAGTATCCGTTATGTGTTGTACTTGTATGTTTAAATGATTTATTTAGGCATTTCTTCGAATTCCTCTGAAGTAAACTCGCTACCTTGTAGTATGGACGATTTACAACAAAGCTGTCTTTTTTAGTGCTAAACATACCACTACCAACTGATTCACGAACCTCTTGAGGAGTAGTTGGTGATGATGAACTTGCACATCCACTAAAGATAGTTGTAAGCAATAGAGCACTCGCTAATATGGTTAATTTTTTCATTGTTTCCCTTTTATATTAATTATAGATTATATTCTACTTATTAAATGTAATATTTATGTCATATAAAAATAATCTCATAATATCCAATACAGGAATACTGATAGAAGATTTATAGCAAAGTCTGTCAAATACGTATACTAATTTAAAAGGGAAAACAAGATGGAAACCTTATAAAGTTATATATTTTATAAGGTTTTCTCTTCACACTAGTTTCACACTTCTTGTTTATACTTCATTCTGTAATTCAATAACACGGTTCTGATCTTGAGTATCAGATGGATATTTAAATAAAAAGGATTTAATATGAAAAAATTTACAGCAATCTTACTTCTAACAATCGGTTTAGCTTCAAGCGCTATGGCACATCATCCTGCACCAGTAGATCAAGCTGGCTCAGGAATACCAGATAATTCTGGACACTGGGATGCATATCTTGGTGGTTCATTTTAATATATTGTGAATAAAAAAAGCAAGGCGTATCCTAAAGCTAGGGTACGCCTTTTTTCTTTTCTCTTAGAAAACATTCATACTCAACTTCATACTTATCTTTAACAATTAGCAGCTAATAAAACCTAATAAATTTATATATTTTATAAGGTTTTTTACTACTCATATTTACTTGTGTTAAAGTCACAAAAGTTTTTACCCTTGCTTGGTCTAGGCACAAGATAAATATCTCCTGATAAATGTTGTTGATATTGCAAGTAAGCATTATTTCGTTCAGAAATATTAAAATAAATATTATCAAACGATGTACCTAAAATTTTTTGCTGAATATATTTAGTGTCTCCAAACATGTCAGCAAATACACGAAAATATCCTTCACAATAAACTGGAGCACTGACTATATTATGAATCTCTTTAGCCCTCTTAGGAGTCTCCAATACTTTCTTATAAGCTCTTCCCGCCTGCATCGCAATATCTATATGTATAGGATGTTTATCTTTATACGTCTTGTATATCCACCGTTCCACATCATCCCTTACACCATTATTGTTTGAGTCTATTCCAAGAAGTGTCGAGTTGTTTATTTTAGGATCTGGTTCAGGTGGTAGAGTGTGTCCATTTATGGTTTCGGAATAAATGTTTGAAGTTAAGAGTAACAATAGAGTAAATCCAAATTTTTTCATATATAGCCTTTGTTTTCAATACTATTAACTATATGCTATCTTAATTCTCTGAAAGTGAAAACCTCATAAAGTTATATATTTTATAAGGTTTTGAAAAGAAGACATTTCTGATATACTCTTAATACTGAAATTGCACAATCAAAGGAAGAGGAAAACAATCACGATGAATATTAAAAATATGATAGTAGAAAATTTTCCTGCTATGATAAAAAGTTTGTTATTGTCAGTCATTACAGTTTTCTTTTTGATATTTATATTACCTTTACTCGCTATATATATTTCCTATCAATTAAGCCCAGATCCTCCTCTACCGAAAGTAACTTATGGTGAATTTCCTTTCAAATTAGAATATTCAATAGATGGAAAGAAGTTTACAGTAAGTGATACTTTAATTTGTGAATATGATGGAATAGGTATAAATGAAGCAGTTGGTAAACACAGAAAATGGAAAAGTCATCTAGCAAGCAAGAATGACAGAATAACTCTTTTGAAAATCAACGACTCATTGGAAATTTATTATTCACCTGGCTATGCTCGATATTATATGGGAGATCTCTACTCTCAAGAAACATACAATCATATGTTTCCAGATGCAGGTATTCTCACTCAAGAAGATAGTAGGGTTATTTATGAAGTAATTAGTGCTAAGGACTTGTTTAGCAAGTATAAAATAAAACTTTTACATTGGGAACATACTACACCAATAGTAAATCATTTTGTCTTATCAGAATAGTTTTATAGAATATCAAATACTGAATAAAACCAAAACCTTATAATCTAACATATTTTATAAGGTTTATCGCTGTAGCGACGTTTGCAGTCCATAAAATCTCCCCTTCCAATAGAAAACCTTATAAAACATGATACTATGGTATATTTTATAAGGTTTTTGCTTCTAAAAGCTTGTAGTATTTTTCATTGGATTTTAGAGTTTTTTGTTGGAACTGACAAGAATGGGGTAAAAGTGATGAAATGTGACGTCTCGAGTAACCCTAAACTCGCATCTACATTCAAAGTACGTTCTGTACCATTTACCATCGCCGTACTCAAGCTCAACTATCCTGAAATAGGACTCAAACACGAATCATACTACTTCGAGCTCATAGACAAACTGGCAGGCAAAGGATCATTCTTCAGTCGACTCTTTACCTAAGCCTTTGGAAATGGTACCTGTTCTAAAATAATATCTATGATCCCTTCTGCAGTTCTTTTATTTTGAAGGGCATGTTCACTGATAACCAACCGATGATGAAAGACATCGTGTATCACGGCCTGTACATCTTGCACTGTCATTTCATCTCTGCCATGCATCCATGCATTGGCTTGAGCACATTGGGTAAGTGCCAGGGTTGCACGTGGACTTACCCCAACGTCTATCATCACTTCAAGTTGTTTGCTGTATCTAAGCGGATAACGTGTGGCAAATACAAGCTCTACCATATAATGCCCCAGTGCATCACTGAATTTCACTTGCGCAACCTCACGGCGTGCGGCAAAGATCATCTCCTGCGAGATCTTTGCCTGAGGTGCAGGCGCATTAAATCTCTCTTCTTGTATCATTTTGATCATTTGAAATTCTGCATCCATCTTCGCATAATCAATCTTCACATGCATGAAAAAACGGTCTTTTTGTGCTTCTGACAAAGGGAAAGTTCCCTCTTGTTCCAAAGGGTTTTGTGTGGCCATCACGATGAAGAGTTGAGGAAGTTTATGTGTTTTCCCTGCTACCGTCACCTGTCGTTCTTCCATCGCTTCAAGCATGGCTGATTGTATTTTGGCTGGGGCACGATTGATCTCATCAGCCAAGATAATATTTCCAAAGATAGGGCCCGGATGAAAATGGAAGGTTTGTTTCCCCTTCTCATCGTGCAACAGCTGCGTTCCTATCACATCCAAGGGAAGCAGATCAGGCGTAAACTGTATACGTGAAAATTTACCTTCGATCGCATCTGCCATGGCACGTACAGCTCTGGTCTTTGCCAGTCCCGGCAATCCTTCCACCAGTATATTACCATCGGCAAGCAATCCCATAATCAATCTTGAAACAATATGCTCCTGTCCTAAAACAGCTGCATTCATTCTATCTTCCAGTATTTTAATGGCTTCTCTGGCCGTCATTTTGATCCTTATCTCTCAGTATTCATCCTATCATACCCATACATCTATTATATCATCAATCTATGATACTATTTCCCAAACAGATAGATCAGATCGGGATAAAAAAGTATGATCAGCAGTGCTAAGAGCTGTAATCCTATAAACGGTATGACACCCTTGTATATGGCTCCCGTACTCACTTTGTCACCTGCAGCACCCTTGAGGTAAAAAAGTGCAAAACCAAAGGGAGGTGTCAGAAATGATGCCTGCAGGTTCATGGCTATGAGTATGGCAAACCATACAGGGTCTATACCAAAAGATGCCACGATAGGCACCAAAATAGGTACGACCACAAAAGCTATCTCAATGAAATCGATAAAAAAGCCCAGTAGGAAAATGGCCAGCATTGCAATGAGAATAAACATCCATTTGTCACCCATATCTCCTGCAAAGAATTCCATCGCCATATCTCCGCCACCCAGCTCGTTAAAGACCAGTGAAAAGGCTGTCGCACCGATGAGTATCATAAAGATCATTGCAGTGAGTTTAACTGTTTCTATAGCTGCATAGCGTACCATGTCATAAGAGAAGTTTCTTTTACCCCATGCCAATAGCATAGCACCCAAAACACCTATAGCCGCTGATTCTGAAGGCGATGCAATACCCGCAAAGATGGAACCCAGCACTACTCCTATAAGCAGTAAAGGAGGTATGATCTCTTTGAACGCTTCTTTCAACACCTTTGCATATGCTTCTTCTGATACAATAGCAGGTGCAATCTCTTTGTTCAAGTATGAAATGAGTAGGATGTAAATGATATACAGACCAATGAGTAAAAGTCCCGGTACTACAGCTGCACGGAACAAGTCACCCACAGACAAATGCATTTGATCGCCCAAAATAATGAGAATGATAGAAGGAGGAATAAGCTGCCCAAGTGTACCGCTCGCAGCGATAGACCCAGAAGCCAATGCTGGTGAATAGTGATGTTTAAGCATCAACGGAAGCGCGATGAGACTCATCATCACCACAGATGCACCGACGATACCTGTACTTGCTGCGAGTATAGCTCCCACTAACACCACAGAGATAGCCAAACCACCTCTGATCGAACCAAAAAGTTTACCCATAGAGAGTAACAAACCTTCTGCCATCTTGGATTTTTCCAGTATCAATCCCATAAAGATGAAGAGTGGAACAGCCATCAATGTAGCATTACCCATGATACCATAGGTTCTGTAAGGCAGCATCTCAAGTACGCTCAACCCTACTTCATTTGAAATAGTAGCAAAAAGCAGTGCCACTCCTGCAAATACAAAGGCAACTTGAAAACCGGCCATCAGCAAGAACAGTGTCAAAGCAAACATGAGCAGTATAGGATCGAGCCAATAAGCCATATCATAATGATCTGCCGTATAGATAAGCACGCCAAGTATGGTTACGATACCTAAAATACAAAGAAATGTTTTTTTACTTTCCAATCTTCCAAATGCTTTGAGTACTTCACTCAGCGCCTGTATGATAAGCAGTATAAAAGAGAGTACCAAGACACCCTTAATGATATAACGATGTGTTAATCCACCAGGATCACTTGATATCTCATGCTGTAGATAACTCTGTATCAGCATGTCTATAGAATCAGATAAAAAAACCAGAGAAAAAGGAATCACCAGAAATAGCATTGAGAGTATCTGTACAATACCCTTGTTCTCTTTGCTGTAAAGCTCAAAAAAGATATCTACTCTTACATGTTTGTCATGTTTAAGGGCATAGGTTAATCCCAGTAAAAATATCACATCAAAGAGGTGCCATTCTACTTCCTGAAGCGCTATCGAACCTGCTGAAAAAAGATAACGCATTATTGCATCATAAGCTACCAACAAAGAAAGCAAAAGCACTAGAAATGCTGCTATAGTTCCTGCATATTTAGAGATACTATCCAGATAGTAGGAAGATTTTACGTACATAATAATGTGTCTCTTTTTAAAATTTTTTTAAATTTTATCTTTTTTGTGATGAGGAGTTGCTTGCCTTAGTATAGACCTCTTCTTCACTCTCTAAAGTAAAAAGGATTTCTCATAAATTATGATACAATTTATTAAAAAGGATTTCTATGTTACAAGAGAGTATAAAAAGTATGATTAAGTACGCGATCGAACTCGACATCGACTATATTGAGAGTTTCTTAGGATATGAAGGTGATAAAGTTATTGAATTCATTACTAAAAAAAAAGAGGTAGTAGATCTTATAGAATCATATGCAAAAAACCTGGACTTGGATTGTAAACATGAATATGAAATCTCTGGAGAGCATGGACCTTGTTATAATATATTTATAGGGGTAGAAGATCCTTCTGTTTTTAAACTAAAAAATTAATATCTAATGTCTTATTCAGGGTAATAAATGAAAGAAATAGAAAGAAAGTATCTGCTTAAAGATTCCATACGCTCCCTGATAGATGAATATGGACTAAAAAAACACAAGATCACTCAGTTTTATACAACTATCACAGCAGATAAAGGCGTACGGTATAGGCAGATGGATGATAGCTACTTTAAAACTGTCAAATATGGAATAGGAGCTTCAAGAGATGAAGAAGAAGTAGAGATATCTGAAAAAAAATTTCAAAAAAAATTTCAAGACCGCATCAAAGAACCTATACGAAAAAATCGATATATATTCCACTTCGAAGGGGAAGAGTACTCCATAGATGTGTTTAAGGAAGCCTTCAAAGGTCTCAATATACTTGAAATTGAGTTTCAAAGTATGGAGGATTTTGAACGGTTCGAATTGCCTCCTGTACTTGAAATGCATGTCATCAAGGATGTAAGCTTTGATGAGTCTTTTAAGAATAAAAATATGGTTTTACACGGCAAACCCCAAACGGCCTATGATGTGGATGCCATATTCACAGAACTGGACAAAAAAGATATCGATGAGCTTGATGCCTATTTCATACCTAATCTCTCATCTATGGATGCCCTGCGGGTCATCTTATACAAGTTTTCACGGTCTATACTCGCGCATAAAGAACGTATCCTTATGAATGATGATACAGAAGACCTGCATCAGTTCAGAGTCAACATCAGAAAATCCAGAGCTTTTTTAAAAGAGTTTAAGTTTCTTTTTCCAAAAGAGCATTATAACTACTTCAATGAAAACTTAGACAGTTTTGCAACGCAAACGAACCAAAAAAGAGATCTTGATGTCATCAAAGAACGTTTAAAAGAAGTAGATACATATCATGATACCATTCAAGAAGACATTAAAGAACAACAAGTGCGCGAACAGCACGTAATAGAAGAGATGTTAAAAGGAAAAATATTTGAAGATTTCTTTCTAGCTTATCAAAATGCATTAAAACAAGATACACTTCTTACTTCTGATAACAATCAAGATACCATAGAACATACAGCCCAAAAGGTCATCAAAGCACTCCAACTTAAGATCGTAAAAAAGATAAATACCTTAGAAAAAGAGTTTAGTGATAAAAAGCTCCATAAGATCAGGATTTCACTGAAAAAACTTCGTTATCTCCTTGAAGAGTTCCAACATATCTTTGGCGAAAAAAAGATCAAAAAGATGATTGAAAAAGGTAAAAAATTGCAAACCTTACTTGGAGATTTCAATGATACGGTGAATCAGAACAAACTTCTACATGACTATTTTAAATCTAAGAAAAAAAGTATATCACACTGTCAGGAACTTGAAGAGAGACTACTGGGAAAAACATCAAAGAAGCAAAAGAAGTTACTGCGTAAAGCCCAAAAAAAGCTGCACAAGTTTAAAAAGCATACCATCGCATTCTAAGCTACTTCCAATAGGTATCTAGCCGAACATTCCACCCTTTTCGCCAACGTTCTTCGCCACGTGCAGGAGGAGAGTTCTTGATACGCCTGCTTAACATCGCTTTGGCAGACTCGGCAAAAGCTTTCAATCTGTTTGGTTCCTGTGGATCCATATGCTCGAGTACCTGCAGAAGTCCCCATCCCTGACCTTTGTAACGTTCACTTTTGAGTGTGCCTTCACCTTTAAAGTTGGTATAGTCCAAAAGGACATAAAGTCCTTTTTCGTTGACTGAGCCATTTTTGTTATGCATGACTTCATAAAAACGTTTCTTGATGCGTTCCTGTTTTTCAGTTTCTTCTATAGTCTCCAGCATTTGAGGCAGGGCAGTACTTAAACGCTGTGCCATAAAAGCTGCCTGTTCCGGCATTGTCGTTTTCAGAAACGTGAACAACTCTACATACTTTTTACTCTGTGACCTCTTTGCCTCGAAAAATGCTTCTTTGGTATCCCATGGGAGAGGTGTTTTGGAATTCAGCCAATCTGGCATCGCTACACCCCTTTCTTCCATAAAGGTCAGTACCATAGGAAAAACCTCTCTGAAACGTTCTGTATGCCCTTTAGAGAACCAGATAAAGTGTCCTATACCTACAGAGGCAAAGTCTTCACCTTCATTCCAATGTACCAGATACTTGTCAAGCCCTGCACCTTCATTCTGCCATACTTTTTGGGCGATGAATTTGGCTTGCTTATCTGTGAGCCTGATATCTGTAGCAAAAAGTATCGACTGCGATAGTGATAGTAATAAAATCAAGTAGAAAATCGTTCTCATACATACTCCGTTAATCATTTCAATGTAGAATTTCATTATACAATATAAAACTGGGGAGTTTTCAATGCTTTACAAAAAAACACTTTTGCTTACGCTATTGGCATCTTTATGTACCAGTTATCTGTCAGCTCAACCAAAAAGCATCGACCTTGATGATCTTGATGGAAACTGGCATTTGCGTAGCGTGGATGGGAAAGATGTACGAAAAGCCAGAGCCATTTTAGACTTTGATGCAAAACATATGAAATTAAACGGATTTGATGGATGCAATCCTATGTCAAGTGAATTAAAAGCAGACAATACGATCATTAAATCTACAAAACTTTCAACCAAAAAAAATGGTTGTAGACAATCTATACACAGGTACGTAAGAACAAGACTGCACAAAACAGTAAAAGAAGGATTTACTGTCATTAAGGCTAAACAGAATGGTGTAGATGGCATTCTTATCAAAAGTGCCAAGCATGAACTCTTTTTTAAATGGATGAGTTCCTAGTCACTTAGACGAAACTCGGAGCATCATTCGCAAAGAGTATCAGGTCTCCTGGACGTGTTTGTTCCACAAGCATCGCTTCCATCTCGCCTTTGGTGGCAAGTTTCACTAATTTATCAGCCTCTACATACTCTTTAAAGATCGCATAGTTCAAGTCTCCTGTCACTACTACGATATCAAACACTTCATTGGCTCTTTGTGCAACTTGAACATTCAGTGCATCATCCACTTCAACAAGGCCTGGAGTGATCACGACCTTACGTCCTTCATATGTACTTGCTAGGTCAAAGGAAGCCATCATACCATCGATATTTCCGTTGAAACTGTCATCGAGAATCACTTTCCCACCAGCATCGATACGTTGCAATCTATGATCCACTGCTTTGAGTGTAGAAAGGCCTTCTTGTATCTGCTTATCACTGAGTCCAAGCTCTTTAGCTACAAGTACTGCCGCTGCTAAGTTCATCGCATTAAATGCCCCCAGAATACTTGCCGAGTACTGTACACCATCAAGTGTAAAGCTTGTACTTTCCAGTGTTGCCTGGACATTTTCTATGACATACTCCGGAGCAGCCTCTTTGGTACGTATATCCAAGTTCTCTTTAGTACCGAAAGTATGTACATTAGACTCTGGTTTGACTCTGGCACTTTCATGTATCCACGCTTCTTTAAGTCTCTCTGTTTTGAGTATCTCCATCTTTGTGTTACGGATGTTTTCAATCGTTTTAAAGTACTCTATATGTGCAGGACCTATCTTACCCACTACTACATAATGAGGGTTCACAAAGGTACTGATCTCGGCGATGTCACCCTCACCTCTTGCCCCCATCTCAACGACATACACTTCTGTGTCCTCAGGAAGATCATCATTGACATCTTTCATTACGCCCCCAAGTGTATTGACAGAACGTGGTGTAGCATAAGTTTTATATTTGGCTTTAAGCAAATGCTCTATGTAGTTTTTGATGCTTGTCTTTCCGTAACTGGCTGTGATACCCACTACTATAAGGTCTTCCATCGCTTCTATCTTTTGTTGCGCTTTTACTTTAAAGCCGTTAAAAAGCATCTTTTCAATGAACATAGAAACAAAGTAGGCTAAAAAGAGTGGTAAAACTACAGCAAAATGCTTAAATACCACAGCGATGAAAAGTGCAAAAAGGATAAGAGCCGCATAAAAACGTTTCACTCTTCCTGTAAACACCAAAGGTTTGTCAAGGCCTCTATACCACTGGAACAATAAAGCTAAATAAGCGACAACCACAACAAAACCATACTCACTCATACCATCTACAAAGGCATAGAGTGCAAACGGTACCAAGAAGTATACAAAGTGCCACCATGTCTTGGTATGATGAAAAAGTACACGGTTCAGCTTATAGCTGTACCACTGCAAGTTGGTGATAAAATAATAGCCTATAGCTAAAATAAAAAGTGTGTAAAAAATAGAATTTAATAGTATCATTTTGTCATTTCCTTACAGTGTTCAGTGATCGCTTTAGCGATAAAGTCTTTATGTGTCAAAAAGAAATAATGGTCTCCATCCAACGGATAGAAAACACTATTTTCAATGAGCCCTGCTATCTTCTCACCTGTATAAAGTGGTGTAGCCGTATCTTCTTTCCCCCAAAAACAGAGTGCTTTGCTTTTACTTTTGGCAAACTCTGCTTCAAAGTCTTCATCCACTACATTTTTAAATGTTTCGTACATCTCATGACTCATGCCCTGTGCATCAGGTGCTACAAAAAGTTCACGTATCTTCTTCATACCCAGAGGCTTAAGGAGTTTAAAGGTAGCGATCTTCACTTTTACAGACCAAGGTTTCACCGTCACAATACCTGCAGAAGAAAGAAGGACCAGGCAAGGAGTGTTCAATAGTGTAGCAACTTTACCGCCAAAAGAGTGCCCCATAGCGATAGTGGCCTTGACATCCAATGCATCCAAAAAAAGTTGTACGATATTGGCATAATCTTTTGTAGTCAGGATCATCTCATTACTGCTCTTACCAAACCCGGGCATATCTAAGTAAACGTGTTTGAAATCCGGCAATGCATTTCCAAATGCCTGTTTCATGATCTCTTTACTGCTTCCCCATCCGTGAAGTATGAGCAGTAGCTTATCTTTTGTTGGGTTGACCAATTCATAAGCGAGTTTAAAAGTCTGTTCTTTGTAGCGTATCTCTTTAGATGCCATGTTTCACCGTTCATAAAAAATTGAATTATTCTAACATAAAGCTACTATTCATTGGCTTCAGATATATCATGTAGATATTTTAATTTTAGAGTAGTGTAAAATTGTTGTAAATACTTTCATTACGACTAGAGTATAGCTAGACCCTGCACATAAAAATTGGTTATCAGATTAAAAAGTTGTTTTTAGTCAAATAAGGAGGAAAAGTTTACTAAATGATCTAATCATATATCAGTACTACTCCTTTTTTGGAAGAGGAGTGCACCCTTGAATGATCTCTTTTCGTGTAGATTTTAGCATGGCTTGCATCCCGGAATCTTCAGTCACAGCCTTTCTAATGACTCTCATCGCATCTTTTTTTCTACCCGTCCGGCATAGAAGATCAGCTAAATTATTGAGTGCCATGGTATGTGCCGGTTCAAGAGACAAGAGTTTATGGTAGCTTTGTTCCGCTTCAGTGAACCGATGAGAATGATAATAGGCATTGGCTAATGCAAAATGTGTATCAATATCTTTCGGCCAACGCAGCAGCGCAGATTTATAAGCGATGATGGCATCATCCCTCATTCCTGTTTTTTCAAGATCATATGCAGCACGTAAAAACAGTTTCGGTGAAGCTGATGCAGGCAGCTGGTCAGGCGGAAGAAGTACAACTCCCCAGTTACCGCTCCGTTTCCAAAGTGCCATAAATGTAGAGATCGACATTGCCTCATTTGGCCGATCTGAAAAATGCATCAAAACAGTTTGCTTATCTCTATCATACCCTGTTACAGGTGCATAATGCCAGAGCGGATACCATGAGTAACCACGATTAACAAGTACAATGACAGGATGTTGTTCTCCCAATTCTGCAAGAAGTGCATCAAACGTTGGTTCCAAAGGATAGACAAGTTGACCATTAGCCCGTGCAGTGGAGACGAGTTCTACCTGCAGCGTACCGCCTTTTGCAGGAATCAATGTCCGTTTATCCAATTCATTCCGTGATAAACGGGGGACATAAGATGTTGTTGACTGCCAATATGAGGAGACCATCTCAATAGATGTCGAACCGCATAGATCAGAACGCGGAGGTACAAAAGGGACTTTTATAGTTGAAGAAGCATGGTACTTACCTAAAGGCGAAAGCTCTTTGGGCGTACAACCGCTCAGCAGTAGCCAAGCGGAGAGTACCAATAGTAAGGAAAGGTAGTTGTTCAATCGCACATTAACGAAGTGAACGGGTAAAGCCAAATACTTTTGTAACTCCTAGAATATCAGTGATCACCAAAAGTACAAAAACAAAAACAACCGCACCTATCAATGAACCCACTGCACTGCTTCCAGCTGGCATTGTGTCGATCTTATGAGCGATTTGTGATGCCTCTTCATCCGTCATTGAGGCAACTCTCTCTTCGATCATTTGCGGATCAACATCCATCTGTTCCAATATTTTGGCTACATCTTCACGAGCAGCAAATTGAATGACTTTCTCTTTTGGAGATACTGTTACCGAGTGTTCAAAAAGTGCCTCAGTAGAAGCCATCTGTGCCCATGAAGTTTGAGTGAGCATTGAGATACTTAAGATGACAGATAAAAAAAGTTTTGAAATGCGCATGATAACCCCCGTTATATTAATTTTTAATCTTTAAGATTCTAATTATATTAAGGTTAAATGTACCTTAATATCTTCCATTCTGAAGCGTACCGTATGAGAGTCTGTTCTTTGTAGCGTATCTCTTTAGATACCATATTTCACCATTTATTTTGTATGAAAGTATTTTAATATATGAGGCACTATCCATTCGCTTCGTTCCCTGACATGTAATAAACTTCAAAATAAATAGACTATGGTGTTTCAACAAAGAATTTAAATGAAAGAATTTGTCTTGAGGAGTCTTCTAATTGAAACGAATACTGTATTAAAGAGATAGACTATAGATATCTATAGTCTGTACTCTATAATATAGTCTTACTGTACACCGTACTCAGTGGCATCAATCTCTTCAATAAACTGTTTGATATGAAAGGTAACAAGGTTTGCTATATCTTCTGGTGTCTTTGATAGATACTGAGGTCCAATACGTACATTTTGGTTCATCATATGTGTCCCGCCAGACGCATACTTCACTTGTATATAAGGATCGTTAGCGACACTGTAAGGATCTGGTGTTGTTGCTTCTTCAGGTATACAATATTCAAGCTCAATGTCCGGGTTGGCCATTGCGTTATACACGAATTCTACAACTTTTTCCAGTTTCTTGTTATTTTCTTGTTTTTCTTTTTCAATTTTTTCTGGATTCTTCACAAGTGCTAAAAGGTTTTCCAATTTCTCTTTTACTTCTTTTATCAGTACAGTTTCATCTGGATCATTCAGAAGTAATACAATTTCTTCCAGTTTTTCTTGATATATTTTTTCCATGATTATTTCTCCTAGAATTATATCGCTCATCATTTCAATGATCAGCATAAAATATTACTATGATAGAGATACTAAATAGTTTCATATCTCTATCACACCTCCAGCTCATTCTTCATTGTATCAAAAAAACTTAAATTATTGAAATAAAAAGTTTTAAATGATAAATATAATACTATTTGTTAAAATTATATTTAAGTATTATTATTACACAAAGTATCTAAAATAAGGAAGTGTAGTATTTCGTTAAGATCAATTTTATAATGAAATGAGAATTCAATCATTGACCAAGCCTCACAATGATATTACTATTCATTTGCTTCATAGATCGAGTAAAGTCCATTCTCCACTTTGATATACGGTGGTAAATGCTCTGTTTCGAAGTGCACAAACCCTTCTTTAAGGTTTACCCAAAAATCATACCATGCCCTTAGCATCATCTCTTTGTCTTAGAAGTTAAGTTTTTGTGACTTGTCAAAGCCATAAATATCATTAAATACTAACAGATCTCCACACTCATCTACATAGGTTGTCAAGTATGAAGTATGTACAGGTAACTTTTTAGTCAGCCCCATATGGTGTGTCTCTAAAGAGTCATACCACTCTTTGACTTCTTCTGGAGTATTCTCAGTATAATGCTTTGAGATATGGTCTAGCATCACCACCGGCTTTTCAAGTCTCACACATCCATGACTGTAGGTACGTACTTTACGTTTAAAGAGATGTTTTGCCTGTGTATCATGCATATAGACAGAATGTTTGTTCGGGAAGATGAACTTGACGCGTCCTAAACCATTTTTCTTTGAGGGTACTTCTATGAACTTATACGTCATCTCTGTTAGATTTTGTTCTTCGACTAGATAAGCTTCCCAATCTACAGAATCCTGACTTACTGCTGTCGTATTAAGATCATAAGATTTACGTATCACCATATTATGGTCTACCAAATAGTTTGGATCTTTTAAAAGTTTTGGGATCACTTCATTTCTGGCGATACTGTCCGGAACACCCCACTGAGGGTTGAGGGTCACATAAGAGAGATCTGCAGAAAAGATAGGTGTTTGCATTTTTCTTTGACCTACTACAACTGCCATTGCTACAGCTGTACCATTGGTATCGATCACCCGGACAGTATACTCAGGGATATTGACCAAAGCATAATTGTCTCCGAGACCTGGCTTCATCAGTTTCAATCTTTCTAGGTTAAGACGAATTTTACGAAGTGTTTTTTTTGAAGTGTTTTTATCACCTCCTAAAAGCTTATATCTTTTCTGAAGATCAAAAAATTGCGTATACTCAGGCACATAAGGTTTTAATATCTCTTCTATACTCTGTCCCGCTTTAAGCTTTCTCATGATATCGGATGCTTTAACCTCTTGCATGTATGTTTCATAATAGGTTGCGATCTTCTCCTCTACCCTTTTCTCTTGTGATGCATTGAAACTTTCCAGATCTATACAACCATTGGCAAGGTTCTTGGCATAGGATACAAGTAATTTGGACATGAGTTTGGAGTTTTCACTCTCTTTTACCTTCTCATAAAGCGCCTGCTGATTACAGATAGAAGCATATTTATCTGTTTTCAATATCGCTAAGAATTCCTCTTTTTGAGTTGATCTCCAACCTTCTGCATCAGGTGTTCCCACACCACATCCCGTCAATACCATAGCTGATACTCCCCAGAGTATCAACATCAACATTTTTTTCATTCTAAATCCCCTCCATTTAAACTCAAAAAAATAATATATAATAATCGTATCATATTCGTGTCAAAATAATGCTAACTTACACTATTTTTCCTTAGTAGATATATGTTTTGCACAACTGTAAGCACTTGAAAATGCCCACTGAAAATTGTAACCTCCAAGTCTCCCTGTTACATCCAGAACTTCACCTATGAAGTAAAGGCCATCCTCTTTCTTACTCATCATTGTACTGCTTTCTACTTCAGATGTCTCCACTCCGCCCTTTGTCACTTCCGCTTTAGCATAACCAAAAGTTCCTGCAGGTGCAAAGCTGTAGTGACTTAAGATTTGAAGCTTCTCCAGTTCCTGTGCTGTAAGCTGGTAAAAAGGTTTGTCTTCGAGCCGGAATTGTAATAAAAATGCCTTGCTAACACGCTTTGGCATAGGCAAAAGTGAAGATATCTGTTTTTTGCTTCCCTGTACACTTTTCCAAGAAAAATTTGGCAAAAAATCAATCTCTATCTTCCCTTTTTCCCAGTAAAGAGAAGCATCCAGTACAGCAGGGCCACTCATCCCCTTGTGTGCAAAAAGTAAAGCACCTTCACACACGTTATCTCCTACGTGTATTTTCACATCCGTTGAAACTCCGGAGAGTTCTTTAAAAAAAAATTGCTCCTTTTGTACCGTAAAACCTACCAGGGCTGGAGCAGTCTTCACCACCGTATGTCCAAATGCCTCTGCGATCTCATACCCTATGCTGCTTGCACCTATCTTAGGATAACTCAACCCGCCCGAAGCGACCACTACTGCTTTTGCCGTATGTGTTTTTTTATTTGTCTTGACATAAAATACCTCATCACGCTTTGTGACTTCCAAAACCTCTTCAGAGGTACAGAGTGTCTGTTTTTTACTCTCTTTTAGAAAAATATCCAACAACTCTTTAGCAGAGTCTCTACAAAAATACTGTGTCTCTTTTCTCAGTACAGGATGCAGATTTTGTCTCTCCAGCCATCGTAAAAGTGCCTGTTCATTAAATTTTTTTAAGGGCTCTTGTACAAAGTTTGTATCACCCAGAAAGTACTGTGTGCCCATGCGACTGTTGGTAATATTACATTTACCTCCGCCTGAGACAAGTATCTTCGCACCCGGCTTGGGGTTGGACTCTATGATAGTAGCTGTGTTTTTAGGCAATAGAGATGCAAGCATCAGTGCACTTGCTCCTCCACCTATAATGATGATATTATGATCCATGGAACGTATTATATCCTATTAGACCCCTAACTAAATACGGCTACACATAAAGTACACATACAGATATTACAATAGGTGCAAAAAAGGTATTTTAATGAAAAAAATCGTCGTTCTACCACTCCTCATTGTTTCTCTCACTTCTCTCTCTTTTTGCGCAGAAAAGTATGATACAAAAGCATTTCGAACCGTACAAAAACTGTGTACCTCCTGTCACGGTACGCCATTCTATATGGCCAAACAGGTAGATGAGGACGACTGGGAATTCTATTTCGAAACTTCGGGTAAACTTGAAAAAATACACAAAGATAAACCTGAAGCGCTTACAAACCTAAAAAGTTCGCTTTTCCAAGATCGTAAAAAACGTCTCTTAAAATTCTTTATAGACAATTCAAAATTTTCCGGTTCGGTACATGGATGTGATGCGAACTTCTGCGGTACGGTTCACTAGCAAATATTCATTCATATTTTTGTACTCTAGTATCAGAAAATATGAATGAAATTTCCAGACATAGATCAAAATATAGTGCACAAGCAAAAAATCATCTCTTATTTTTTCTTAATCTTTAATGGAAGAAGTGCAGGAAAAAATGCGCTTCCGTTTTGGAGATACAAAATTCCTCTGATTGTCTATGCTCCGGATATTATCAAACCAAACAAGGTCAAGCCATTGAGAGAGATGAACTGCAAAAAGGAGATCTACTCTTCTTTCTCACTGATAAAAAAAGAGGGATTCCTATCACTCACGTGGGTATCTACATAGGCAATGGAAAGTTTATCCATGCTGCCTCTAAAAAGCAAGGCATCATTATATCACCTCTAACCCATAGAAGCTATGCCAAAACATTTGTCTCCGCTAGACGGATCATACAAAAAACATAACATATCTTAGTTGCCATTTTAATAAGACATCCTTTACCACACACTCATACAGTAATCAAAAAGAAGATGAGTCAAGAATTCAGTGAATATCAAACTTGGATATAATATTTGGTCAAACTACTGCTGTTTTACTGTATCAATATTGATAGAGAATATAAGTAATAAAAACAAGATATTTAAAGCTTGAAACTTTATAATTAGTTACATAACAAAGGCTAAATATGAAAACAATTGAAGAACTGGAAAAAGAGCTAGAAAATGCTCATAAAATAATAAATGAATTGACTGAGAAAGATGAAGAAAAATGTAAAATTAGGATTATACATATAGTTGCTTGGATCTTAGGTGGATTTCTAAGCTACCTTGCATTCATTTACATTCTTTCTAACTAAATCTTTGTGAGCATCATTTGAAGGATATGTGACATGAATATCAAACCTGACTGTTTATCCTGTTTATTTGATCAAGCCCTCAGGGTGACTAAACTTTTGAAACTTGATGATGACACAAGTAAAAAAGTGTTCAATAAAACTGCACAGGTTCTAATGGACCATACTATGTCTAGTACTCCTCCACAGATCGCAAGGGATATTTATCAGGCCATATCTGATGTCACTGGAGAGAAAGATCCCGTAGCCCTTGCAAAAGCATATGCTACCGAACAAGCATTAAACATAGATACCTCTTGCATATACACCATTCCCGATGCACTTAAAATGGCCGTTATCGGGAATGTCATTGATTTTGGAGCGCAAGAGCAGTTAGATCTGGACGAAATGATCCAATATCATTTACATAAAAAATTTGCCATCGATGATACTGAAAACTTCATCAGAGAATTACAGCATGCTAAAGAGATGGTACTCCTCGCTGATAATGTTGGAGAACATATTTTCGACAAACTGCTGATAGAGACCATTAAAAAGCATTATGATATCACTGTCCACTACTTTGTCAGAGGCAAACCCATCATCAATGATGTCACTCTCAAAGAGGGACAACTACTCAAAGATTGTGCCCACATTGTCGATACAGGTGTGAGAACACCAGGTTTTGATCTTGAAGAAGCCAGCAGTATCTCAAAAAAGATCTTTGATCGTGCAGATATCGTACTTTCCAAAGGGATGGGTAACTTTGAAAGTCTCTATAATGTCGCCAAACGTCCCATCTATTTTCTTTTTGTTGTCAAGTGTTCTGTCGTAGCAGAAGAAATAGGACACAATGTCAAAGAACTGGTATTTACAAGAGTATAAACCGATACGCCTATAGTCTCTGTAACTTTTTCAATCCCTCTTTAACCAATGTACTCGTATCACCACTGCACCCGTGCAATGCTTTTTGAATGGCATCTTTTTTAAATCCTAAACTCTCAAGAGCCATCGTTGCTTCATTTAACGCGCCACTGTTCTCATTCTCCTCGTGACCATCTACTATAAAGTCAGCCAATTCAACCAAGATACGGCCCGCTGCCTTAGGCCCAATGCCAGGTACACGCTTGAGCATACTGACATCTTTGGAAGCAACTACTTTTGCAAAAGTGGTAGGCGTAAAAGTGGAACAGATAGCCAGTCCTACTTTAGGCCCTACCCCGTTTATCTTCAAGACAGTGTCAAACATCTTTTGTTCATTTCTATCCATAAATCCAAAAAGAAGATTGGCATCTTCACGTATGACCTGTGTCACAAACAGTTTGGTTTTTTTGTCTGTTATAGCATTTGATGTATGAAGAGAAACCATCACTTCATAGATCAATCCGTTCACATTCAGATGAACAAAAGTGGGCTCTTTTCTTTCTACTGTACCTTCTATACCTACTATCATATCTACCCTCATTTATTTAAGTGTTCAAAGTATATCAAGTGTTTAAGTTCAAATGGATAAATATGTCAAATTGACATGTTTTTAATTCATATCAACATTACGCTAAAATACATTTAATTTAAAATTAAAGAAAACTATGCGACTTAAATCCATCTTCACCAACAGTTTTGGTATCTTATTTTCACGTGTTACAGGTCTAGGACGTGATGTACTTATGGCTTCAGCCCTCGGTGCTTCCATGTGGAGTGATATGTTTTTCGTTGCCTTCAAACTGCCTAACCTTTTTCGTCGTATCTTTGCAGAGGGTGCATTTACACAGGCATTTATGCCCTCATTTGTCGCTTCCAAGCACAAGGGTGTCTTTGCCACAGCGATCTTTTTACGATTTCTTCTCTTTTTGATGGCTTTTTCCCTGCTCATCACCTTTTTTCCTGAACCGATCACGAAACTTTTGGCTTTGGGTTGGGGAAGAGAACTGATAGCCAAAACATCTCCACTGACCGCGATAAACTTTTGGTACCTGGACCTCATCTTTATCGTCACTTTCTTAGCCACGCTTTTACAGTACAAGAACCATTTCGCTACGACAGCCATGTCAACAGCCCTGCTCAATATCTCCATGATAGCCGCACTCTACATTTATATGAAAGAGGACCCAAAAACCGTCGCGTATGCACTCAGTTTTGCAGTACTCATCGGTGGAGGCCTACAGGTAGCAGCCCATCTTCTCACACTCAACAAGCTGAACCTCCATAGGATCCTTGTAGGGGGATGGAAATACAGGAAAAGCAAAGATGTTGAGGAAGAGAAGAAGCATTTCCAGTCTCTATTTTTGCCCGGAATTCTGGGGAATTCCACCCCTCAGATCTCTGCGTTTATAGACACGCTTTTGGCAACCTTCCTCATGACAGGTTCTGTCTCTTATCTCTTTTATGCCAACCGTGTCTTCCAGCTTCCTCTTGCCATCATTGCTATCGCTACAGCTACTGTACTTTTCCCTTCTGTCTCAAAAGCCCTTAAAAACAAAAATGAAACAGAGGCGTATAAAAACTTGAACCAAGCTTTTTGGTTACTTTCATTTTTGCTAGGCGCTGCAATGGTTGGCGGTATCTTACTGGCCGAACCTATCGTATGGTTGCTCTTTGAGAGAGGAAAATTTACAAGCGTGCAAACACTCGAAACGGTAAGCGTACTTCAAATGTATATGGTAGGCTTGCTTCCTTTTGGACTTGCAAAACTTTTTTCTCTTTTTCTCTATGCCTCACATAGACACCTCAAAGCCGCTAAAATTGCCGTTTACTCCTTGGTTACCTCTGTAACATTTTCACTGATACTCATGCACCCTCTTGGTGCTTCTGGTCTAGCATTGGCTGGAAGTATAGGTGGATGGGTGCTTTTTATCCTCACCGTGAAAGAGGTTGGTACAGATAAATTTATGGAAATCATAAGATCAAAAAGATCTCTTTATTTACTTATAGGAATGATACTGTTTTCTTTATTACTCTATGCAATAAATCAAATGTTATTGGGGTATATACGATAAATGTTTCCAAGCTAAAGAAAAGAGACTTTAGCTTTTTGATTTTGTTCTTCTACCGTAAGACAGGTGTTACGTTTTTTTCATTCCTCCACCACATTTACCGGCTGTACATTTCATCACTGCTGTTTCTTTTTTTACAGGTTTAGCTGCACTATGATTTTCATGATGACCTCTTTTTGCCATACCATATGTTTTAAACACATAAGCACTATAGAGATTTGTTGACAAATAAAGTGTGATAAGTGAAGAAGCAAAGACAAAAGCTATGCTCTTCTTCAGCTTTGTTGCGTTGAAAGACTTCATTCTTTTTGCCAGGATCAGATACCCCCATAGTACAGCGATATAAGGAATCACATCAAAGATATGTAACCAGGCATCTCTTCTTGAAGCCAGGTTTTCAACCGGAGCCACTTCTAAACCAAATCCATAAATGAAACCATTGGCTATATCTGCATAATTGTGTGTAAAGAAACTATGTATCAAGTGCGCCAATCCACCAATAAGGAACAAAGGGGCAAAGGCATAACCTAATGTATAAAACGTCTTGTCAAAAGGTGCTTTTAACACCTTTGAAGCCACAAACATTCCGATATAGACAATACCTGTCGCAAATAATGTAGCATAGATAAATGCAAACAGTCCGACTGCATCGAGTGTACCAAAGTCTATATACTGTTGTACAAACACTGCAGTTTTCGACCAGATAAATTCATCTGCAATAGCTGAACGATTAAGACCATGGTGAAAGCTCATCGTAATGGAAATGGCCGCAGTAATGAGTATAAATGCCCACACTTCTACTTTATTGAACTTGAATTTTTCAAACAATGACCGTGAAGGTTTCGTAAACCTAAAAGCAACAGAATCACAGGCACTGCTACAATCCATACAAAGTGTACAGTCATCCATGGAGTTTTTATTATCAAAAGAAAATGGATTGAGGTTGTAAGAACAAGCAACTGCACAATCCAATGTTTTACAACTGTTGCAATCTTCTTTATACGTACCCAACTCCGTAAATGACACTTTTGCATAGGCTTTTGTCAAAGTTCCAATAGGACAGATATATTTACAATAGCTCATATCTTTATAAAGATAATACATCACAAAAGCAACCAATGTAATACCAGTAAAAAGCCAAGCTGTGGCAAGTGGTACTTTCCAGAATCCAGGTACCGTATAGTAGATGGCCCACCATCCAAAAAAAAGAATGAAAATACCGATAAATCTATTTTTCAAAAAGTGTGGCATCTCTTTTTTAAGACCGAATTTAGTGATATATTTCCCTAAAAATCCATGAGGACAGATACCGCAAAAAATTCTACCAAAGGTAGTAAGTGTCACCACTATAAAAAGGGACCAAAAAAGCCCCCAGAAGAGATGCTGAGTAAAGATATTTTCCTCACCAGGATCAGAAAATCCCATATATACACCGTAAATGAAGAGAGCAAGAACACAGAGTTTCAATGCCATCAAGAATGTTTGGTTTTTAAATAAAAATCCTAGTACGAGCATGCCGTATATATCATTTCTATCTCTAGTTTCTTTGAACTCCACCATCTATTCTCCTTTAAAAATCATAACTGTAAGTCACCATGAAACTTTGAGGTGCTGCTGCTTTATATGACACATTTCCATTCGCATCTTTTGAAGCCTGCATTGCATAATACTCGTTTGTCAAGTTTCTTACATTTAACTGTATATTATGCGCTTGATATTCATACCCTATCATCAGGTCAGTGACAAAGTCATACCCTTCATACTTTTGGGTATTTGCATTATCCATATAGTAACTTCCCCAGCTTTTTGTCGTCACTCTTGCTTTAAATCCGTTTTCCATTCTATATGCTGCAAACAGAGAGTATTGGTTTTTAGGGATATAAGGCAAGGTGTTACCATCTCTTGATACCCATTCTGCACCACCACCATAGCCTACCTGCTCCTCAAATGTAACAAATTCAAAATCACTATAGGCATAAGAACCACCTAAGTCCAATTCATTTGAAACTCTATAAACACTATTAAGTTCTAAACCTCTTTTTCTTGTTTTACCAGCATTATCATAAATGACATTACCATCTGCATCTTGGATCTGTATGATCTCATCATCTACATCATTTTGATAGATTGCCAAATCTAATGAAAGATTGTTTGTTCTCGTTTTAAGACCAATTTCATAATTTACATTTGTACTTTTATCAAGTGAAATCCCTTGATCTTGCGCCGATTCAATCTCACTTCCCGTAGGCGCTTGGTTCGCTGTAGCAACAGATGCATACATATTGGTTGTGTCTGTTAGTTTGTATATCGCCCCAAGTTTTGCAGAAAAGAGATTATATGTTTTATCTATACTGTAAAGTCCAGCACCAGTGACATAATCTTTTGCTCCATAATCATAAGCCGTTATCTCATTTCCACTGATATCTATCTTTAATTTATCAACTCTTGTACTCATATCTATAGTGATATCTTCAGTTAGAGAAAATGTTTCCATCAAATACAGACCATAAAGTGTTGTCGTACTATCTTCTATTTGTGCCAGATCACCTTTATTATTTGATTCAGTATTTCCGATTACAGTTCTAGTCCTTGGACCACTGGAAGTATAATATGTTTCATCAACATAATTTAAATCTGCATACTCATACTTTTTGGCATCATTAGTTATATCCGTTTTATATGTTACACCTGCCACAAGGATTGCTTCCTTATCAAATACTTTATGATTATAGTTAAGTTCCAAATCAGTTCCATACACACTGTTGTCATCACTGTCATTGATCAAACCTGTTACAGGGTGAAAATGTTCCCACGTGTTAAAGTAAAATCTTGGTTTCAAGAGTAGATCACCGATCTCTTTTTCATATTTGGTATTGAAAGAAAGGATTTTAGAATCTCTTGCACTATGCTGCCATTGGGCATCTGTATCATGTTGTTCTCCCGTTTCTTTAAAGATTTCAAATTCCTCTTCTGTCATGGATGTTGGAATGTTCATATTTGATTCTGTATAAGAAACTTCTGTCTCCAATGTAGCCTCATCTTCAAAGATATGACCATGTTTTAAACTCACTTGCGTCGAATCAAAATCATTGTTATCTCTCCAGTCATTGTCAAGTTCACGTTGAGAAAAAGTCAAAGAAGCAAAATCATTCTCTCCAAGTTGACCACGAACTTTTAGATTGACATTTTTTTGTCCATCATCACCCACACCAATTTTGATTCTGTCATCTCCCTCTTGAAAGACAGATTTTGTTACAAGCTGGATTACACCACCAGTTGCATTTGCAGCATTGATAGAACCTGGACCTTTTTGAACCTCTATACTAGACACATCTTGCATATCTATAAAATCAAATCTTGTAAATGAATCCGGATCCGTCATAGGAACCCCATCTTTCATCACCATGATCTCTCTTACACCATATCTAGCTTTGAGTCCTGCTCCCCTGATAATTAGTCTAGGACTTGGTGAATTGGTTGATGACTCTGCATTTACCCCTGGTATATTTTCGATAGCTTCCTGGATATTCAAGATATTTTTATCTTCTATCGTTTGCTCATCTACCACAACAATTGACTGCGACACATCCTTTGTTGGTGTTGCGATCTTTGTTGCTGTAACACTCACAGCCTCAAGACTAACCTCTTCTGCGTTCATTGATGATAAAGCCAGTAGCGTTATTAATGAATATTTGATTTTCATATCTTCCCTTGTTATATTTAGTGATGAAAGTTTATAGGCCTTGTGTTAATTATGTGTTAACCTTTACTCTAAAACCAAAAAATATAAAATAGACAGTTTAATCTATAAATATTGTGCGTATCTCTTCTAATTAACTTTTAGCTATAATCACAACACTACATATTTTAAGGGCTATCGATTATTATGCACATCTATGACAGCGTACAAAAAACAAAACTTCCTTTTGAACCCATCCGTAAAGGAGAAGCAAGCATCTATGTCTGCGGGCCTACAGTGTATGATGATGCGCATTTAGGCCATGCACGCAGCAGCCTCTCTTTTGACCTTCTTTCGCGTACGCTCAAAGCCCTTAACTACAAAGTCACACTGGGCAAGAACTTTACCGACATTGATGACAAGATCATCAAAAAAGTAGAAGAGACAGGCAAAAGCATGGAAGAGCTCACCTCTTTTTACATTGACCGCTACCTTGAAGAGATGGCAGAACTTGGCATACATCGTCCTGACATCGAACCCAAAGCCACAGAGTCCCTACAGGCGATAGAAAACATGATACAGACACTCATCGACAAGGACATAGCGTATGTCATTTCCACAGGTGATGTCTACTTTGATACCAGTAAAGATACCCATTATGGAGAGATATCACACCAGGTGGGTGAAGATGAGGACAACCAAAGCCGTGTAGCACACACTTCAGAAAAAAGAAATCCTAAAGACTTTGCACTCTGGAAAGCGTGTAAAGGAAATGAGGATATCTGTTTTGAAACACCCTTCTCTTCAGGTCGTCCAGGTTGGCACATCGAATGTTCTGCGATGATAGAAAAACACTTTGCGCATGAGCATGGTACGCAGGAGTACAGTATAGACATCCACGCAGGCGGTGCTGACCTGCTTTTCCCTCACCATGAAAATGAAGCAGCCCAAAGCCGCTGTGCTACAGGACATGAACTCGCAAAATACTGGATGCATAATGGTTTTGTACAAATAGATGGTGAAAAAATGAGTAAATCTTTAGGAAACAGTTTCTTTCTCAAAGATGCACTCAAAGTTTATGACGGAGAAGTCCTGCGCTACTACCTCAACTCTGTCCATTATAGAAATGATTTTAATTTCAATGAAGAAGATCTGCTCACTTCCAAAAAAAGACTGGACAAGATCTACAGACTTAAAAAACGTGTCAGCCCGGGTAAAGCTTCTACAGTCAACAAAACATTCAAAAAAGCACTCTTGGATGCGATGAGTGATGACCTCAATATCTCTATAGCCCTTGCCGTAATAGATGAAATGGTAGCTGCAACGAATGATGTCTTAGATAACAATCCAAAAGACAAAGCCCTAAAAAAAGAGACTTTAGCAAACATCGATTTTATCGATACACTGCTTGGTTTTGGAGGGAAAGAGCCTTTCTCTTATTTTCAAATAGGTGTCGATGAAGCACTTAAAATACAGATAGAAACACTACTCTCTGAGCGCAGTGAAGCCAAAAAAGAAAAGAACTTTGAACGTTCAGATGCCATCCGTGATGAACTCATAGCACTAGGTATATCGATCATGGATACGCCTGATGGTACACTTTGGGAAAAAGCCTAATGAAAGACCTTCTCAAACAGTATCTACCCTATCTTGCAGGGTATAAAAGAGAGTTTTTCTTTGCCATACTGGGGATGATCGCTGTTGCGATCGGTACTGCGGGAACAGCCCAACTTATTAAGCCCGTACTGGATGATGTCTTCATCAATAAAGACAGAGAGATGCTTCTACTTATGCCTTTTGCCCTTGTGGGTGTCTTTGCACTCAAAGGGTTAGGAAGATATATACAAACCTACTATACCTCTTACATCGGCCAAGATGTCGTGCGAAGACTACGAGACCAACTTGTTTCTCATCTCACATACCTGGATATGGAATTTTTCAGAAAGACACATTCCGGAGAGATACTCTCTCGTACAACAAATGATATAGCACGTATTCAAACGGTTGTTGCCAACATCATTCCCGATCTTATTCGAGAAACCATGATCATTATTGCATTGACCGGGTATGTTATTTATCAAAATCCTAAACTTGCATTTTATTTTTTATTTATCATGCCATTGGCGATATTTCCTCTTACCAAGCTTGCTAAAAAAATGCGTAAATACTCTAAACTTTCACAGGAAAGTACGGCTGATATGACAACAAGACTGAATGAAATACTTTCTAACATTGAAGTAATTAAGTCCAATTCAAGTCAAGTCTATGAAGAGAAACGTTTTCAAAAAGACAATCAAAGTGTCTTTAGATTTCTTATGAAACAGGTGAAGACAAATGCTTTGACATCACCGATAATGGAAACACTCGGTGCGGTGGCTATAGGTATTGTCATCTACATTGGAGGGAAAGAGGTCATAGACGGACATATGACAGTAGGTTCATTTTTTGCTTTTGCTACTGCCCTCTTTATGCTTTATGATCCAGTAAAACGTCTTTCATCTCTTTACAACAAAGCACAGGATGCCATCACTGCCAATACACGTATGCATGAACTACTTGATACAAAACCTACTATCACCTCAGGGTTAAAAGAACTTACAGACCCTATAGAAACCATCACTTTGGAAAATGTTTCGCTAAATTATGATCATATACCTGCCCTAAAGCATATCACACTCCAAGCAAAAAAAGGACAATCCATCGCATTGGTTGGTGACAGTGGTGCAGGTAAAAGTTCATTGGTCAATCTACTTGTACGATTTTATGATCCAAGTTCGGGGAAAATTCTTATCAACGATACCGATCACAAAGAGTTTAGCCTCATTTCTTTACACAAAAAGATCTCTTATGTAACACAACGTATCTATATCTTCAACGATACCATTGCAGCCAATGTTGCCTATGGTGAAGGTATAGATGAAGCACGCGTGGCAGAGGCACTAGAGAAAGCATACGCTATGGAGTTTATAAACAAATTGGATGATGGTATCCATACACTTCTCTCAGAAAGTGGTGACAATCTCTCTGGAGGACAAAGACAGCGTATCGCATTAGCACGTGCACTCTATAAAAACCCGGATATTCTCATACTGGATGAAGCCACCTCTGCGCTGGATAACAAAAGTGAAGCGCTTATACAAAAAGCCTTGCATGAACTCAAACCAGAAATGGTCACCTTTACTGTGGCACATAGATTGAGTACCATAGAAGATGCCGATACCATCCTGGTATTCCAAGAGGGAGAGATCATCTGCAGAGGATCACATCAAACCTTGTTGCAAGAGTGTCCTACCTATCAAAAATTATCAGGGAGTTTATAATATGTTAAGATCCACCCTCCTCTTTACTTTTTTATTTACAATACTTTTTGCACAACAGGAGAGTGAACAATTTCCTTTCATAGGAGCAACCCTCTCCACTCATGTCATAGATTTGAAATCTATAGACCAAACATCCAGCCAAAATGAAACTGTTCTGGGATTTCGCTATGGTAAACAAACCCTGGATTGGCGTACGGTCTTTACACTCTCCGGTAATAATGATCTTCAAACTTTTGGAGTGGAAATAGATAAAATACTCCTTGATGAACTCTTCGGAACACCGAAACTCAGACCTTATCTTGGTGCTACTATCGGATATCTTCACTATGATGAGGACGCTTCTTTAGAGAGTGATGGGTTTTACTATGGAGGGAATTTTGGATTCCTGATCTATGCCACAGCCACTGTGGATGTAGATCTTTCCTATCACTACTATAAGGTATCAGGTCTAGATCCACTCGATACCATGCAAGGTGCAAGCCTCTCTTTACATTACTTTTTTTGATTATTTTGCTATAATAAACGCACTATAATTATGGAGTATCCTTTGTCACTTTTTTCTTACCAAAACCTCAAAAAAATACTTTTTAAACTTGATCCGGAAACCGCACATACTGTTGCTGGTCTTGGACTCAGAGCTATTGCCCATTCTCCTTCACTTCTACGTTTTGTGAAAAACCAAAACTTTATTACCCATCCTATGCTCCAACAGGAGTTCTTTGGACGTACATTTCAGAATCCTGTAGGTTTGGGGGCAGGTTTTGACAAAAACGGCCAATACATCACAGCCATGCCCACGATGGGATTTGGATTTACTGAGATAGGTACAGTCACACCACGTCCTCAAGATGGTAATGCAAAACCAAGACTCTTTAGACTTATTGAAGACAACTCCATACAAAATGCCATGGGCTTTAACAACAAAGGCAGCCACTACATGCTGCAGCGTCTTAAAAAACTCTACTTTTTTGACTATCCTATAGGCATAAACATCGGGAAGAATAAACTCACATCTGAAGATGATGCCTTAGATGACTATGAAACACTATTTAAAGCATTTAAAGATTATGGTGACTACATTGTGATCAATATCTCTTCTCCAAATACGCCGGGTCTGAGAGATCTGCAAAATGAAGCATTTATCAATGCTATCTTTAAAATGGCCAAAGAGATCACTACTCAGCCTGTACTGCTTAAAATTGCTCCGGACATGGAACCCGAAGATGCTATTGTTCTTTGTAAAACAGCGGTAGAAGCAGGTGCTGCAGGGATCATCGCTACCAATACAACCATAGATTACTCTTTAACACCGCATGCCAAAGACTTCGGCGGTATTTCAGGTGCATTGCTTACAGAAAAGTCGTACCAGCTCTTCAAGGCCATAGGAAAAGAACTCTATGGCAAAACCCTGCTCATCTCTGTAGGGGGTATAGACTCTGCAGAAGAGGCTTACAAACGTATCAAAGCCGGTGCCTCTTTGGTACAGGTTTACAGTATGCTTGTCTACAGAGGTCCGGCATTGATCAAAGAGATCAATGAAGGTTTAATTAAACTCTTACAAAAAGATGGTTATAAACATATCAGCGAAGCCATCGGAGCAGATTACAAATGAGCCTAAAAAGCCTCAAACTATTTTCATATACATTTATCATCGGACTTATGATCACAACAGGAGTATCAATGGCCAATTCATTGCCAGAACATTTTACAAAAACACTAGACAACGGGATGCAGATCGTTGTCATCCCTATGGATAACAATTCAGGTGTTATCACTACAGATATCTACTACAAAGTAGGAAGCAGAAACGAAGTCATGGGGAAAAGCGGTATGGCCCATATGCTTGAGCATCTCTCTTTCAAATCTACCGATAAACTCGAAGAGGGTGAATTTGACACGATCGTGAAAAGCCGTGGTGGTGTCAATAACGCAGCCACCGGTTTTGACAAAACACACTATTATATTAAAACAGCCAGCAAGAACCTGGGACTCAGTCTTGACTTATTTTCTGAGCTGATGCATAACCTCAAACTCACAGATGAAGAATTTCAAAAAGAGCGTGATGTTGTTGCAGAAGAGAGACGTTTAAGAACGGACAACAATCCTATGGGTTACCTCTACTTCAGGGTCTTTAACACACACTTTACCTACCATCCTTACCATTGGCTCCCAATCGGTTTTATGCAAGATATTCTCTCATGGAAGATAGAAGATATCAGAGACTTTTATCAACGTTATTATCAACCAAATAATGCCATTTTGGTCGTGGCCGGCGATATCACCCCGGAAGAAGTGTTTAAAGAATCTGAAAAATATTTTGGACACATACAAAATAAACATACGATTCCAAAGGTCACTGCTGTTGAACCTAAAGTGGATGGTGCCAAAAGAGCCGTACTGCATAAAGAGAGTAACCAGGTGGATACGCTGGCTATTACCTATTCTATTCCTAACTATGAGCATGATGACCAGGTAGTACTTTCTGCTATCAGCCATATACTCAGTTCCGGGAAAAGTTCGCGTTTTGAAAAAACCCTGGTGAATGAGAAGCAACTGGCAAACCAGGTCTATGGATACAATATGGAACTTGCAGACCCTGGTGTTTTCCTTATTATGGCGATGTGTTCACCTCATGCATCTCTGGATACTTTGGAAAAAGAGATACTTGCTGAACTTGAAAAGATCAAAAATGGTGATGTCACACAGGCAGAACTGGACAAGGTCAAGATCAACACAAAAGCAGAATTTATCTACTCTTTAGAGAGTTCAAATTCAGTGGCAGGACTCTATGGAGACTATTATGTCAAAGGAAATATCCAGCCTTTACTTGAATATGAAGAGAAATTAGATAAAATTACGCTCAAAGATATTAGCGATGCCGCTAAAAAGTATTTTGATCACAACTTTTCAACAACTGTGATCTTGAAAAAAAACTAGGATAGTAGACATGAGTAAATATATTACTGGTGCAACCACTGCACTGATTACTCCATTTAAAAATGGTACATTGGATGAAGCAACCTTTGCGACACTTATCAAAAGACAAATTGCACATGGTATAGATGCGGTATGTCCTGTAGGAACTACAGGTGAGAGTGCGACTCTAAGTCATGATGAGCACAAAAGATGTATTGAGATAGCCGTTGAAGTATGTAAAGGTACGGAGACCAAAGTCCTCGCAGGTGCAGGTAGCAATGCTACACATGAAGCCATAGATATCGCTAAACATGCAGAAGAGTGTGGTGCTGATGCTATATTTTCTGTGAGTCCTTACTATAACAAACCAAGTCAGGAAGGACTTTATCAACACTACAAAGCCATCGCTTCTGCTGTAAAAGTACCTTTCATGCTTTATAATGTACCGGGACGTACAGGTGTAGATATCTTGCCGGACACAGTAAAAAGACTCTATGATGATGTAGAGAACATTATGGGTATTAAAGAAGCGACAGGTTCTATAGAAAGAACGGTTGAACTTTTGGCAAAAGTACCTGATCTCTATGTATTCTCAGGTGATGATGCTATCGATTTTCCTATTTTGGCAAGTGGAGGAAAAGGAATTACTTCTGTGACTTCAAACCTTTTGCCAGATATGAAAGCGGAGCTTGCTCATGCAGCGCTTAAAGGTGACTTTGTAAAATCTAAAGCCATCAATGATAAACTTTTTGAGATCAACAAAGTGCTTTTCTGTGAAAGCAACCCTATTCCTATCAAAGCTGCGATGTATATTGCAGGACTGATCGATACACTGGAATACAGATTGCCACTTGTACCGCCAAGTAGTAAGAATATGAAAAAAATCGAAGAAGTTATGAAAAAATACAATATAGTAGGAGCGTAATATGTCAGAAATGAAAGGTAAAACACTTGTCATCACAGGTGCAACCAAAGGTATCGGTAAAGCCGTAGCCGAAAAATTTGCTCAAAACGGTGTAAATATCGCATTTACTTACAACTCTAATAAAGAAGTTGCCGATGAGATCGCTAAAGATCTAGAGAGTAAATACGGTGTTAAGGCAAGAGCATACCCTCTGAACATATTAGAGCTTGATGAGTTCAAGCCTCTCTTTGAATCGATCGATAAGGACTTTGACAGAGTAGATTTCTTTGTCTCTAATGCTATGATCTACGGCCGTCCAGTCGTAGGTGGTTATGGTAAATTTATGAAACTCAGACCTGCAAAAGGTTTAACGAACATTTATACTGCAACGGTAGGAGCATTTGTACGTGGTTCACAAGAAGCCGCTGTACGTATGGAAAAAGTAGGTGGTGGTGCCATCGTAACACTGAGTTCAACCGGTAATCTTATTTACATTGAAAACTATGCAGGTCATGGTACAAATAAAGCAGCGGTTGAAGCTATGAGTCGTTATGCTGCTGTTGAACTGGGAGAAATGGGTATCAGAGTCAATGCTGTATCTGGTGGACCTATCGATACAGATGCCCTTAAAGCATTTACAAACTATGAAGAGGTCAAAGCGGAAACCATTAAACGTTCAGCAGTGAACAGAATGGGAAGTCCTGAAGACCTTGCCGGTTCTGTCTATTTCCTCTGTACAGATGAAGCATCATGGATCACAGGTCAAACCTTGGTTGTTGATGGTGGAACTACATTCCGTTAGAATAATATATTCATTATTCTATGAGTAATATAAGAATATTCAATCTATTGAACCACTAAATAACTACAAACAGTTAGATTCGCTTGCGTTTTTTTCTTTTTTGGTTACTCTTTTCTCTTTTGTCGCAGTATAAAAAAGAAAAAAGTGACAAAGAGAATCCAAAATCCAAATAGAAACTTAGGAGTAATAAGATGTCAGACTCACAAATATTTAACATCCCAAATATCTTAGCATTTATCCGTCTTCTTCTTGCTCCTGTGATGTTTCTTTTCCTAGTCAACCAGGATGCATCTATTTTTCAAAATATACATCCCTCATGGCTCAACTACTTTGCCGCCTTTATCTTTGTAGTTGCTTCAGCTACAGACTTTTTTGATGGCTATGTCGCACGTACCTTTAACCAGATCACAACCTTAGGAAAGATCCTCGACCCACTAGCAGACAAAATGCTTACTTTAGCAGGTTTTTTAGGATTGATGATGCTTGGATCTGCCTCACCTTGGGCTATCTTTCTTATACTTACCCGAGAACTGTTCATCACTGGACTAAGAGTTTCTGCTGTCAGTCAGGGTCTTGACATATCCGCATCATGGATGGGTAAAGTAAAAACAGTAGCACAGATGGTCGCTATAGGTTTTTTACTGATGCAGTGGCCGGGTGCTGAACTTCTTTTATGGACTGCTGTAGCATTAACTCTCTACTCTGGCTATGAATATGTCAGAGATTTCTTTAAACATACTTCTACACATTAAATTGATTAAAAATTAATCACATTCCCGTTTATTTTCCGTTAACGTTCATGTTACACTTACTTATCCAAATTAAAAAACAAGGAAAAAACATGAAATGGACAAAATTAAGTTTAGTAGCAGCCTTAGCTGTTAGCTCGGCAGTTGCAGGTGGAGACATTGCTCCAGTAGAACCGGTAGTTGAAGCACCGGTAGTTGAAGCAGCAGCTTGTAACAGCAAAACAACGATCAATAGTAAAGCGGTACTTTACTCTTTTACAACAGATGGTTATGGTGATTTAGATTGGTATAAGGGAGATAGCAGTGCATTAGGTGCAGCTGTGACTTTAGATGTAGCTCATAAAATAACAGATAACGTAACTGCTAACGTTACTGCAGTAGGTTTTACTAACCTTACAAGTTCTTTTGACAATCCAGATGTTTGGAATATGTTCGAAGGTGAAGAGACAGCTGCTTACCTAAACATTGCTAACATCACTGCAGCTTACGGTGATACAACTTTCGTTCTTGGTCGTCAGCTTCTTGACACGCCAATGGTTCAAAGTTTTGATTGGTTATTGGCTCCAGGTTCATTCGAAGCTTATTCAGTAGTAAATAAATCTATCTCAAACCTTACTTTAGTTGGTTCATATATTGAAGCATATAGAGCGAACGGTTTAGGTACTGACTTTGCTGAAGCTGATGGTGATAACTGGACAGTAGGTGCTGCATATAGTGATGCATTTGATGCAAGTGTTTGGTACTATAATATAGATCATTCTGACTATACTCAACTATATGCTGATACAGGTGTAGAGGTATCTGGTATTAAACTTGCTGCGCAATATGTAGAGACTGATTATGATGCAGGTGATGACTCTACAGCATATGGTATTAAAGCAGAAACAACATTAGCAGGATTTGACCTTGCAGCGGCATATGTAAAGGTTGAGGATGCAACTGCAGGATATCTTGATTGGGATGGTCTTTACACAAGTATGTGGATGACTGCTACTTCTAACACAGTTGGTGATAACTGGATGGTTTCTGCAGCAACTGAGTTCAGCGGAATTTCTGCATCTGTTGCTTATGCAGACTATGAATATGAAAATATTGGTACAGAAGGTGGATCAGAATTTGACCTTGTCTTAGGATATGGTGTGACTGATTGTATCTCTCTAGATGCTGCCTATACTATTACTGATTATGGTACAGGTGATGATGAGCAAGTTATGGAGCTTATCGCAACTTACAAATTTTAATCAAACATTGTAATCTCCAAAACCCGTTTGAATACACCACTCTCTTCGGAGAGTGTTCGGGCTACTCTCTTAAATAACTATCAATTACTTATAATAAAACCGTTTAATCATTTTATCGGCCTGATCTTTTGCATGCTGTAAAAGAAGTACACTTTTTGAAGATAGTTTTCCTTCTTCTACCATAGGAATATTCATATACTCCCTTATCGCACGTATCAGTTCTTTTGTTTCACGTATCTCTGTATATGATTTGTCATGATAATCTGTACTCTTTTCTCTCTCCCCTTCTACATATAAGATCCGTTCTAGTTTTCCTTTTTGTTCGGTAAAGAGTACCTCATAAGTTCTCATTATGCCTATCGTATCTTTGATATGCATATCTATTTTGTCTGTTTCTGCATGACAGTTGGCTTTTTGCGCTATGTAAAACTCAGTTTCTACAAATTGTTTGACTGCAATGTGAAGATTGCTGCTTGTTTTCAAACTTACACGAGCAACATAGATAAGGATCATGACCAAAATGACTAAAAAACCTAATACACCTGCACCGATAGTCACATCTTCATGTAGTCCCAGTAAAGTACTGAACCATGCCAATATACTTTGTGTCTCATCTTCTGAAGGTACTCTTGTCACATTGAGCGTCATATTTAATTTTTCTGTTGCCAGGTACACCAATCCTATAGCTGTTGCAATCCCTCCTAGTAAAGCAAAGACCAATCCTGAGAATCTACCTCTTGAAATATCTTTTAGCACTAAAGGTTTTAACTCTTTCTTAGGAGTACATACAACTGTGTCCTTCTCTTCGAGCTCATCATTTCTTGTCTGATACCCTAATTTTTTCACTAACGATGTACATGCGTCAAGTCCATTTTCTTTAAGTGATGATCTGGCATCCTCATACTCTTTTATATCTTTTTCAAGTAAGTGCTTGCAAGCCTCTTCCCGATCATTTACTTCTTTAAGCATCTTTTTTGTTTTCTCAACAAGATGCATGGTCTTGACATTTTTTTTAGCTTTCCCCGGTAATATAGGATCTGGAACAGGTCCTTCAGTCATTTCTAAAGTTTCATCTTCAAATGGTTCTATAGTTTCTTCTCTCATTTTTAAAGTTGCATCATCTATTTTTTCTAGATCCTCTGAAGCTTCATTTTCAATCTCTTCAATCATTTCATCTATTGTTTCAGAGCTTTTATCTTCAGCATTTCTGATTATCTCCTCCGACACATTCGCGTTATTATTCATTTTTGCCATCCTTCGATTCTATTTTAGCAAAATTTTTCATTATCTTTTTAATCTATAACGATTTTTTACAACACTTGGATATAATTCAATATATTAGCACAGAGGAATTTTATGGGCATTATAGTCGCACTTTTAGTCTTGTCGGTACTGATCTTTTTTCATGAACTTGGGCATTTTACCGCAGCACGTTTTTTTGGCGTACAGGTAGATGTCTTTAGCATAGGTTTTGGAAAAAAACTGTACTCCAAAATGATAGGAAAAACGCAATGGAGTCTCTCTGCTATACCTCTTGGCGGGTATGTCAAAATGAAAGGGCAGGATGACACTGACCCTACGGCGGTCTCTTATGATGAAGATTCATATAATGTGAAAAAACCATGGCAGCGTATCATCATTTTATTGGCTGGACCTTTTGCCAACTTTTTACTGGCTTTTCTCCTTTATTTTGCTATTGCGAACATTGGTGTTCCGAAGCTCTTACCTTATGTCGGGGAAGTAGGAAAAGATACACCTGCATTTAGTGCAGGTTTAACCAAAGAAGACAAGATCATTCAAGTCAATGGCAACAATATCCGTTTCTGGGAAGATATCGGTGAAAACATTAACGGTGATAAAGGTGATGTCACACTTATCGTAGAGCATGAAAAACGACTGATCACGCTGCAACTTACACCAAAGGTCATAGAGGACCAAAATATCTTTGGAGAAAAGATCAGCAGACGTATTATTGGGATCAGTCCATTGGGAAAACAAACGACGGTCTACTTTGGGTTGATAGATGGATTAGGTTATGCATGGGATGAGACAAAAAAAGCTTCTTTGCTCATCGTAGAGAGTGTACAAAAACTCATTACTGGTGTAGTAGGTACAGACAAACTGGGAGGTATTATCACCATTGTAGATGTCACTGCTGAAGCAAGTTCTGCTGGTATACTGGCTCTTTTCTTTTTTACAGCGCTCATTTCAGTGAACTTGGGAGTACTGAACCTTCTTCCTATACCTGCTCTGGATGGTGGACATATTATGTTTAACCTCTATGAGATGATTACGGGTAAAACTGCGAGTGAGCAGGTTATGACCTACATCACATTGGTAGGTTGGGCTATACTCATCTCTCTGATGATGTTAGGATTGTATAATGATATCAATAGACTTTGGGGATGAAAACCTTCAATGGGCTCTTCAGCCTGAAATGGTCGAAATGGCAGCGTCGCCGAGCAGGCAATTCATTAGAAAAGGATAATAAGTATGATATTGGACAAAGAACACTTAAGAGCAAATCTGGATGAAGTGATCTGGAACATAGAACAGGCACGTATAACAGTGAGTGAGCACCACATTGTAAAACTTGTCACTGTAGCAAAATATACGGAACTGGAGAATATTGCTACCCTCTATGAGCTGGGACAAAGAGCCTTTGGTGAGAATCAGGTGCAACAGCTTAAAGAACGTATGCATGCTCTCGAGGACCTTCCACTTGAGTGGCATATGATCGGTTCACTCCAAAAAAACAAGATCAATAATCTCATAGACTTGCGTCCTACACTTATGCAATCTCTTGACAGTATAGAATTGGCAACAGAACTTAACAAAAAACTCTTGGCAAAAGAGACAAAGATGCATTGCCTGCTTCAGATCAATGCAGCCAATGAAGCCACAAAGTCAGGTGTGAACCCTGAAGATGCTGTGGACATTTACCAAACGATCAAAGAAACCTGTCCTCAGATCAATCTCAAAGGTGTGATGACCATAGGTGCACACAGCGAAGATACGAAACTGATACAACAAAGTTTTGAAACCACATACAGTGTTTATGAGAAACTGGGAAAAGAGGGTGCGAGTATCTGTTCTATGGGTATGAGCGGTGATTATGAATTGGCTATAAAGTGTGGGTCTAATTTGGTTAGGATCGGATCAGCACTGTTTAAATAAACTGTTAGGGGTTTGAGTTTATCAAACCTCTAACCCTTAAGCTACTGCTTCTCTACAGTGACTACATACACCATAAAGATTGATCTGTTGTTTACTGATCGTAAAGTTCTCTTGCTTGGTGATGGAAGTGAACAGTTCATCCGCAACAGTATGCTGTGGCTTATCTTCCACCTCTCCACACTCCGTACAGACCAAATGGATATGATCCTCTTTTAAAAGCTCATATTTGGACTTTTTACCTGTGATAGGCACTTCTACAAGTACACCCTTCTCTACCATTAAAATAATATTTTTATACACTGTTGCAAGCGAAAGAGATGGATGTGCTTTAATGACCTCTGCATAGATAGTGTCTATAGACATATGTCCATACGCTTCTATCTTTTCCAATATATTCATACGTTGAAATGTAGCTTTTAATCCACTGTTTTTCAGTAGAGTTGCATAATCTGTCATAATATTCCTTTCAATGCATATATCAATGTACCGCTATACACTGATGTATGCATTCCCATCACTAAGGATGGGAATATATACACGACTATAGATCTTTTTCGTGTTTTGCAAGATATTCAGCAACACCTTCAGTATCTGCTTTCATACCTTCGTCACCTTTTACCCAACCAGCAGGACATACTTCACCATGCTCGTTAGTAAACAACATAGTATCTACCATTCTGATCATCTCATCGATGTTTCTACCAAGTGGAAGATCGTTGATCACTGCGTGTCTTACCGTACCGTCAGCATCAATAAGGAATGAACCTCTAAGTGCTACTGCTTCGTCAAGAAGAACATCATAGTCTCTTGAGATTTGTTTAGAAAGGTCAGCAACCAATGGGAAATTAATTCTACCAATACCACCATTTTCTACCGGAGTTTCTCTCCATGCAAAGTGAGAGAATTGGCTATCTACAGACACACCTATAACATTGATGCCTCTATCAGTAAATTCTTTTGCTCTGTGAGAGAATGCAATAATTTCTGATGGACATACAAATGTAAAGTCAAGTGGATAGAAGAAAAGAACTGCACCTTTTTCACCAAGGTTGTTCATCAAATTGAAATCCTCTACGATTTGACCGTCTGCGAGTACAGCTGTTGCTGTAAAATCTGGAGCTTTTTTAGTTACTAACATGTTGTTTCCTTAAAGATAATTTTTATTAACAAGGAAATATTATCATAATATATTTAAAAGGAAATTAATTGAACTCTATAAAAAAGGAAGCAATCCAAATTTTTTAATAAAAGCCTCATCTATATCAATAAGTCCTTTTTCCTGAAGCCTGTCAAGTACCTCTTTCGTACAGAAAGTATCTCCGGGCCATTCTCTTTCATAGCCGTCTACTTCGCTTTTATTGGTTGCATCGATTGCTATGAACGGTTTAAGCATGACATCTCTTCCTGCATCAATATTGTTCACTACACGCCATATAAGCATATAGGCATCATCCAAGTCATTATTTTCATGGTCAACAATCACAAGCAACTTGATATGCTGTTTTAAATCTTGAAATTTTTTAATGAGCTTGAGTTGAGACTTTTTCTTCTCTACGCTCATCACACAGATAGGTGTTTTAGTCTCTGTCATGTATTGTTTAAGTCCTACAACCGTACTGCTTATCTCTTGCATCTTCACCAGTAATGCTTCATCTGAAAGTAGTACTTCTACACCCTCCTCTACCTCATCTCCTGTCGCATCCACACCCAGTTTTCCACCGACAAATTGTTCAGATGAAGAGTGATCAAGGTGATCCACGATACCCTGTGTAATGAGGATCTTACTCTGATCGAGTCGATTGAGTATATGTACGGCCAATGCTTGACTCTCTTCAAGTTCGGGTGCATCTTCTCCTACAAAAATGGCATGTTTCACAAAACTCATCTGACCCACACCCCAAAATGCATGCATGAACTGCTGTGCATGCCCTTTATAGAGTGTTTTCATCTTTGCCAGTATGAGGTTATGAAACACTCCATTTTCAGGCATATTGTAGTCTATGAGGTCTGGAGCCATGGGTTTAAGCATCGGCAGGAAGATACGTTCTGTTGCCCAGCCCATATATTTGTCTTCCAACGGCGGTTTTCCTACCACTGTTGCCTGAAATACCGGATGTTTTTTCATCGTGATCGTCTCTACATCCATTACAGGGAAAGGTTCTTTCAGCGTATAGTAGCCTGTATGGTCACCAAAAGGTCCTTCTATCTCCATCAGTTCAGGGTCCACAAAACCTTCTATGACGACATCGACATCACGAGGGATATAAATGTCATTGGTGATCGACTTCACCAGCTGTGCATTTTTATTGCGTACAAAACCATAGAGTAACATTTCGAACATACCATGAGGCATAGGTGCCTGTCCACACCAAATATAAAGAGGGTCACCACCAATAGCCACGGTCACAGGCATCTTTTTCCCTGCTTTTTGATACTGGTCAAAGAAATGGGAAGCATCTTTGTGTATCTGCCAGTGCATCCCCAGTCTGTTTTTGTCATACTGTTGCAGTCGGTACATCCCGAGATTTTGCATCTCACCGTCAAGACTTTGTGTATAGACCTGTCCCATCGTGATAAAAGGACCACCATCCTCTTCCCATGTCTTAAGTATAGGTAAGATATCTAAGTCTACCTCATCTTTAGGGATGATGACCTCTTGGCACTCTCCTTTAAAATTTAAACGTTTGGGAAAAACATTTTTAAGTGAAAAAAGTTTAGGCAGCATTGCCAGCTTTGCTTTTAATCCTTTAGGTGGTTTGAGCTTAAGAAGTGTATCGATCCCCTCTGCAACATCATCAGGATGTTTGCCGAAGATCTTTTCAGTCAGATCTTTGTTGGCAAAGATATTCATCAGTACAGGCATATCATACTCTATACCTTTGGCCTTGTTCACAGGATTTGTAAAAAGGATAGGACGAGAGTCCTCTGTCTTGACTTCTACATAGGCTACATGAGGGATCTCAAGTTCCACATCAAGCGGTTCATCTATGATCTTTAAATTACCATTATCTTTAAGCCATTGTACTACGTCTTGCATTTTTTATCCTCTTTTTTTCTAAAATATTATATCTATAAAGTAATTTACACTAGATGATTATGGTATGATAATAAAAAGTAGCTAAGGTCATATTGTTTATGTCAACACTTATAAAATATAGCATTTTTATTATCGTTTTACTATCACTTATACTTTTTTACTTTCTCTACACCCCTTTGGGAAATCAACAGATCTATAGCTCCGTCAGTTATATACTTACTAAGAAATCCGGGTTGGACGTTGATGTTGAATCTATAAACATACAGCAGTATCCTTATCTCGAAGCAGATATGCTCGTTGAAGACAAATATAACCTCAAGCTTAAAGGCTTCCTGGAAAACGATACACTCGATATGGACTACATACTCACAAGCAACTGCCTTCAGAGCAGTGTCTGTACCATAGATGATGAGATCAACATCATAGGTCATCTAACCGGTCCATTAGATAAAGTGAAGATCACAGGTGAAGGTAAAACACTAGATGGCAATATCAGTTATGAGTGGCTAAAGCAAGAAGATACATTTAAAGATATTAACCTTGTTTTAAATGACATCAATTCAAGTAAGCTTTTTACACTTCTAGGTCAAACGGCTCTTTTAGAAGGCAAAGCCAATGCCCGTATGCATTTTGACATCCTAAACCAAGCGCATAAAAGAGGTGAAATATCCTATGAGGTAAAGAAGAGTGACTTCTCTGGTCTGCTGGTAGATCTGCATGCAAACATAGATATAGAGGATAATGATCAAACATTTATCATAGATGTCGTTGCACCAGAATTAACACTGCATCTTACGAAGGGACGTTATGATCAAGGGAAGAACACTGCCCATGCTTTTTATACGCTTGATATTCAAGAATTAAGCCATTTAGAAAAGTTGCTAGGCTATAGATATGCAGGTCCGTTCTATGCTTCTGGTGAAATTGAGTATGACGAACATATCATCATAAAGGGTTTTTCTAAAAGCTTTGACGGGTTGATCGACTTTATCTATGAAAAAGATACACTAAACGCTGATTTAACGGGTGTGCCTTTCAGAAACTTCATCACAAAACTCTCTTATACACCTCTACTTGATGCAAACACAACAGGACAAATGGGTTATGACTTTCTTTCCAAACGTATCATGATCCATACAAAACTCAAAAATGCAAAATTTCTACCTTCAGGGCTTCTTGATACACTCTCTGAAAAGTCTGGTATCGATATGCGTAAGGAAGTTTTTGATGACAGTAGTGTAAACCTCACGTACAAAGACGATATCTTAACGGGTGATATACGCTTTGCAAACAAAGAGAATCATTTGTTGTTCAATGATGCAAAAGTGAATCTTACAAAAAGATCTATGGAATCGACTATTGACCTGCAAACCCAAAAATACAAACTTTCGGGGAAAACATATGTTGCAAGTCTTGATGAAGCCACACCTATGCAAAATGCCCTACAAGATACGTATATTAGGTTTAACGGAACATTTAACACACATTACAAACTTGCACTGAATGGTTTGATCAATGATACGTGGGCCAATATGGATTATACCCTCAGTGCTGCGCGTTTTCCTGGTCCTACCTATACGATAGAAGATGATGTCAATCTCACCGGGCATATCAATGGTCCTTTTTCCCGTTTACATATCAGCGGAGAAGGAGAAGCCCTTGATGGGCATATCCGTTATGATGGTGTCAAGATCAATGATAACTTGGAAAACTTTACCCTTAGTATGGATGGTATTCACTCAGTCAAACTTTCTACACTGCTTGGTCAAAAAACCTTCCCTAAGGGTAGAGCCGATCTGCATGCAGATTTTGAATACCTGAGTAAAGAAAATAAAAAAGGTACACTGACCTACTCACTTGAGAAAAGTACGCTCGATACACTTCCTTTCTCTTTGTATACCCAAATAGATCTTGACAATAGCAAGCAAACTTTTACGGCTGATGTCACGATGGCAAATGCTAAGATCAACATCACAAAAGGATATCGCGATACAGATACAAATACGACTAGTGCATTTTATGTGATAGATGTGAAAGACCTGACACCCTTTGAAAAACTTTTAGGCTACAAATATCATGGTCCGTTCTACGCTATGGGAGAAGCAACCTATCATAAGCATTTTAAAGTGCAGGGACTTTCTAAAACATTTGGAGGGATGCTTGATTTTGTTTATGAAAAGGATCAGTTGGACATTGACCTGGATTCTGTCTCTTTTAAACAGTTTATGGGTTTATTTCCATTCCAAGTTATGATAGATGGAGATACCACGGGGAAGATCAATTATGACTTTATAAACAAGCGTATGGTAGTCAATACAAAACTCAAAAATGCAAAATTCCTACATTCAGACGTGGTCAGTAACATCTATAAAAAAGCAGATGTTAATATGCTTCTGGAAGAGTTTGATGATAGTACTTTAGAAGCAAGTTACCAAAACGATATTTTACAGGGAGATTTAAAGCTTTCAAATGACAGAGGTCACTTCTTTTTAACCAACACCATTATGAATACTCATACAAATACCATTAATGCATACTTTGATCTTAGAATGCAGGAGCAGGTATTTTCAGGAAAAGTGTATGGTGCATTGGATGATCCGGAAGTAGACCTCAATATGAAAAAACTTATCAGGCACAAAATGGATAAACAGATGGATTCAATGATAGGAAAAGGAAACCGGAAGATGATGGAAAAAATGCCTATGGGTGAAGCATCAAAAGATGCCGCTTCAGGTGTTGCCGGAGGATTTATGGGAATCTTTTTCTAGCTTTTCGTTTTTAACTTCTATGCATCAACTCCATACTATCAACTAAAAGAAAATATATAAAGTCCTTCCTGAGTATATCTGCTTTTTTAAAAATTTATTCTTTGTACTCTAGTCTTACTTATAGGACTTTATAGCTTCTCATCCTCTCAAAAGAGGAATCAAAGCATATACTACATATGAAACAATCTATTTACTATCTTTCAATTCTAAAAGAAAAAACTCATCCAACACATAGGATTGAATATAGAACAAGTTGTATAAGAATTCTCATCTGTAGGATCAGTACCATTATTGACTTCAGCACCATCTGTTTGTTCATCACCATCTGTATCTGGATTCAGAGGATCTGTAACATATGGATTTGCTGTTATTTCATCAATATTTGAAAGACCGTCACCGTCACTGTCATTGTCAGGGTTACTGTTTTGGGCATCCAATTCATTCACGACACCGTCACTGTCACTATCAAGATCATCTGATTCCAATGCATCGATGATACCATCACTGTCTGTATCTGTCGTTCCCTCTACACCATCATCTTTACCATCATCATCACTGTCAGCTTTTAGAGGATCTGTACCATTAATGACTTCAGCTCCATCATTCACACCATCATCATCACTGTCTGTATCAAGCGGATCTGTACCTGCTATAGCCTCCTGTGAATTTGAAAGACCATCACCGTCACTATCATTGTCTGGGTTACTGTTTTGAGCATCGAGCTCATCTACAACACCATCATTGTCACTGTCATCAATAGATGATTCAACCGCATCTATAAGACCATCGCTATCTGTATCTGTTGTCCCCTCCACTCCATCAACCTTACCGTCATCATCACTGTCAGCTTTCAGAGGGTCTGTACCATTGATGGTTTCATTTACATTAGAGATACCGTCACTGTCCGTATCATTATCCCCATCAACGGCATCCAGCTCATCCACTACGCCATCATTGTCACTATCTAGATCATCTGATTCTAATGCATCGATGATAGTGTCTTCGTCTGTATCAGTCACACCTTCCTCTCCGTCATTTTTTCCGTCGTCATCAGTATCCGGATCATTAGGGTTGGTTCCATTGATATTTTCATCACTATTTAAAACGCCATCTCCGTCTCTATCAGTATCTGTTTCATCTGATATACCATCACCATCCATATCGGAAGGAATACTGTCTACGTCAAGAGGATCACTCCCCGCCGCTGTTTCATCACCATTTGAATAATTATCGCCATCACTGTCATTATCTCCGTTGTTTACAGCATCCAGCTCATCTACAACACCATCACTATCACTGTCTGCAATGGCAGAGTCAAGTGCATCGATGATACCGTCACCATCTGTATCTATCGTGCCTTCATCTCCATCACTCTTACCATCATCATCACTGTCTGCATCAAGTGGATCTGTACCATTGGTGACTTCTGCACCGTCATGTACACCGTCATCATCACTGTCTACATCAAGCGGGTCTATACCTACTATAGTCTCCTCTTGGTTTGTAATCCCGTCACCATCACTGTCATTATCTCCGTTGTTTACAGCATCCAGCTCATCTACAACACCATCACTGTCACTGTCTGCAATAGCAGAGTCAAGTGCATCGATGATACCATCACCATCTGTATCTATCGTGCCTTCATCTCCATCACTCTTACCATCATCATCACTGTCTGCATCAAGCGGGTCTGTACCATTGGTGACTTCTGCACCGTCATGTACACCGTCATCATCACTGTCTACATCAAGCGGGTCTATACCTGCTATAGTCTCCTCTTGGTTTGTAATCCCGTCACCATCACTGTCATTATCTCCGTTGTTTACAGCATCCAGCTCATCTACAACACCATCACTGTCGTTGTCCAGATCATCTGATTCCAATGCATCGATGATGCCATCACCATCTGTATCTGTCGTACCTTCAGCTCCGTCACTCTTACCATCATCATCACTGTCTGCATCAAGCGGGTCTGTACCGATAATAAGTTCGTCACCATCATACATGCCATCACCGTCAGTATCTGCATCATATGGATCAGTAAGATATGTATCAGTTTCATCACTGTTTAAAAGACCATCTCCATCTATATCATCATCAGATCCATTCGGTATACCATCACCATCAAGATCATCAGGAGTAATATCTGGATTTAATGGATCACTTCCTGCATTTGTTTCAACACTATTAGAATAATTATCACCATCACTGTCATTATTAGGGTTACTGTTCTCAGCATCCAATTCATCAACTACGCCGTCACTATCGCTATCAATAATCGAAGACTCTACGGCATCTATCATGCCATCGCCATCTGTATTGGTTGTCCCCTCTGTTCCATCATTTTTTCCGTCGTCATCTGTATCTGGGTCAAGCGGGTTGGTTCCATTGATTACTTCATCAGTATCATTAACACCATCATTATCGTCATCAGAATCCAATGCATCAGGTGTACTATCTCCATCTGTATCTACGGGTGTACTCTCTGGATCAAGTGGATCTGTGCCTACAGCAGTTTCATTCTCATTAGAAATACCATCACCATCACTGTCATTATCCGGATCAAGTTCATCTGATATCGTATCATTATCCTGATCTGCACTATCAGATTCAAGTGCATCGATCACACCGTCATTATCAGTGTCTGTCGTCCCTTCTGCTGCATCATCTTTTCCATCTCCGTCAGTATCTGGATTAAGTGGATCTGTTCCGTTAGTAACTTCATCAGAATCATTGACACCATCATTATCATCATCTTCATCTGTCTTATTATCTATACCATCACTATCGGTATCTGAAAAAGTGATATCCGGATTACCATCTGCTGGATTTGTATCCGTAACTGTTGTCAAATTCTCATCCGACTCATCTGCATCGGTAATACCGTCACCATCACTATCCGTATCTGAAGGTGTTACCACTAAAGGATCGGTTCCTGTTAAATTTTCATCTGAATCATTGATACCGTCATTGTCATCGTCTGTATCTGCACCATTTGGTGTACCATCACTATCTGTGTCATTATCTCCTCCCACTATAGGGTCATTTGGGTCAGCAGGATTAGTTCCAGAAACTACTTCCTCTTCATCACTAATACCGTCATTGTCATCATCCATATCTTCACAATTGGTTATATGGTCTCCATCAGAATCAAGTACCAAATCATAAATTATTAAGCTACCTATATTGAGCTTGATACCATATGTAGCATAAAAATCTATCTCATTTCCGCAAGAGTCCACTGGTCTTGTTTTACTATTACAGCCGCTTAACACCATTATTGTTGCAATAGTTGCAACAATTACCTTTATATATCCCATTCTTTTCCCTTTTTTCATTCTTTTCCCTAGATACATAAAACAGTTTTTTCTTTGCATATACATAAAATAATATTTTACTGTCATGATAGGGAAAAAACTGAATTAAGTTCATGGAGTATAGTTTAAAAATATTTTTATATGAATTAAATACATAAGTAAATTTAATTAATACACTTATAAAAAATAGAATTAGCCAAATCTACACAAGTTAACTATAATGATATGATTAAAATGATTTATAAAGTGTGAACACTTAAGGAAGAAAGAGAGCCAAAAAGGCTATCTTTTTTGAAGTTGTATGTATGGACTATAATGCCTATAGTCTCTCTGGCATTTCATCTTTAAATGCTATGGATTCTGCTTTTTCGAGTATATCCAGGGCACCCTCAGCGATCATTGCTTCAGCTAACTGTTGGCCTAATGTATCACATGCACTTACCTTTGATGTCAATTCTTTATGCATAATATTTGTGCCGTCTGGATAACCGAGCATCGCTTTAACCGTGATATCATCTCCTGTGATGATCGCATTCACAGCCACAGGAGCAGAACAACCAGCGCCTATCTTTGAGACAAAGTCACGTTCCAGCTTTGTGCAGAGATAAGCATTCTCATCATTTAAAGTCATCGCAATTTCACGAACCCTGTCATTATTACTCACAATTTCGATACCCAGGGCAGCCTGTCCCATTGGTGGTATAAAAAAATCCAGCTTTTCAACAAAAGGTATATCCTTCAGCAGGTCAAGTCTATGCAGCCCTATATAAGCAAGTATGATCGCATCATACTGACCTTCTTTGAGCTTTCTGAGTCTTGTATTCACATTTCCTCTAAGCTCTTTTACTTTCAGGTCTGGACGTTTCTCAAGCAGTTGCATACGTCTTCTTAGACTTGTTGTTCCAACCACTGCACCTTGAGGAAGTTCATCCAGACTTTTATAGGTATGGGAGAGCAGAACATCACTCTGATCTTGACGTGTGGTAATAGCACAGAGTTCCAGTCCCTCAGGAATGTACGTAGGTACATCCTTGAGTGAATGTACTGCAAGATCTGCATTCCCTTCAAGCATTTCATCTTCAAGTTCTTTGGTGAAGTGACCTTTCCCCCCTATAAGTGCAAGCGGTTTGTCCAGTATCTTGTCACCTTTAGAAGTAATTTCATTCAGTTCTACCGTGATCTCCGGAAACGATGTTTCGATTCTTTCTTTAATGTGATATGCCTGCCAAAGCGCAAGGTTACTTGCTCTTGTCGCGATAATTAATTTTTCCACTGTTACCCTTGTCTATATCTGCATAAGGCAAAGCCTTATACATACGCTAACTCTATTATTTTATGAGCTTTTTATACCCATCACGCATTTTATCCCACTGACCATCTACATAGATCGTAGGTGTACCTGATACCATCATTTTACTCGCGGCCAATTCATCTGCATGCATTGCTGCTTTCACCTCTTTTGCCTCTATCTGTGCAGCAGTCACGCTATAACCCGTATGACTTTTTACTGCAGCAAGTATCTTCTTCATATCGGTTTCTCTTGGATCGATCTTAAGTGAGTAGATCTTTTCAACCACATCCATTTTCCCTTCATGTTGTGCCACATGCATCACACGTGTCAGTACATCTGATACAGGATGTATACGAAGTAACGGCAGGTGATAATAATAGACTGCAATCTTTGTAGGATTCTCTTTGGATGCTTTAAAGATCTCTGGTACTATTTCTTGACAGAATGGACACTGCGGATCAGAGAATATAAGTACCTTATGCTCTGCATCCTTGTTACCAAAAAATAAATGTGCATCATCATAATAACTCTGAGAGACACTAGGTTTGATCTCATCTCTGTAATCATTTCCCGTTTTGAGATTCACTAAATGTCCTGTGATAAGTCCATCTTTCACAAACATCATTTCTGGTGCATGTATCTCTTTTTTCTGATACTCTAGATCCATAGTGGTTAACAAGATCGTCCAGCCTGGTAATCTTTCATCTGTTTTAGATTCAAGAACAGTTACACCTTTTACTTTCACCTGTGGGTTTTTCACCACAGATCTTTTAACATATTTAACTAATTGTTTGTTATCTGGCTGTGCATTTGCACTAAGAGTCGCGGTCGCTAGGACTGTGCTCATCAATAATTTCGACATCAATGACATTGTCATCTCCTTGTTTTGTAAAATGAGTTGTTCGTTCAGGTGTTATTTTAGCAATAAATTGTAAATAAAGTGAGTAAAAAAATGCAATAACCCCCAAGAAGTCAGAAAATACTCCCGGGATAATAAGAAGTATCGCACCGATAAAGTAAGACATACTTGCATTTTGAAATCTTCTAAGGTCAAGTTTACCTTGTTTCATAGACTGCATATTCCCCATCATTGTTTCTGATGACTTTTGCAAAAGCATCATACCCAGAGCAAAACTAAGTACGATCCATACCACAGACCAAAAGAAACCTATGGTTTCTCCTGTCTTCAAAGAGAGGTAAAGTTCTATAAGAGCAAAAGGTATAATTAAAAATATCATTTAAAATCTTTCTGTCAATAGTTCTGTGATGGCTTCAGCAGGAACTTCTTCTTTTATCATACCATCTCTGGTCATAAATTCTACTACACCGTCTGCCAGTTTTTTACCTATGACCACAGCATGCGGAACACCGATAAGTTCATAGTCCTTCATCTTAGCCCCAAATCTGTCTTTTCTCTCATCAAGCAAGACATCCACACCTTTGGCCAACATCGTTTCATACAATGCTTCACCTAATGCGACCTGTGCGTCATCTTTGATATTGGAGACGATGATCTGCAGATCAAACGGTGCAGACTCTTTCGTCCAGATACACCCTTTATCATCATGGTTCTGTTCGATGATCGCTGCAAGCAGACGGCTGACACCTATACCATAGGTTCCCATGACCATAGGCTGAGATTTGCCATTTTCATCTAAGAAATTTGCAGCTAACGGTTCAGAGTATCGTGTACCCAATTGGAAAATGTGCCCAGCTTCTATACCCTTGGTATAACGCAATGAACCGCCACAAGAAGCACAAGCATCACCCTCTTGCACTGCTGAAATATCTGCATAGGATTTCTCTTCAGCTGTAAGGTCATCTATACCTTCCAATGCAGAGTCTAGCACCAGGGTTTCTATCGCTACTGACTCTTCATACTCTACAAGATCATTGGCATTGACTGCATTACATGCTTTCACATCCTGAAGTTCCACCGATGCAGGTAAAGCAAAATGCACCACTTTGCTCACACCTTCATCATATAAGGCTTTCATCGCGATCACTTTGATCTCTGCAGAAGCATCATAGGCTTTCGGTTTTGCTACAGCCGCCTCTATGTTGGCACCATAGTCACACTCATCACATACTACGATCGTATCTTCACCGGAGTCAGCCAGTACCATAAACTCTTTACTGCCAGAACCCCCGATCGCACCGGAGTCTGCCTCAACAACCCTGAACTCTAGCCCAAGGCGTGTGAATATTTTTTTATACGTCTCTTCCATCAATGCAAACTCTCTTTGCATATCTTCTGTAGATGTATGGAAACTATAGGCATCTTTCATTAAAAACTCTCGTCCGCGCATCAAACCGAATCTCGGTCTGATCTCATCACGGAACTTGAGGTTGATCTGATAGACATTTAAAGGAAGCTGTTTATAACTTTTCACTGTTTGTCTTACCAGGTTCACCATCATCTCTTCATGGGTCGGTCCTAAAATAAAGTCATTGTTCTTACGATCTTTAAAACGTAACAACTCTTTACCATACTTCTCTAAACGGCCACTCTCTTCCCATAGTGCTGCAGGGGTAACAAAAGAAAGGCTCACCTCTTGACAACCTGCTTTATCTAATTCCTCTTTCACGACTGCATGTACTTTATCCAGTATCTTTTTGCCTAGAGGCAAAAAATTGTAGAGACCGCTTCCGCCCACTGACTGGATAAATCCACCTCTTATAAGATAGATATGACTTGCCAATGTTGCGTCATTGGGTGTCTCTTTGGTTGTAGGGATTAATAATCTTGAAAATCTCACGCGTTGTATCCTTTTGTATGATGGTCATTCTTGTACTGTTTCAGATCAATATTTTCTGTATCTATATTGAACATTTTTTTGATTGATTCTATGCAGTTTGCATTTTTCTTCTCGGTAGAAGAGTGTCTCAGGTTTTGTGTCGGTTGATGTAAAAAACGTTTGAACATTTGCTCAGCCATTTTACGCATATTTGCTTCGGCTTCTGCAGGGACAAAACCTTTTTTAAGGGCTCTTTGCATTTCAGCGTCTATAGCATCATTCACCTGTTCTCTCATCTCTTTGATCACCGGTTCTATAGAGAGTGCTCTAAGCCATGCATAAAACTCTTCTTTATACTTTTCTACTATTTCAGCTGCTCTGACTGCTTGTTCTTCGCGTAATGCATGATTATCCTGAGAAATGGTACGAAGGTCATCGATACGGAAGAGTTTTAATTTCTCTAACTCCATATCTTCGATATCTCTAGGAATTGCCATATCAAACCAGAGTCTTGGCAAGGCTTCATTCTCTATAAGATCCTGGGTAATGATCGGTTCTCTGGCTGATGTAGCTGTAAAAAGCAATCGATAACGGTTCAAATACTTTGGAAGTTTTTCCATGGTGGCTGCTTTTACATTTTCCCCCAGGGTCTCTGCCAGCAGTGCGACCTTCTCTTGGTCTCTTCCTATCATCACCACATCACAGCCTGCTCTGAGTAGATGTTTAGTTGCCAATATACCCATTTCGCCTGCACCTACTACCACAGCTGTCGTACCAGCCATACTATCACCCAAAAGTTTATGTGCCTGTGCCACGGCAACTGAAGCGATCGAAATAGGGTTTTGAGAAATATTCGTTGCATTGCGTACTTCTGCAGCACACTTCACTGCATAAGAGATGATACGATTAAGTTTACGCCCAGCCGTACCATTTTGATGTGAGAGCATAAATGCCTCTTTCACCTGTCCTGTAATTTGAGATTCACCTATGACCAAAGAATCCAGTGAAGAAACCACAGAAAAAATATGCTGTACCGCCTCTTCATCATCATAACGTATCCCTGCCGATTTGATCTCATAAAAATTCAGTTCGCTCTTTTGACTCATGAGTCCCAAGATCGTGTGATAACTGGAAAAGTTGTCTCGTGTTGCCAATACGATTTCAACACGGTTACAGGTAGAAACAATGAATGCTTCATGAATAAACTCAAATTCAACCAACTGATTCAGCATTTCAATTTTTTCTTCATTATTGGCAAATGCCAGCTTTTCCCTCATACCCTGATCACAATTCTTATGCGAAAAACTCATCACTTGGTAATACATTAAAAATCCCTTTCTATCATCTGCATAGCTATACTTGAGAGTGCATCTTCACCTTTGTCATTCATCAGAGTGATCGCTTCTTCTATCAGTACCTTGGCTTCCTGATAGCTTTTTTGTATCACTTGGTGTTCCTGCATTTTCATTTTGATCCAATGTTGTTCTTCTGTAGAGAGATTTTTTCCATGTAGTGATCTTAATTTCTCTTTTTCATCACTCCCCAACAGTTCATAAAGGTACATATATGGCAGTGTGGTTTTTCCCTCTTCAAAGTCATGCAATGCAGGTTTACCCAAAGTAGCACTATCGGATGTAATATCAAGCAAGTCATCTATCATTTGAAATGCAATACCCAAGTTTCTACCGTATGTCATATAGGCTTCTTTAGACTTGCCGGCTAATAAAGCTGCAGCACCTGCACTGGCTTCCATAAGAGAAGCCGTTTTTTGGTAGATCATTTCAATATAGACATCTTTATCCAAATTAAATGTTTTTGAAAGTGAGACATCTTTGAGTTCTCCAAGGCTGAGTTGGACAACGGCATTTGAGATCATCTTAGCCACATCCGGACTAATGTTATTTAACTCTAAAAAACCTTTTGAGTAGAGGATGTCTCCCAGCATTATGGCAGTTTTATTGCCATAAAGTGCATTAAGAGAAGGTTTTGAACGTCTGGTATAGGCATCGTCTATCACATCATCATGTAAAAGACTTGCTGCATGTATCATTTCAACGATAGCAGCGGTTTTCACTACAGAAAGGTTACTTCCTGCTATTTTCAAAATGAGTTTTGCACGCAGCCTTTTACCATCAGGCAATTGAGCATAAAGTCCATTTACCTCTTTATCATTCAGGTCAGCTATAAATTGTTCTATTTTTCTCTCAACAGCACTTAACACGTATAACGGTCCTTATTCACAGTGATTAACAATAGATGCTACTCTCTGTTGTATCCTATGTATTTATTATAAAAGTCAATAATTATAGCCAAATAATGTTAATCTTTTTACGCTGTATTCTTGACTCTGTATATCACTGCATACATCAAAGGGACGTAGTAGAGATTCAACACAGTTGCCCAAGCGATACCAAAACCTAGTGAAATAGCCATAGGTTGAAGTATCAGTGCCTGCCCGGAAGCGAAGAAGATCAAAGACGACAATCCCAATACTGTGGTCACAGACGTAAGCAAAATAGGACGGAGTCTCATCCCTGCTTTTTGTTGGATCCCTTCATAATTTTTACTTCCTTTGATAAAATCAAGCATAATAAGTCCGTCATTGACCACTACACCGGCAAGTCCAATGACTCCCATCATACCAGGCATCGTCATATTTACACCCATGAGTTTAGTTCCGACCAAAGCACCAAAAAGAGAAAGTGGTATCGTTGTCAGTATGATCAATGGTAAGACCAAAGAGTTAAACATCCAAACCAAAGTGATAAAGATCAGGAATATGGCTATCATCAATGCCTGACCAAGCTCTTTTTTCAACTTTTCATTCTCTTTCTCTTCACCTTTAATAATGATCTTGACCCCTTCATTTTCTATGTCATCCAAAAGAGGTTTTAACTGTTGCATGACCTCAACGGGAGTAATGACCTTCTTTTCCACCCTTGCATACAGTGAACGTACCTTTTCACCGTCCTCTTTAAAGATTTTGACAAAGCTTTTTTGATAGGTGAAATCGCAGATATCTGAAAGTCTCACCACTTTCTGTCCATCCGGGGTAGTCAGTTGAAAGTTTCCTATAGCTGACGCATCCTCTTTATAGACATCTTCTATCTTCACTCTGACCAAGCCTTCTTTATTGAACATTTTTGCATACTCAGCCTTGAGAAAAGCACCCTTCAGTACAGAGGTAACATATCCTTCACTAAAGCCCAACTGTTGCCCGTATTCATTGACACGCAGCTTGAGTTCACGCTCTCCCTCATTGGCATTGTCTGCTATGTCTTCGACTCCATTGATACTGTCAAGCTTCTCTTCTACTCTTTTCATTGAAGCCAACATTTTGTCTCTATCTGGATGTTCAAATCCGATCTCTATATCATTACTGACAATACCTGCCTGTTGTACATAGACATTAAACTCTTCATAGAGTTTTTCCTCATTGAGTTCTATTTTTTTGAATTTTTCAACAATGCGTTCTTGTATCTCTTTAGCGATCTCCTGAGAGAGTCTGTCTCTGATCATATCACTGCCGTCATATTCCAATGAAAATACGGGATTGATATACTTGTCAAAAAAGTTTTCCGGAGCTTTTTCATGTAGATTGATAAAGATCTGGAAAAGGTTTTCTCCTAGCTCAAAACTTTGGTCTTTATTAAACTTAAACCCTATGACCGAAGTGACTGAATCCATCTCTTTTTTATCCAGTATCTCCAGCAGTGCTTCCTCTATCTGTGTGACATAGACTTCAGTATCTTGCAGGTCATTGTTGATGTTTACTTTTCCATTCAGATAGACCTGCTGTGCATCGAACTCAGGGAAAAGCTGAAACTTGGTAATTTTTGCCATTCCTAAAGTTCCCAAAATGATCAGTGTCAATATGATTAAAAGAGACCGTTTCTTATGATCTAAAAGTTTTCCTAGAAATTTTTGATACCATGCTATCCATCCTTTCCAAAAATTTTCATCATATTTTTCTTTTTTAAAAGTTCCCATAGTATAAAACTCTTTTGCATGTAAAGGCAAAAAGTAAAATGCTTCAAACAAAGAAGAGACAAGCAGTACAGATATCATCACAGGAAGAACCTGCATGAACATCCCCATTTTACCGCTCATGATCAAGAGTGGCAAAAATGCAAATACCGTGGTCAGTGTTGCCGTAAGTACTGCAGGAAACATTTCAATAGCACCTTCAATAGCCGCATCTCTTGGCGTCTTTCCCATCTCCATATGCCTATAGATATTTTCCGCTACAACAATGGCTTCATCCACAAGCATACCAAGGGCGATGAGTGCCCCAAGCAGCGTCAGCATATTCAAACTGTAGCCTATCATGTCCATCACGATCAGCGTAATGAAAAAACTGGCCGGTATCCCGATACCCACCACCCATGCGATCCGCATATTCACAGATAAAAAGAGGGCCATAAAGACCAGAATCAGTCCGAACAAAATATTGGAAGAGACAAGATTCAAACGATTCTTGATCCAGATAGAAGTATCCGTATAGGCTTCAAATCTAACATTCCCATAGTTTTCATTAAATTCGGCAAGTATTTTACGTATCTCTTTACTCAAGGCAATGGCATTACCCTCTTTACTTTTATTGATATTTAAAGAGATATTCTGTTTACCGTTATAGTGCGATATCTGTGTAGGATCACCCAACCCATAATACACTTCAGCCACATCCTCCAAGCGAAAACTTTTTCCGCCTACGCTCAATAGCGTTTGCCCTAACGCTTTTGCACTTTTCTCACCGTTGATCGTAGAGATATAAAGATGATCACCCTGACCATCAAGTGTTCCAGCAGGAAAAATACTCGATATACTGGAGATAGCCTGATACACTGCAGATTTATCCAGACCATATGCATCCAGCTTTTTTTGGTCTAAGGTGATGATCACTTCTTCATCTGTGTCTCCACGTATCTCTATACTGCTAAGGTCATGGATGAGTGCTAGTTTACTTTTAAGCGCATCTGCCGCGTCGATCAGTGCTTTTTTCTCTACATTACCTGAAACTGCTACCAGTAAAAGCGGATATTCATGTACCACGATACGTGCAACAGGTTCATCCATATCAGCAGGAAGATCACGTCTTGTTTTTGAGATAATATCTTTCACATCAGAAAGGACCAACTGAGTATCACTGCCCGGTTTAATATCTGCATTAATACTAAAACTTCCATTTTGTATACTGGTGTAAAGGGTATCGATCTCAGAAAGACTTTTAAGTTCATCCTCTATACTTGTGACAACCATTTTGTCCAACACATCAGCACTGGTACCGACGTATCCACCCTGTACCGATATCTGATCAAGTGTGGAAGGAGGGAATATCTCCTTGGCAATGTTCTGATAGGCAAAAACAGCGAGCAGCAACATGAAAACCATCAAAATATGATTGATAATAGGCTTATCTACTGCAAAACGAATAAAACTACGTATCATATTGTTGTATTCCCATCGTCAATTTTCCTTTATGACAAAGATGGTATCTGTAACTCTATTCTTAAACTTCAAGGCCTCAACACTTTGTTCAAGCATCACTTTTTCCGCCTTCAGTACTGAAACTTCACGTTTCATTTTGTTCACCACTTTACTCTCATAATAGATCTGATTGCTCAAGTAGATCTTAATGGTTGTCAAGATCAAAACAATGGCTACAGACATTAATATGACCATTGCCATACCAAAAGTTATACCGTTAGGCTTCAGCTGTTTCTTTTTACTTGCCATCAACACTGTCTTTTTTAAACCTGAAACTTCTCAGTTTTGCAGATCTGCTTCGTGGATTTACCTTCAGTTCCTCTTTGCTTGCTGTCACAGGCTTGGAAGAAAATGCTTTACCTAAAGCATGATTTTTACCACAGGTACAGCGCATTGCCTGGGGATCACAAATACAATTTTGTGCCCATTTTTTAAAACGGTTCTTGACCAGACGGTCTTCTAGAGAATGAAAAGAGATGAGAGAAACCACTTCCCCCTTCACATGCTTTTGTTCCAAAGCATCCAGTAATCCTTCTATTTCACCCAGTTCATTATTTACTTCTATACGGATAGCCTGAAACATCAGAGTTGCAGGGTGTATCTTTCCTCCTGCAGGGATAACGGTTTTTGCGATCTCGCTTAACTCTTTAGCAGAGTTGATAGGCGCTTGTGCTCTTGCTTCAACCACAGCAGATGCCAATCTTTTAAAGGAACGTACTTCACCATACACATCAAAGATATATTCCAGTTTTTCTTTAGGGTATTCATTCACTACTTCATACGCTGAGAGTGCTGAAGATGCATCCATCCGCATATCCAATGTTTCAGAAGTAAAAGAAAAGCCCCTGTCCTGTTTATCCAGTTGCAAAGAGGAGACACCAAAATCTGCCAACACTGCTACGATCGGGCTTTCTTTCAATGTAGGGAACACAGTTGCAAATGTACCCTTGTAAAGTGTACTGCGTTCCTCATAAGGTTTTAGACGTTTTTTAGAAAAAGCCAAAGCCTCATCATCCCTGTCAATTCCTATATGTTTCAAATTTTTATATTTGGCCAGTATTTCAGAACTATGCCCCGCATAACCAAGCGTACAATCAACAAAATAACCTTCACCCACACCTTTAAAACTTTCCAACACTTCATTTAAAAGTACAGGTATGTGAGGTGTTTCCATGTGTTTCCTTCATTGCATCATAGTTTGAAATATTTTAATGATATAATACCGAAATATTCCTAACTAAAGGTTACTTAAAATGGTAGATAAGCATCTCATCGAAGACATTAAACATGTTTCACTCTCTCTGTTTAACAAAAACTTCTTTGGTGTCTATCATGGCTCCATCTCAGCAAGAGTAAGCAGCAGTGGATTTATCATCAACTCTAAAGATACGATCTTAGATGAATTTACTGAAGAATCACTGGTAAAACTTGATTGTCAAAAGAGAGACTATCGCTGGAGTATGGCAAATGCAGATGTGCACATACATGAACATATCTATGAAACCATCCCCAATGCCAAATATGTCTGTTATACTATGCCTCCTTATGCAACAGCATACTCACTCAAACATGGTAAAGTCTCTCCGCAAGACTACTTTGGACAAAAAGTCCTGGGTGAGATCATCGTATATGATCCCAAAAACATAGATGATTGGATGGAACGTGCACCCTATGAGATCCCACAGTTTTTCCAAAAGCATGACACACATCTTCTTCTTATCAAAGGTTTTGGTCTTATCTCTTATGACAGGGACATCACAGAAATGGCAAAAAAGATCTCTATTTTAGAAAACTCTTGCAGATTATTGGCTTTATCAGCCAATCTGTAAACCATGGTTCCTTCTTCTTGCTGTTTATAAAGTAGTTATCTTCACACTTCATAGACAGTCCATACCCATAGCGACTCTTCAAGTGTCAACACTTCTGTAAAGCATACTTTTGTTATACTCCTCCAAATACAATCAAACATAGGACACCTGATATGAATCAGACGCAGAAAAGATTAAGTATCATTAACCATGCTATTTCCATCACGGATGTGGAGACCATCCAGCTTCAGGTTTTAAAGTTGGCACTGCTTAAAACAGATCTGAAAATTCAAGAGATCGTTACAGCAATTCAGGCTGAGAACTATGCAAAGGCACAAGGGCTTATTAACCAATATATTGAAACACCTACAGACAACATCCTTCAAAGAACATCACAAAAAGCACAAGCTGCAATGGCCGCAGAAGAGCAAGCCATTATAGATGAGTTCGATCTTTTTGTCACATCAAACGCCAATGAAAAACCTCAAGAGATCGATATTAATGATTTTCTTCTTGATGAACTTCCAGTTCAAACAAAAGTCGAAACAAAAAAAGTCGATCATAGTGATTTTGATGCACTTCTCAATATTGACGTTGATCATGTACTGACTGACAACATTGAATTGGATGTTGCACATACTTCAAAAGATACTTTCTTTGAATCTCCAAAAGAAACAAGCCAACCAAGTACCCATACCCACCCTATAGCTAGAGATACTTTTTTTGATGCTGAAGAGAGCAAAGAAGCGCCAATAACAAAAGAGACTCCAACTGGAGAAATATTTACAACAGAGACTGAGACCTTCATAGAAAAAGAGATGCCTTCTAAAGATGAACTCCTCAAAGAGCTAAAGCCTGTTATTCAGACAGAAGAAGAAACACGTTCATACCACTACAAAGCCATTCCTTACATTGACCAAAAACTTAACACTATGAAAAAACAATATCCACCTAGAGAAAGCACCTATGAAAAGTTTGATTCCGTAGAAAACCTCTTAAGAAAGATCTCTCAGGATGGGTATACCGAAGAAGAGATAGAAGAAACGCTCACTTATATCAACAAGTTAAGTGAAGAGAACAAAGAGACTGAAGCAGCACAACTACTGCTTGTCTGCGCTGCAACAGAATCAAAATTTGCACAGTTTATGTTGGGCAGAGAACTTTTCAAGGGTGTTTTACTCACTAAAGACATACCTGAAGCATTTACACAGATGCATAATTTAGCCCTTGAAGACTATCCTGAAGCACTCTGTGATCTAGCACAATTTTATGAACATGCCATAGGTACAGGCAAAGACAAAAAAAAGGCTGAACAATTGTACAAAGAGGCCATGGAATTTGGCATCAAAAGAGCTGAAAAACACTATCACCGTTTAAAAAAAGAAAACCGTAGTTTCTTTAAAAAGTAAACTTCTTTAGCATCATTTTACTATTTTGATTAGAGATACTCTTTTCACACTTTCAATTCATTAGCGATAAGCTTATTTTAGATAGAATATTACAAATTTTTCGATTGAAGGTAGATGAAGTATGATTAGTTGGATGCAAAAACACAATAAATACCTGGTATGGACAATCTGGGTAGCAACAATCGCATTTATTGGTGCAGGTTTTGTAGGTTGGGGAAGTTACAATTTTGGTTCCAAAGCCGGGAATGTTGCAAAAGTAGGTGACATTGAGATCAAACAAACAAAACTCAACATGGTTTACAGCAATATATACAACCAATACAATCAAGCAATGCAAGGTCAACTTGATGATAAAAAAGCCCAAGAGATGGGACTGATCAAACAGGCATTCGCCAGACTGGCAACACAGGCCAAGATCCTGAACTTTGCAAAAGACCTGGGTATCATTGTTTCAGATGCTGAAGTAGCACAGAAATTACAAGAGATCAGAGCCTTCCAAAAAGATGGTGTTTTCGTTAAAGAGATCTATGACGGTTACCTTAAAAGTCAAAGACTTAGAGCCAATGCCTTCGAAGAGACGCTCAGAGAAGAACTTATCCTGGAAAAAACATTTTCATTACTTGCCGTGGGTACTTTGCCACTTGAGGAAGAAGCTATTTCTGCAGCGATGAATGTAAGTGACAAGTTGGCATACAAAGTATTGACAAACGCTGACCTTAACTTCGTTATTGATGAAACAAAAGTCAAAGCCTACTGGGAGATGCAAAAAGAGAACTTTTTGACACCGCAAATGTATGACCTCTCTGTCGTATGGACACAAAGTCAAAATACAGCTGTCACTGAGGATGAAATAAGAGCACACTATGAGGCAAACAGCTTCAACTATACAGATGGAACAGGGAAACAACTCCCTTTCGAAGAAGCCAAAGTATTGGTAACCAAAGATCTTAAAATAAAGAAAACAAAAAAAACAGCACAAAAAGCCTATATCGCATTTAAAAAAGGGACCCTGGACAACAGTGAGAAGATCACCCTTCCAATGGGTGATACCAAGCTTACAGAAGAAGTATGGAGTGCCTTGAAAGAAAAATCCGTGGGAGATATACTTAAGCCAAAAGTCGTTGCAGATGCCTATGTAACGGTAAAAATAGAGAACATTGTATTACCAAGGGTAAAAACCTATGAAGAGGCCAAAGAAGAAGTGACAGTACTTTATGAAAAGCAGGCTAAAAAAGAGGCGCTTTTAACCTTGGCAGAGTCAACACTTAAAAACTTTGATCAGAACGATGCGATCATCTCAGATTTTGTCAAATTAGAAGAAAATGTCAACCTAAATCCATTAAATACCCAAGAAAGTTTACAATTTTTACAAAAACTCTTTACATCATCAAAAGAAAAAGGTATCATAAGCGTATTCGACAAGGTTATAGTTTATAATATCTTAGAACAAAAACTGCTTCCGATGGATGCAAATCAGACAGATTTTGTTAAACAGACTGCAAGTAAACTTAAGCAAAGTACATTTGAATCGAACCTGATTAAGATGTTAGATAAACAATATCCTACAGAAGTCTATATGGGAGGGCTGACAAATTGAGTGACACAGTTTTAGCTATTGATATCGGTTCCACTAAGATATGCGCTATCATCGCTGAAATCGAAGACTCTGAAGTCACCATTCAAGGACATGGCATCTCTAAATCCCAAGGGGTTAAGAAAGGTGCGATCACCAACATAGAACTTGCTTCTAAATCTATCAAAAAAGCCATTAGCGATGCAAAACGTATAGCAGGGAGTAACATTTCTTCTGCAACGGTTTCTATTTCAAATGCCTATGCCAAGAGTCTTAACTCTACGGGTATTGTCAACATCCCACATAAAGACATCTCCATTAAAGAGATCAATCGTGTGATGCAAACAGCACTTTACAATGCAAACGTACCCACTGAATATGATATTATCCATGTATTGCCTTACAACTTTAGAGTAGACGATCAAGACTTCATTGAAGATCCGTTCGGTATGAATGCAAGTCGTATGGAAGTAGATGTCAATATCATCATGACACAAAAATCAAATCTTTCTAATCTTAAAAAAGCAGTACGTTCAGCAGGTGTTGAGATAGATGGTATTGTCTTAAGCGGTTATGCTTCTGCTATTGCTACGATGGATGAAGATGAAAAAGAACTTGGTGTTGCAGTCATTGACCTGGGTGGCCAAACAAGTAATCTTGTCATCCACACGGGTAACTCCATCAGATACAATGATTTCTTAGGAGTAGGTTCAAACCACATCACCAATGACCTCTCCATGGCACTGCATACACCTTTGCAAATAGCTGAAAATGTAAAAGTGCGTCATGGGAGTCTTATTGAGAGTTCAAATGAAATTATAGAACTCCCTATCATTGGTGATGAAGAGAGTCGTAATGGTGTCTCTTTAGAAGTGGTTCATTCTGTTATTTTCTCACGTGTAGAAGAAGCACTCATGATCTTGTCAAAGTCATTGGAGAAATCCGCATTAAAAGAGCAAATAGGTGCCGGTATTATCTTGACTGGAGGTATGACAAAACTTAAAGGTATGAGAGAATTGGCACAAGCCATCTTCACTGGTATGCCTGTAAGAGTAGGTTACCCAGATAATGTCAATGGTCTTTTTGATGAACTCAAAGACCCGGCATTTTCAACGGTAGTGGGTCTGCTGCTCTATAAAGCAGGTGGTCATACACAATATGAGATCAATTTCCAACAAGAGTTATTACATTCAAAAGCTATGTTCGAAGATAACCTCAAGGACATCAGGATAGGTCATACAGCAAATAATACCGAAGAGGTACAGGCAACGAGAAGTCAGAAAGAAAACAAAGAACACAAAGAACACAAACAAGAAGATCAGGAAGGGGCTGATATATCATTTGATGATCTATCGGACCTAGGTCATGAAAATAAAAATCCATTTAAAAAACTGGCCAGTTGGGCAAGGCAGCTTTTTTAAAAGTATTTTTAAACACATCAAATAAAGGGGGAAAACATGGAAGAGTTTGAAATAGACATCGTCGAAACAAAGTGTCACACAAATGGAGCGAAGATCAAAGCTATCGGCGTCGGTGGCGGCGGTGGTAACATGATCAATCACATGATCAGTGAAGGAATTAACACTATTGATCTGATCGTTGCCAATACGGATGCACAAGCACTGGACAGTTCTTTAGCACCATACAAAATGCAATTAGGTATCAATGCCACAAGAGGATTGGGTGCAGGTATGCTTCCTGACAAGGGTAGAGAAGCTGCACTTGAAAGCTTTGAAGATATCAAAAAGATGCTTGAGGGTTCAGATATTGTCTTTATCTCTGCGGGTCTTGGTGGGGGAACAGGTACAGGTGCAGCGCCGATCATTGCACAGGCTGCAAAAGAAGTAGGTGCACTGACTGTTTCCATCGTAACAAGTCCTTTTAAATTTGAAGGTAGAAAAAGAACAAAGCTTGCAAAAGAAGGTTTAGAAGAACTCAAAAGAGAGAGTGATTCGATCATTGTTGTACCTAATGAAAAACTTCTTTCTATCGTTGAGAAAAACCTTGGTATCAAAGAGAGCTTTAGAATGGTAGACGATATTCTTGCGCAAGCCGTAGGCGGTATCTCCAAAGTCATTCTTTCTCATGGGGAAAATGATATCAACCTTGACTTTGCCGATGTGAAAACGGTGATGAGTCATAGAGGTCTTGCTCTTATGGGTGCAGGATATAGTACAGGAACCAATGCAGCTTATGATGCAGCAAAAGCGGCTATTGAGTCTCCACTGCTTGACAATATCTCCATCGATGGTGCTATGGGTGTACTTGTACACTTTGACATCCACCCTGATTATCCAATCATGGAGATCGGTGAAGCGATGAGTATTGTTGAAGAGAGTGCAGATGAAGATGCATCTGTGATCTTTGGTACAACAACCAATGAGAATATGGAAGTAGATGAAGTGAAGATCACTATCGTTGCTACCGGATTTGAAGATAAAAATGCTGTTGCTGAACCAACAGTCACAAAACAAAAAACACTTTTAAATTCTAACACTTGTGACATCAATACTGTAAGAAGTAAGATGGTTGTAGGTGGATACAATGGTGACAATGAAGATATCTTAGATGTACCTACTTTCCTTAGAAAGCAAATGGACTAAATACACCTATTCCTTTTTATGATCTAAAGCAGAGAAACTCTTCCTTCTCTGTTTTACCTTTCCCTACATTTTTTCCTCCTTTCTATTAATTATATTTTGCTATGATTCTCCAAATCATTATTACGGGAATGCTATGAAACATTTAAAAAAACTTTCAACCATGGCAACGGCAACTGGTCTTGGTACGCTTTTAGCTACCGGTGTAACAGGTTGCTTTAGCAATAACCAGCAACAGCAGGAAGAAGCTAAAGCGCAAAATGCATTTGTCATTATAGAGGAGACTGCCCCGGGCAGATACCAGATTAAAGATGAATTTCCTGCAGAGGAAACACGTATCGTACTGAAACAACTCGATGGAACAGAACGCGTATTGACAAAGCCTGAGATGGATGCGCTGGTGGCACAAGAGGCAGCCAAGATTGACAATGGGACTTCTACCCTTACCAAAGAACAAAATCCTCAAATGTCGCAACAAGGCGGTATGGGTCTGGGAGAAATACTGCTATCGAGTATGGCTGGTGCAGTCATTGGTTCTTGGATAGGATCTAAGCTTTTTGGTAACCAGAACTACCAAAACAACAGAAAAGCAGGATACAAATCTCCTTCAACCTATACAAGAAGTCAAAAAAGTTTTGATGCAGCTAAAAAAAGAAGCGCTAAAAGAAGTGGTTTTTTTGGAAATAAAAGCGCTTCAAGCCGTACCGGCGGTTTCTTTGGTGGATAAATGATGTTACATTTGCAAAAAACCACACCATTAGATACAGACTATTTAGAATCGCTCGGTTTTGTATGGCATACAGACCGTGATGAAACAAGTTATATCTCAGATACACTGGTTGTCATCTCTGAAGAGGAAGCTGAGGCGTATTATGAAGCGACCAATACGCTTTATGACATGGTTGTGGAAGCAGCAGAACATGTCATAGAAAATAACCTCTTTCATGAGATAGGCATACCTTTTAATCTCGTAGAAGTGATCAAAGAGTCATGGGAAAATGATGTACACTGGCATCTATACGGACGTTTTGATCTAGCCGGTGGCGTAGATGGAAAACCCATCAAACTTTTAGAATTCAATGCAGATACTCCCACTGCACTGTTCGAAACAGCCATTATTCAGTGGGCCATGCTCAAAAAAGATGGTCTTGAAGAAGAGCGTCAGTTTAATGCACTCTATGAATCACTGGTAGACAATTTCAAGCGTTTGGTAACACTGGAAGAAGATGTTTCTACATTTGAGGAACGTTATGACGGATGGAACTTTCTCTTTACCTCTGTCAGAGGAAACTCTGAAGAAGAAAATACAGTAAGGCTCCTCCAGCACATAGCAACAGAAGCAGGATACAATACAGAGTTTGCCTACATAGACGACATAGAATTCTCCCCGGATGAGGGCATCTTTTATGAAAACAAGAACTATGAACTGTGGTTTAAACTCATTCCATGGGAAGACATCGCACTCGAAGAGTCAGACCTGGCGATGCTGCTTACCAATATCATCAAAAATCAAAAGGCCATCATTTTCAACCCGGCTTATACCCTGCTTTTTCAGAGTAAAGGTTTACTCAAGATACTATGGGATCTCTATCCTAATCACCCTCTTCTACTTGAGAGTTCTTTTGAACCATTGGAAGGGAAAAAACAAGTAAAAAAACCTGTTTTTGGTAGAGAAGGTGGCAGTGTGAGTATTTTGGATGAAGTATTCAATGATATAGAAAGTGTGGCAGGTGACTACGACAGTCATAAAATGGTCTATCAAGCCTATACAGAGCTGCCAAAAGATACAGAAGGTCAATCCTATCAGGCAGGTGTATTTTATGCTTATGAAGCTTCTGGACTTGGCTTTAGAAAAGGTGGAAAGATCTTAGATAATATGTCCAAATTTGTGGGACATATTGTTAAAGATTAACTTAGCAGTACGTTTAGAAAAAAGATGCTTAGTGAAGCTGAGGAGCACGACTTTAGCATAGTAAATGAACTTCGAACGGTAGCTTTAGCTCTCTTTGATGAACACCATGCATTAGAATATTTATGCATACCAACACCCATGAAGTCCAAGAATATCAAACTTATCTGTTCCTCGTAGATATCATATGAGAAAGAAGAAGATAAACATACATGATCTAAGTGACACTATTAAGTGGGCAAAAACAATCGCTATGTTATACTCCATTCAAATATAAAGGACCCACTATGGCATGTATAGATTTAACAACAAAAGACTTTAACGAAACACTTGATAACAACGAAATAGTCATCATCGATTTTTGGGCATCATGGTGTGGCCCTTGTATACAGTTTGCTCCCATTTTTGAAAAAGTATCAGAAAAGTACCCTGATGTCGTTTTTGCTAAGGTCAACACAGAAGAACAACGAGCTATATCAGCACAATATAGTGTCCAATCTATCCCAACAATTATGGTAGTCAGAGATGGTATCATCCTGCTTAATCAAGCAGGTTCTCTACCTGAAGAAGCCTTTGACAAACTCATAGATCATGTTAAGGGACTTGATATGGATCAAATACGTGCAGAGATAGCTCAAGAAGAGAATGAGTAAAATAATCGCTAAAATAAAGGGGTGACTTCCTTTTATTTTAAATGTGATATGAGTAACTAGTCATCATCCTCATCTTCAAAATCACTTGGATCAAACTCTATTTTTACAGGTTCTTCTACCACTTCGTTTAACTCACTGATATCTTCAGCAGGGATCTCTAGTGCCATTGAAATAAATGAGACCAAAGCATTATCATCTATAATTTCTTGGCATGCTTTAGAGGTGTTGTAAATGGTCAGTATTCCATCTTTTGCAAGTACATCTCTAGTGCCAATACCTAATTCTGCCGCTATATTATGCAAGTCTGGACGATTAAGATGGATTCCACTGACTTTCATTGAGAAGCCTTTTCTTATCTTTGATCCTGGGAACATTTTTCTTCCTATTCTTAAAATATTTCTTTAAATCGATTATTCTCGGATTATAGCTAAAAAGTAAAAGATAGTGTAGTCACCCCTTATATTTTAGCTTCAAAACACCTCGCTAAACCCTCTATACTCACTCAAAGATACAAGAAGTTTGCTATATAAGAGGTTTTATGATGAAAACATCCATATATTTACATTTGTGATGTATCTGGTAAAGTAGATTCTTCTCTTTGTTCTTCATCTTCATCTTCTTTGCTGCACTCTACAGAGACGATCTCCACTTCATCACTGTCTATGCGTGCAGCCGTGAGTTTGCCACCCCAGACACATCCTGTATCAAGAGCCAATACATGCTCATCTTGATAAAATCCCAAAGCTGACCAGTGTCCCATAATAATACGCAGATGAATATCTTTACGATAATCACATTCGAACCAGGGTTTTAACTCTTGTTCTCTCAGCTCATCTGTAGGGGGGCCTTTTTGGTCAAAATCAAGTCTATGGTCACCATAGCAAAAGCGCATGCGTGTGAAGGCACTGACGATGTAACGGTCGATGTCTATAAGACTCGCATCCCTGTTAAAACGGTTACTTCCCTGTTTTAACATTTGCTCCAACCAGGCAGCAGCATGATCACTTTGCAGTTTCTCTTCCACACTTTTTGCATACATCATCGCCATACCCAGATCAAACTCTGGGGAGATACCGGCATGGGCCATACAATACCCCAGTTGATAGTCCACATGTAAGAACTTTTGCCCTCTAAGCCAATCTATGAGCTTTTGGGCTTCAGGCGACTCAAGTATAGGGTCAATGGTCGGATTTGATTTTTTGATCCCATAATACGCCGCTATGAGGCTAATATCATGATTACCCAGAACGATCTCAACATTTTCTTTCATGCTGTAAAGATATTCCAGTGTTTCCAGTGAACCTTCTCCTCTGTTGACCAAATCTCCTGCGATCCAAAGCTTGTCCTGGGTGACATCGAACTCTATCTTTTCCAGTAATGCTCTAAACGAATGATAGCACCCTTGTAGATCACCTATAGCCCAAACTGCCATTAACTGTACCCCAACTGTTTTTTATACTCGTCTACTTTCTTCTCAAAGCTCATTTTTGCGTAGGCTGCAGAGGGTGAAGGAAGGTAGACTGTTTCTATACTGAGGTGTGAAAAATGTGTTTTAAAAAGTGCTTCAGCCTTTTTCCCTGTAAAGGCCAATTTAGTAATATTCGGATGCTCTTCTAAAAATGCAGCCAGGTCATTGACCTCTTCATTTTCCAAAGAACTGTCAAGAGAGTTCTCCCGACTACACCCTTTGATCATATCCCAAAGCCCTAATTTACACTCTTTCAGCAACCAGAGTCTTTGATCGCGTGTGTTCGCAGGATAGGATGTCACACTTTCAAGGATCTTCCAGAATTGATTGCGTGGATGTGCATAGTAAAAATTCTTTTCAAAAGACTGTATACTGGGGAAAGAACCCAGGATCATTGTTTGGGTATCTTTAAATACGATAGGTTGGAAAGGGTGGGATAAAATTTCGCTCATACTCGCTACTTACATGCCTTTCGCATATTCTGTATGATCAGTACAAGCAGAGCCAAAGAAAAGATCTTGAAATTGATCTCACTTCCTTTATGCGTATTGATAAAAGCTACTGATTTAGTTGCCTCCACCCCTTGTTCCTGCATCGCAACAATATCCGGGATATAGTACTGGGAAAAAAGCAGCCCTGTTGCCAATACAAAAAATGTGGCCACTTGTGTCAGAGTGTCTCTCTCAAACTTTTTAAACTTATACCCTTCATACAGTACCACAGACACAAGTAGTACATTGAGCAGATAAGAGAGCCTCAAAAAGTTCTCTGTCATGATCTGGCCCTCTTGAAACTGCGTGAGCACTTCACTGCCTAGCCATTGTTCTGTGTGAAAAGTGACAGGTGCGACTACGATACCGGCAAAGAGCCCTGCTCCAAGCGCTGCACTCAAAAATATAAGGTATGTCATGGTTACCATTCTAAAATATCTGTTCATGCTTACTCACTTTCTTTAAATTTAATCACAAATCCCCGGTCAAACTGTGCCAGATCCATATAAAATTTTATGTATTCTACACCGATTTCATTAACAAACTCTTGTATGGGTCCCTTTTGATCATATCCCATCTCACAAGCAAGGTATTTCACCCCTTTCTCCTTCACATCCAAAATGATCTGTTTAAGCAACTCATCTCCTACTCTTCCGCCAAAAAGTGCTTCTTTGGGTTCATAATCAATGACATTGGATTCAAGTAAAAAATCTTCTGCGATGTAAGGAGGATTGGAAACCACTAATTCCAGATCTTCAGGTACCTCATCTATAAGATGAGACTTGCGAAGTTCTATCTGTTTACCCACACCGAATGTTTCAATGTTTTTCTTTGCTACTTTTAGCGGAGTATCACAAATATCTGTTGCGATAATATGAAGCTGTGGAAATTTACGGGCTAACACAATGGAGATCGCACCCGAGCCTACCCCTATTTCAGCGATACGGGTGATCTTTTCTTTTTCTATGATCTCTGCGACCAGATCTATAAGTATCTCCGTCTCAGGGCGGGGTATCAGTACCCCCTCTTCCACTTCCAGATGAATGTCATAGAAACTGGCTGATCCCACGATATATTCGTAAGGTTCATGGGCAGCCCTTCTTTGAATAAGTTTTTGAAATGTATCCACATCGGGAAAACTGTCTCTCTCATGTATCAGTAAATAGGTACGGTCTTGTCCAAGATGATAGGCCAAGAGTAATTCTGCCTCCAAAGCAGGACGTTCACACGCCTCTTTGAGTGCTTCTCTGGCCCAAATGAGCCCCTCTTTAATCGTCATTTCTGTCCATATGTGCGAAAATACCATCTTTAGGCAATGATGTCTCTTCACCTACGATAGTATTGGATGCATCAAAGCCCAACTCTTTGAGTCTTTCAAGCACTGGCGGATGCGTATAGTAAAAGAAGATCACCAATGGATGTGATTTTGGAAATGCTTTGTTTTCTGTCACAAGTTTCATCAGTGCGGATACCAGATTTTCTTTACCACCCATTTGCGAACCGTATTCATCGGCTGCATACTCGTTATGACGGCTTACATACGACATAAATGGTGTAAAAACAAAACTCACAAGCGGTAACAACAACATCAGCATAGCGATCTGCACTCCTGCTTCAGGAACCACACCCATCTGTGTGAACAGTGCATCCGGTAAATGTCCAAAGAGATAAAATGCGATAAAAAGAAGTACTCCCATTAACCCTATGTTTTTCCAAATATCACCATGTGAGAAATGACCCAATTCATGTCCCAGTACGGCAAGGAGTTCTTTGGTATTGAGTTTTTCTAAAAGTGTATCAAAGAGAACCACACGTTTACTCTTACCCAATCCACCGAAAAATGCATTCAAACGACTGTCACGTTTACTGGCATCCATCACAAAGATACCGTCACTTTTAAGTCCGGCCTGGTTCATCATTGCGGTGATCTTTTCTTTAAGTTCCCCCTCCTCGAGTGGAGAAAACTTGTTAAACAACGCCATAAAGGTGGGAGCCAACAGATTTGCCATCACCGCTACAGTGAACATGGCTGCAAATCCCCAGATCCACCATGCTTCATAGCTCTGTATGATCCAAGATAAAAGCGCAAAGATCGCACCACCCAAAATGAAAAATAACAGGCTCGTTTTTAGCATATCTATCACATACATTTTTGCAGTCATCTTGTTAAATCCGAACTCTTCATCTATCTTAAACTTTTGATAGAGTTCAAAAGGAAGTCCTATCACGTAATTGACGATAATAAAACCAAACAGGAACACAACAGCCTGCATGATGTTTCCTTCTACCTGAACCAGTGATGAAAGCCAGGCAAAACCTGCAAAGACCCACCAGATAAATACCAAATAATCCACAAAAGTAGTCACAAGTGAAAGTTTTCCGTTGGCCACGGCATAGTTTCCTGCTGTCAGGTATTTGTCAGCTGACATCAGTACAGGTGTTTTTCTTTTTTCTTCATTGATATACCCTATCTGCATCATAGAGATATAGAGTTTCATAAAGGTATAAATAGAATAAAAGATGGTAATGGTTTCTAGCATAGATTTCCTTGGTATATAATGGAGAAATATACCAAATCAAGCCTTAAAGACCACTCTATTTGCTATAATTGCACCATTATATTACAAGGAAGCATTTTGGCACTCATCGACCTCTTTGACATCAAAAAACAATATGACATCAAATTACTTCTCAATGGGGTTGATTTTCACCTGAATGAAGGTGAACGTGTCACTATTGTGGGTCAAAACGGCTGCGGGAAATCTACACTGATGAAGATCATCATGGGAGAAGAGGAACCTACAGACGGGAAAAGAGTGGTGAACAGTTCGGTACAGATAGAGATGCTTGCACAACAGCCTCACTTTGATCCGGGTCTTTCAGTCAGAGACGCGATATTCAATGAACTGACTGAACTCAAAGAAGCCAAAGAGGCGTATGATACACTGAGTCTCAAAGTGGCTGAAGAGTTTGAAAATGAAGAGCTGCTCACAAAACTCGAAAAAGTTTCCTCTTTTCTGGACCATCACAATGCCTGGAACCTTGATGACAAGATAGAACGTGTGATGCAGGAGTTTCAGCTTAAAGCCTATGAAGACCGTCCTGTAGTCTCTCTTTCAGGAGGGGAACAACGCCGTGTAGCCCTGGCATCTCTCATACTTAAAAAACCCGATGTGCTGCTTCTTGATGAACCGACCAACCACCTTGATGTCTATATGGTTGAGTTCTTAGAAGAGATGCTTCTTAAAGGAAATTTTACCTTGCTGTTTATCTCACACGACAGACATTTCATCGACACCATTGCCACACGTGTTGTAGAAGTGGATAATCAGGATCTTGTAAGTTATACCGGGGGCTACATGAGCTACCTTGAACAAAAAGAAGCGCGTATGCATGCCCTAAAAAAAGGTCATGAAAACCTTCTGAGACTTCTCAAACAAGAAGAAGCCTGGTTAAGTAAAGGGGTCAAAGCCAGAGAAAAACGTAATCAGGGACGTAAAAAACGCGTCTATGAACTTCGTGATGAAGCCAAGAAAAACCCTACGCTCATTCGGAAGATGATGGTCGAACTTGAACGTGAGAAAAAACACTTTAACCGGGATGAAGGTGTGTCGCGTAAAAAGATGCTTTTTGAACTTGAAAATATCTCTTACTCGGTTCCGGGGAAAAAGCTCATAGAAAACTTTAGTACACGTATCCTTCAAAAAGACAAAATAGCCATTGTAGGTATCAATGGTGCGGGGAAATCTACGCTTTTAAAACTGATGCTTGGACGCATCAAACCCCAAAGCGGACTCATCAAACAGGGAGACTTTTCTATCGGTTATTTTGACCAGCATAGAGAGATGCTTGACAACGAAAAAACACTTATTGAAACTTTTTGTCCTGACGGGGGAGACCACATAGAAGTACAAGGGGTCAATCTTCACGTCTACGGTTACCTGAAATCTTTTCTTTTCCCTAAAGAATTCCTGGCTAAAAAAGTAGGTATGCTTTCAGGCGGAGAGAAGAACCGTGTGGCACTGGCATTACTCTTGGCTAAAAAAGTAGACTGTCTTATCTTGGATGAACCTACCAATGACCTGGACATCCAAACCATTAATATCTTAGAAGAAAAACTCATCAACTTTCCTGGAGCCATACTCTTTGTCTCACATGACCGTTACTTCATAGACAAGATAGCTTCCAAGCTCTTTATCTTTAAAGGCAATGGTGTCGTTGAAGAGTCTTATCAGACCTATACTGAGTACCTGGAGATAGAAAAAGAGATGAAAGCGCTTGATACTCTGGAACAAGAGGTCAAAACATCTGTGAAAAAAGAGACGCCGGTCAGTGACAAAAAACAGACAAAACTGAGTTATAAAGAGCAAAGGGATTATGATACATTACCTGATGAGATCGAAGCCCTGGAACAGCAGATAGATACACTCAATGCATGTTTGCAAGATCCGGAATGCTATCAGGAAAAAGGTCTCACTGCACTGAGTGATGAATTGTCAAAACTTGAAAGCTTGTATGAAGAAAAAAGTGACCGATATCTGGAAGTTTTGGAGATTTTCGAGTCTCTTTAATTCCAGTATACCACCACACTGCGTCTTCCCCAACGCAGCGCTCTTCTTATGTCTATTCCCATATAAATATCTATACGTCTTTTATAGCGTTTATTCATTTTATCCCGTACAGTATAATACCCAGGTAAACCAGAAATACGTACTTTTGTCCCATTTCGCATCCCATACCTACTTAACATATCTCTGGAGACCGCAATGATCTTCATGCCTGGACGCAGACGGTTATTCCATGCTGCCAAGAAAGGTGTACTGTCAGTTTGTCCTTTATGTGACGTATACGCAGTTGCGGTTACACGCAGTTTTTTCTTGGTTTTTATCTGTGCCAGGATATGAGGGAGTGGCAGTTTTATGATTTTACCTATACGTATGAGCGCATAATTTTTAATTCCGTTGAACTCTGCCAATTCTCTAGGATACAGTTTAAACTTTTTGGCAATGGAAATAAGCGAATCTCCCTTCTCGATAATATATTTACCAGAAGAGACTGCATCAATCATCTTTTGTTCAAAAGGGAGCTTTAATTTCTGTCCGATACGTAAAGGAGATTGAAGTGTAATACCATTGATCGTGGCGATCTCTTTTGCTTTTAACCCAAATTTCTTTGCGATCTTAATAAGCGCATCGCCGCTTACAACGCTGTAATCACCGTAAACAATTTGAGGTCTCTCAGGTACTATTGTTTCTAAAAGTTCTCTTTCGATACGCGGGGGAACTTCACAAACCTCTATCTCTTCTATTTTGTCATCAAGTATGACTTGCGTGACAGGTTCTTTTGTTTTTGTAGGCTTTATAGGTGCTTTTTCACTTCCTTTAAAACGTACAGACTCTTGAACTTTTACATGTCGTTCTATCATATCCTCTACGGAAACTACTTTGACAAAACGCTTTTTTTCAGGGATAGGTAACGTTTTTTCTCTGATCAATTTTTGTCTATCCAATTCATGCACAATCTCTTTTGATTTAAGAAATTTTGCCCCGTAAAGATTGCACTCAGTAATACTGCCAGTGACAACCCTGCAATCAACCATTGATCTTGCAGTGGCTGCCTCTAGACATAAAGAAGAAGATAATATTAAATAGACAAAATGTTTTCTGGACATTACGTTATGTTAAACTATAAAAAGTTTAACATCTCTCCTTTAATGGATTCTTTTGGAACAACAACAGAATGAACAATAGGTTTTTCAAATAAACCATGTATCATAGGCGGTACAGTGACCCCTGCATTTTCACTCACCCATTTTAATGCTTCTACATCATCTTTGACTTCATGACCCAATGATTTTGAAACAGACGGACTGAATTTAGTCCATTCCGCAGTCGAATAAACCACGGTTTTGAGATCTTTTTCTCTTAACGTTTTATACGCTCTCATACATGTTGCTGTATGCGGGTCCATAATGTACCCTTTTTTTGCATATTCGCCTACCACAGTTTCACACTCTTCATCATCTGAGAAAGAAGCATCAAAATCTTCACGCAGCAATGCAAGTTCATCTGCAGTCAATTGATACTTACCGTCTTTAGCCAATGCTTCCATAAGCTCTTTGGTACGTTCTGGACCAAATTTATCAAACATGATACGTTCAACATTTGAACTTTTCAAAATATCCATTGCAGGTGATTCTGTCTGTATGAGTGAACGTGTCGTAAGATCATATGCACCATTCGTGATCCAATCTGTCAAAATATTATTGATATTTGATGAGATAAGGATCTTTTCTATAGGAAGTCCTGCCTTCTTTGCATAATAGGCACCTAAAGCATTACCAAAGTTACCACTTGGGACAACCAAATAGATCTTTTCACCCATTTGGATCTTCTCTTTGCGTACCAACTCCAGGTATGAGTGAATATGGTAAATAACTTGAAAGATAATACGTCCAAAGTTTACAGAATTCGCTGCGGAAAGCTTGATATTTCTCTCTTCCAATTCTGCTTTAAAATCTTCAGAGGCAAGCAGATCTTTGAGTGTATTCTGCGTATCGTCAAAGTTACCTTTCACACCGATCACTTTAAGGTTCGAAGCATCTTCAGTGACCATTTGAAGTCTTTGAACATCCGATGTGCCCCCATCAGGATAAAGACAAGCTACTTTAACACCCTCTTGGTTTTTAAATGTTTCTAGTGTAGCAGGACCGGTATCTCCGCTCGTTGCCGCCATAATAAGATAGTTTTCACCTCTTTTTTGTGCCAGTTTACTTAACACGTACCCAAAAGGTTGTAATGCCATATCTTTAAAGGCTCTTGTTGGTCCATGATAGAGTTCAGAGACAAAGCAGTCATCTTCTATTTGAGAAAGTGGTACCGGATTTGAAGGATCATCAAAAGCATCATATCTTTTTAACGCTTCTACCAGTACTTCTGTTTCAATATCTATACCAAACTGTTCTAAAAAATCTAATGCCAATGTTTTATAATGGCTAGAGAGATGTCCCTCTAAAAATTCTTTATCTAAAGTTGGGAGTTCTTTGGGTACATATAACCCACCAAAACTAGCACTTGGGCTGAGTATCGCTTCTGAAAATGGTACAGATGAAGGTTTCTGTCCGTCATTTCCCCGTGTCTCAATGAATTGCATCTATATTATCCTACTGTTTATATTAATAAGAATTATAGCTAAATAAGCTAAGGGTTATAAGAAATTAGGGGGAATATAGGTATGAAGTAAACTCAAGTATCTAGTATCTATTTGTCCTACAATTATAGGAGAAGAATGTTTTTTAGGGAAAAGAATGTCAACTAATAAAATTATAGAGACAAACAAACACTAAAATACTCAGGTAATAGAAGAATGAAACTTTCTAAAAGATAGATGAGTTTATATCTCTATTGGTAGTCTGGCGATCTACGTGAGACCCATAACTTTCCGTACCCACCTCGCGATGAACTTGGCTTTTTCAATACAGTATAACCGTATGAAAGAATTATAGCACACTTACCTAAGAGAAATAACTTAAATTCTAAAAAAATTTTAAAAATTTACAATTTTTTATTGTTTTTCTAGTTTTAACAGATAAAATTTACTTGCTCTACTATAACTGTCACTTCCACCGGCTGCAACTATACTTCCATCATCCATGCGTGCAATTGCATTCATTCTATCTTTATTTCTGTCCCCATAGACATGTGACCAGAGAAGCTTACCCGATTGATCAAGCGCGAGCATATAGGCACTGTGATCGCCCTTTCCTAAAGTACTTGTACCTCCAGCAACCATCACTGATCCGTCACCTGTACCAGTCACTGCATTGCCGTATTCATAATATTTAAATCCATAAATTTTATGCCATACAATATTGCCATCATTGTCTAATCTCATGACTGACATATCCGTTTGTGCACTTTTATAAGAACGTGTTGAACCTGTTGCCACAATACCGCCATCTGCTGTAGCTGTCACACCATTTAAACGGTCTGCCTGTTCTTCTCCATAGGTTTTAGCCCAAATTTTCTTTCCGTTTTGGTCCAGTTTCATCACAAAAAAGTCTGTATTTCCAGAACGTTCAAGCTCACGGTATCCCACAAGCATCATAGCACCGTCAGATGTACGTGTAAGGGCTTGGGCACTGTCTTCTTTTTCGCCACCTATGACATAAGATGTGATCTCTTTTCCATTTTGATCAAGTTTGACGATATAGACATCTTTATATCCATTACCAAAGGAGTTACTGTCACCTACAACCAGGAAACCTTCATCATCTGTTCTTGCTATATCTCCGGCAAATTCATCACGTTTACCGCCAAGACTTTTCTCCCAGACCAGCTTGCCTTCCAAAGATACTTTTGCGACATAAATATCTCTATCATAGTGTTTTGCAAAAGACTTGGAAGTACCAAGTATGATAAGGCTGCCATCTGCTGCACGGATTATGGCTTTACCGACGTCTTTTTTCTTCCCGCCAAGTAATATATGCCATAGTATCTCACCCTTGCCATTCATTCGTACTACACACATATCCGTACCTTGTGCACCAAACGATTTACATGTACCTACCAAGGCATATTCACCATTTTCAAGTGCTACGATACCATTTGCAATATCTCCGTCATCTCCACCATACGTTTTTTCCCATACAGCTTGGTATACTTCTTTCTTAAGTGCTTTTTTCTTCGATGATTCTTTTGCCTGCAGTACAGAGAAACACAATACGATTACAAGAAGAACCGTCAATGATTTTTTGAACATGCGTTCCACTTTAGAGTTCGATACAAGTTCCTACACCCGAACTTGTTAAAATTTCCAGAAGTAATGAATGCTCCACTCGACCATCGATGATATGTGCTTTTTTTACGCCACCACGTAAAGCTTCTATACAGGCATCCACTTTAGGTACCATACCCCCTTGTATCGTTCCGTCTGCTTTAAGGGATTCTGTTTTTTCTATGCTTAGGTTTGTAATCAATTGCATCTCTTTATCTAACACACCAGGAGTGTCTGTCAGAAAAAGTACTTTTCTTGCTTGTAAAGCTACCGCTATTTTACTTGCTGCAAGATCCGCATTGATATTAAATCCAGGATGTCCCATCGTACTGCTTCCAGCGATAGGAGCGATCACAGGTATCGCACCGTCTTCAATGATGTTATTTACAATTTCAGGATTGACATGTTCGATGATACCCGTATAACCGAACTTTTCAAAATCTTTAGGTATACCCTTCAAAAAACCGCCATCTTTTCCAGAGATCCCAATGGATTTGGACCCATGATTATCAAGCAAAGAGACGATCTCTTTGTTGATCTCTCCGCTCAATACCATCTCTACGATACGCATCACCTCTTTTGTCGTGACTCTCTGTCCATCTATAAACTTCGTATCTACCCCTAAATCGGCAAGAAGGTCTGTAATACTTTTACCTCCGCCATGTACGATAATAGGTTTCATCCCTACAAGATGCAACAGTACAATATCCTGTGCAAACTGTTCTTTTAGCGCATCACTCGTTTGTGCAGAACCGCCATACTTAATAACGATTTTTTCATTGGCAAACTTTTTAATAAACGGTAAAGCTTCAAGCAGCGTTTTTACAACATTAATATTATTTTTCATTCTGGATATCCCTTTATATATTCATCTACCTGGGTGAAGATAGTCTCTTTGATCTCTAATTTTAACTTCATTTCAGAGATAGGTAACTTAAAATCCTGCATTTTGACTGCATCTTTTTGCGTCACAAGAAGACTCTGGGCCTCATGCTCAGAGAGGAGCATTTTCAGCTTTTCTTCCTCAAAATAAGCATGATCTTCCAAATAGACTTTATCTACTATTCCCTCAGGCAAATAGGTATTAAGTCTATCCGGATTTGAAATGGCCGTTACCAGTACCATCTTGGGTTTAAGGTTCTCAAACGCTACCTGTCGATGAAATGCCTCTCCTTCTTTTGCCACAATATCTGCATATTTTTTATTGAACCAAAATTCTCTAAATGCACCTGCCGGGAAAGGGAGATAATTTTTGATGTGTTCAGGTTCAAGCACGATTTCAAATTTTTCTATCTCAACACGGTTAAATCCATCATCCAAGATGATACACTTTGCACCTTTTTCTTTGGCTAGTTCTATGGCTGATGCTCTATCTTCACTGACTATGACGCTTGCTTTAGGAAGTGACTGTGCCATCAGCATAGATTCATCTCCACTCTGTGTTACATCGACAAGTATCTTGCCCTCAGAGCTGACCTCGACCAGCCCTTTGCTTTTACGGCCATACCCTCGAGAGATGATCACTACACCTTGGAGTCGTGAAGCAAGTGCTATGGCAAAAGGTGTTTTTCCACTCCCCCCGACGATAAGATTTCCCACAGATATGATGGGAATCCCAAACTCTTTTGGGGAAGTCATTATCCTGCGTATGGACATCATGATCCCATAAATGACAGAAAACGGGAAGAGAAGCAAGATCAGAGGGTAATGATACCATTTTGGTGCAAAGAGCATTGCTTCAAAAAATCCTCTCATGAACACTCCTTTGCACCCAGTTTTTTGATCTCAGAACAGGAAAACCCTGCCTCTTTTCTTGCTTCCACATTGACATGAGGACGGTGTTTTGAGAGTAACTTATAGCGTTCAAGTATCTCAAAATACACCTCTTCTTCTGTCCCTTCTGCTTTTCCTTCCTCTTTACAAAGATATTTAAACCATTTGTCACCCTTGTACACATGGTCTATCTCTTCATCATAGATAATATACAGTGTATCTATCACTTTTTTTACCTGAGGATTTTTACGTTTGTTGTCCAGTTTTTTAATGATCTGGGGGCTGACATCAAGACCTGATGCTTCATAGTAACGCGGGATGATCGCCATACGGTCCAGAATATTCTCTGCACTGTGCTCTGCCGCATCAAAAAGTCCGCAATGTACTGGGAAATCCCCATAGTCATATCCAAGTTCTGTCAATATGCTCCGCAAGAGTTTAAAGTGACGTATCTCATCACTGGCTACTTCAAGCCAATCTACTTTATAGGCATGAGGCATCTGTGGGTAACGATACACGGCATCCAGTGCCAGATCGATGGCAGAAAACTCTATGTGTGCAATAGCATGTACCAAGGTAGCCAACCCCTCTTTACTCTCAAAGTCTTTTCTGGCAGGCAACTCTCTCGGATCTACAATATGACATTTGGAAGCATAGGACGGTTTTGAAAATCGCAGAGGGGTAAAATCATCATTACACCTTATTTCATTTTTGGTACAATACGCCAAACATTGAGCGGTCAAATCCTCTTTTATAAGAATATCGTCACTGATAATGGCACGTTCTAACAGACTAAATATATTCATAGGAGAATTATATCATGCAAATCAAAATACAACCTATGGGAACTTACCAAACCAACTGTTACATCGCCACAGTGGATGGAAAAGATTTTATCATAGATCCTGGCATGGGTGCTACGCAATGGGTACTTGACAATGTCACAAATCCCGTCGCTATACTTAACACGCATGGTCACTTTGACCATGTATGGTCAAATACGGAGGTTCAAGAGAAACTGAGGCTGCCTATCTATTGTCCCAAAGGGGATGTTTTTATGCTTACAGATGATCCTCTTGGACAAGGTACGCCTCCTAGTCAGCCTGATCATATCATCCTAGGTGATGAAACACTGAACATCGAAGGGGTAAAGATCAAATACCGTCACTTTCCGGGACATACGCCTGGCTGTTCCATTATAGAGATAGATGATGTATGGTTCAGTGGGGACTTTCTTTTTGAACAAAGTATCGGAAGATGGGATTTTCCTTCATCAAGCGGAGAAGATATGGTGAAAAGTTTAGAAAAAGCGCTCACCATAGAAGGCAATTACACGATCTATCCTGGCCATGGCATGAGCACGACCCTCAAAGCAGAACAAAGAGTCATGCCTTTTTGGATAGAACAGGTAAAGAGGACACTTTGATCCTCTAATCTGCTTTATTGAGCGTTACCGCATTTCCCTGTACCGCATTTTCCTGTCTCACACTTCATAGAAGGGTTTAAATCACTTTTTTGGGCAGTTTCCGGTTTCCCTGAACCACACTTTCCTGCTTCACACTTCATAAAAGGTTTCAATTCACTTTTTGGTTCAGGTTCATAGGTTTCAAATGCACCTTCGCTGTAAAGGATATATGTAAAGATTGCAGCCAATACCGCCAGAGCCAGAAACACATAAAGAAAGAATTTTTTCATTGTCATTTACCTTGATTTCTATTTAAAAAATGAAGTATAGCATAAGCTTCTGTTAGCCTAGGACATGCGAAGGCAATACGAACGTTGTAAAATTGCCTGTAAACACTAGCTTTTCATTGACAAAAGCTTCTACTTCTACCTCAGCTTTCTTACCTTTACTATTGACAACGGAAGCCTTACATAGTACCGCATCACCAACCTTTACAGGTGCTATAAATTTGGAACTTGAAGCTCCCAGGACCACATAAGGGTCATTCACTGCAGACATTGCTGCATAATCTGCTGCACCGAAGATAAAACCACCATGTACCAATCCCTGTGTATCCGCTGCCATCTGTTGTGTGGTATGCAGAAGTACTTCTGCATAATTTTCTTGAAGCTTTGTCACTTTTCCACAAAGTGACGTATTGATATTTAAATGGGTGTTAAGTTGCATTGTAGATCCTCAAAGTGTTTTAAGGATTATAGCAATATTTTTAATGAAACTTATTGAATAATTTGTGTTAAATGTGCTGTATATTTGGAGATTGTTTCGAAGAAGCTTACGTCAGTAAGTGACTAAGTAAACTCCTTCAAAGATGCAGTGCAGTCAGCACCAAGTATTAATAAGAGAATTTATATCCGCGTCTACGTACAGTATGGATCACTTGAAATCCGAGGATACTCTTCAGTCTTTTTCTGATCTGGTTGATCGCTACTTCAACGGTATTATCACTGACATACTCAGGCTCTTCCCAAAGTGCATTGATGATCTCATCTTTTGAAAAAACACGTTGTTTACGAAGTGCAAGGTATGCCAAGATATCAAATGTCTTGCCATTGAGCGAAACGATCTTCTCATCATATTCGATCTTTTTATTTGCGATATCGATCACAAGTTTATCAATATTCACCTGCGTACCAAAAAGGTGTCTCATATTTGCCAAAACTCTTGCAGCGATAAGATCAGGATATTCACCATGCTGATAGATCACATCATCTACACCCAAAGAGAAGAAAGCAGATTGTGCTTTGACATTTTTTGTCAATATCATGATCTTCGTTTCACTCTTTTTCTTTTTGACTTCATTCACGTAACGCTCAAGTGAAAACTTCACACCTTCATCCACGATCACAACCAGTTCATAATGTCTAAAGTCTGTAAAGTTAGTTGCATCATACATATCTTTTGCATTGTCAACAATACAAATAAAGTATTTATCTAATTCTTTTTCAAGTTCCTTAACGTATTCATCGTTGAAACCTACCGTTAATATTCTCATTCTTTTCCAATCCGATAAGCAAGTGTCCAAAACTTAAATTTTGTCTACTTTTCGCTTTTATTAGCGTATTTATAGCTAAATCAACCTTATTTAAAAATAAAAGTAACTTTAAGAATGAAGATTTTTAAGCTATTTTAAAGTGATTTCATTGCTTTGATGTAGACTCTTTTAGGTGCAGGATATCCCTCGACGGTCTTTGTATGATCATCAGGATCCAGGAAATCTTCTAGACTTTGTGTGTCTATCCACTCAGTTTTTCTTTGTTCAGTAGGTTCTGTTTTCATGATCTCCAACACTTCAACTGTTTCAAACCCTGCCCTTAAGCACCAATTTTTTAAGGCATTGACAGTAGGTACAAAATAGATATTTGGTATCTTTGAATAACGGTCCCTAGGTGTCAGACACATTTCACCTTCACCATCTATCATAAACGTATCTAAAATAAGTTCACCGCCTTTATTCAATCCTTTAAAGAGTGATTTCAGCATAGCAACAGGGTCAGACCTGTGATAGAGCACACCCAAACAGAACAGCGTATCAAACTTATGTTCATAGAACTCTACATGTTCTACACCCAAAAGTTCATACACAATATCTGACTTTATAAAATGGTTCATAAACTGGAATTGTGAATAATAGATAGCAGAGGGGTCAAAGCCTATAAGTTTTTTAGGTGCTTGAGACAACATACGAAACAGGTAGTATCCATTGTTGCACCCTATGTCGCCAACGATCTTGTCTTTCAGGTCAAAATGTGGTTCAAGCAGATTGTATTTAATTTGGCTTTGCCATTCAGAGTCTATAAAAAGATCATTAATCTGAAACGGGCCTTTTCGCCAAGGCTTCATGAGAAGTGCCGTCTCTTTTATCTGCTGGGCATCTTGGGGACTAAGGTTCTTGATGTGAACTTCGACTCTGTTTCCAAGCTTTACCTCAACATCTTCATACGTTTTAAGCGACTTAATGGCTTCCTGATAAGGTATGATATTTTTCCACGTAAGCCATTTCTTACGCTCGTCTCGTAAACTATTTAAATCCATCTATTTTTTGATATACGCTTTTTTAATTATCTGGTCAAACATGGGTCTGTCCCCTCTACCCGTAGTAACATTTTCCATCTTGCGTACAATTTCTTCACCTGAGATCACTTCACCAAAGATAGTATGCTTACCATTTAACCAAGGTGTGGGTGCAAGTGTAATGAAAAACTGACTTCCATTTGTTTTAGGTCCACGGTTTGCCATTGCCAACAGCATCGGTCTGTCAAATACGACATTGGGTGCAAATTCATCTTTGAAATCTGTTTTCCAAATAGACTCACCACCTCTACCTGTACCTGTCGGATCACCACCCTGGATCATGAAACCTTTAATGATTCTATGAAAAATAAGCCCATTGTAGTAACCATTTTTAACATGCGTGGTAAAGTTTTCAACGGCAAGCGGTGCCACTTCAGGATACATTTTCAATTCTATCTTCCCTACATTGGTTTCCAGTACTACCACAGTATCTTTCGCAAATGCTTGAAAACTCAATCCTATCAATAGTATCGCTACTAAAATTTTTTTCATGTATACATCCTTTATCTAATATCTTAAAATTATAACCATTTTAAAATTTTACTTTGCATAATTGACAGCCCTTGTCTCTCGGATCACATTCACTTTTATTGCACCAGGGTACTGTACTTTGTCCTCTATCTCTTTGGCAATTTCTTTACTTAAAAGTACGGTTTCATTGTCACTCATCTTTTGGGCATTGACAAAAACACGTATCTCTCTACCTGCATTAATGGCATAGGCTTGATTGACGTAGGCTTTACTGAGGGCAATGTCTTCAACCTCTTTCACGCGCTTTGTAAAGCTTTCAAGGACTTCTCTTCTTGCACCGGGTCTTGCTGCAGAGAGTTTATCTGCAGCACATACCGCGGCACTCTCTACAGAGTCTGGTTCTTGATGCCCATGGTGGGCATATATCGCATTGATGACTGTAGGGTGTTCCCCATGTCTACGACAAAGATCCACACCTATATCTACGTGTGAACCACCCAGATCCTGTGTCAGCGCCTTGCCGATATCATGTAGTAGACCTGCACGAAGCGCAAGTTTTTCATCTCCGCCCATTTCAGCTGCCATGACACGTGCAAGTTTGGCTACCTCCAAGGTATGTGCCAAAGCATTCTGTCCATAGCTGGCTCTGTATTTCATACGACCCAAAAGTTTCACTAGTTCTTCATTCATCGGGAAAAGCCCCAGTTCTATAAGTATATTTTCACCCTCTTCAAAGGTTTTTTGTTCAAACTCTTCTTCTACTTTTGCATGGACTTCTTCTATACGACCCGGGTGTATACGTCCATCTTCTACCAGTATTTCTATCACCCTGGTTGCAATAGCCCTTCGATAGAGATTAAAACTGCTTACAAGGATCACACCCGGTGTTTCATCTATCACAATATCTACGCCTAAAAGCATTTCAAGTGTCTTGATGTTTCTACCCTCTTTGCCTATGATACGTCCTTTGTGCTCATCACTTGGCAAATTCACAAGATTAATAAGACGTTCACCTGCAAAGTCACCTGCATAACGCGTAGTGGCTTGTGCCAAAATATAATTGGCTTTTCGTTCACCTTCTTCTTTGGCTATTTGTTCATACTTACGTACAATATTAGCAACATCTGCACGGCTTTGCTCTTCTACCTTTTCTAAAATATATGCTTTTGCTTCCTCTTTTGTCAAAGAAGCTATATGCTGCATTTTATCTACCGTATTGGCAATCTCTTCTTGTTTTCTTTTCTCCAGTTTTTCTAACTGGGTCTCTTTCTCCAAGACTCTCTTTTCCAGGAGTTTTAAACTCTCTTCTTTAGCCGTCAGTTCTTTGGTTTTCAAGATCAAGGTACGATTACGTTCATCTACCTTTCCTACACGTTTTTGAAATTCACTCTCTTGTTCCAACTCGTTTTCTTTGATTTTCACATGTGCAGATTTGAGTAAAAGTTCCGTTTCTTTCTCTATCGCTTTAGCTTTTGCTTTTGCTTCTGATTCCATGTATGAAAATTTGTGCTTAGTACTTATTTTCATCCACAGGTAACACACACCTGCCCCAATAGCTATCCCAGCTATACTGGAAACCCCTATTATCCCTAACATTACTTATCCTTCGGTCATTACATGTCTCATAACATACGAACCAGGTTCCTACGTTATTCGACCATCCAAGCTTTGCTTTTGACAAAACCTATTTAAGCGGTGATAATCATGTCTGCTTTTACATCATAGTCGTCTGTTATGATCTCTTTGCTGTAACACAATTCACGCGCTACAAAAACTGTTTGTTTTATATATTCATTCTGTTTTTCATAAAATCTATCATACATACCTTTACCAAATCCAACACGTCTATGTGTTGTATCTACTCCCACGATAGGTACGATAGCGATATCTATATTTTTTATTCTGTATTGTTTTGAATCATTGGGTTCTTTTATCCCAAACTGCTTTTTCTTGAGTGGAAGTCTATATTTTACCAACCTAAAACTTGCACCTTCCATAAATGGTACATAGAGCAGTTTCTTTTCCTTGCGCAATCTCTGTATGAGAGGGTGCACGTTCACCTCTGTTCCTAAAGGTATATAAAGCATCACAGTGTTGGCCTTATTTTCCACAATATATTGATACAGTGCATGCACTATTGTCTTATCTTTTTTATAACTACCCGATCTAGAAACTTTTTCCAATCGTTTCAAGCTCTGCATTCTAAATTGCTTTTTTTTAGCCTCTTTTGTCATACTGATCCGTCTATTCATCTTATTATTTATTGCTCTTTGGCTATAATCGCCAGACTAATTATACCAAAAGGGTCTGTGTGTATAAAAAAATAGCTATACTTCTTTCAATATTACTGCTCATTGTTTTGCTCATCTTTCTAGGATGGGAAGACAAACAAGCTAAACCTACCACTCTTCCCACAGAGAACACTACTGAAGTTTTGACGGAAAAAGTTAAAATAGACCAAGAAGACAAAAGGTTTCAACTGGGTAAGAAAGAAGATATGCTTCCTCAAGTGAAGCCGTCTATAGCAGAGGCAAATATATCTGTACCAGAAATACAGCTAGGGTCGTTTACACTCATCAACACAAAAGTACAAAGTCATAAAGTGACCGTCTCCGATCAAAAAGTCATGTTTCAAGATACAGCACAACCCATTCTCATAGTAAATCTTTTTGCTACATGGTGTCCGCCTTGCATCGGAGAGATCCCTTATTTGAATGATCTTCAGAAAAAGTATGAAAAAGAGCTTCTTGTTGCAGGTATACTTACCCATGACAGTATTGCACAAGATGAACTGGAGACATTTATGGCAAAAAATCAAATCAATTATTTTATCTCCAACGGTACAGACAACGAAGCGTTTGCAACTCTACTGGCAACGACACTCCACTTACCTAAGAACTTTCCCATCCCCCTTACAGTGATGTATGTTGAGGGTAAGTACTTCACACATTATGAAGGTGCAGTCCCCGTAGAAATGATAGAATACGATATACAACAAGCCAAGAAACAATTAAAAGCAAGGTAATACAGCATGTTTAATTTATTAAAAAAAGTATTGGGTAAAACCAGTGATGCCATCAAAGATGTTGCACCGACAAAACGAAAAGTGATCCCTAAAGATGAATTTGAAGATATCTTGCTTGAAGCAGATGTGAACTATGAACTTGTAGAAAGACTTTTAGAGGGATTGCCTGACAAGATCAGCAAAATTCAAGCCTTCAACTCACTTATCTCTGTGTTTCAATATAAAGCAGACTTCAAAGAGAGTGATGCCACACCTTTTGTGGAAATGATTATCGGTGTCAATGGTGCAGGAAAGACAACGACCATCTCTAAACTGGCGTATCGTTACAAACAAGAAGGTAAAAAAGTAATGCTTGGAGCAGGAGATACTTTCCGTGCTGCGGCGATAGAACAACTTACAAGATGGGCAGACAAATTAGAGGTCCCTATCATTGCTACACAACAGGGGCATGATCCATCTGCTGTGGTCTTCGATACTATAGAGTCTGCAAAAGCCAAAGGTTTTGATAACATCATCATTGACACTGCAGGAAGACTCCACACACAAACAAACCTGAGTGAAGAGTTGAAAAAAATGATCCGTGTTGCTGGAAAGGCACTTGATGGTGCTCCACACCGTAAAATGCTTATTCTGGATGGTACACAAGGAAGTTCATCTATCAATCAGGCAAAAGTATTCAATGAAATGGTCGGCATTGATGGCATTATTATTACCAAGCTTGACGGTACAGCCAAAGGTGGTTCTGTATTCAGTATCGCAGATGAATTGAAAATGCCTATTTTTTACATAGGGACCGGAGAACAGCCTGAAGACCTTATAAGATTCAAAGCAAATGAGTATGTCAATACGATCTTAGACGAGATCTTTATTTAGGAAGAGCTCTCTTCCTCAAGAGAAAACATTTTACGATAGAGTGTTTCAAGACTTGTTTTCTCTTTATAATCTATAATATCCCCCACAACGACAGTCACTTCTTGTTCAAGTTTACTGTCATTTAACGCATTTTTCAATACTTTATCCGCATCCGTTTTAATATATAGAGGCAATATAGGCAAACGGTTTTTCAAAGCAATGATACGAGACCCCTCTTTGAATGTTGTCAACGCGCTGTCTGTTTTATTTCGTGTTCCTTCAGGAAAAATGAAAATGGATTCTCCACGTTTGACCGCTTCTTTTGTCTCTGCAAAAAAACCACTCATTTGGCTCTTTTCTCTGTCGAGGAGTATCGAACCCGCATTACGGACAAAAAGTCCAAAGAAAAAAGAGTTATAAAGCTCTTTTTTTGAGATCCATGGACCGAATATTTTTGTATTTTTAAGTGCCACTTCTACGATAGGCGGATCGATAATGCTTCTATGATTGATCACAAGAAGATATTGGCCCTCTTGAGGCAGTTTTTCAGGATTATCAATCTTCACTGAAACATGTAGAGTATCAAGCTGTGCTTCCGAATAGGCAAGTCTTAATCTTTTTATTTCCATGGGGTCATTGACTTTTCTTAATCTATATCCAAAACTGTTTGTCAGATAAAGACCATAAAAAAGCTGTTTAATTGTATTAAGTGTCACTAAGTTTCCTTCATATATGCCGAAATTATAACCAAAAGAGTTAAAAAATGTATACCTATGCAAGGGCATACCTAACCTTCAGGTTGATCATAATTTACATGGGATACTTTAAAAAGATGTCAATATGACATATTTCCTGGTGTTCACATCATTTGACCCTATAATAACATCACAATAGAACTGAAGGGTAATCATGGCAAAGAAAAAAACATTATTTGAATGTCAGGCATGTGGATATCAATCTCCAAGATGGATGGGAAAATGTACTTCATGTGATCAATGGGAAACCATGATCGAACTGAGTGCTGATCAAATTAAATTTTTGAAAGAAACGTCAAGTTCCAGTGCTTCAGGTTCATCTATACTCAAAGCGAAACCGATCACACAGATAGAAGAGGACAATATTGTCCGTTTCTCTTCAGGAAGTGGAGAATTGGATCTGGTACTCGGTGGAGGCATTGTTCCGGGCTCACTTACACTCATTGGAGGCAGCCCAGGTGTAGGTAAATCCACCCTTTTGCTGAAGATAGCAGGAAACCTTGCCCGAGCTACAAAAAAGGTCTTATACGTCTCAGGAGAAGAATCTGCCGGACAGATAAAACTGCGAGCCAACAGATTGGAAGCAAACCATGAAAACCTTTTTTTACTCCCCGAGATCAATCTTAGTTCTGTCCTATCAGAAATCGGTAATCAAGACTATGAACTTATTGTCATTGACTCCATACAAACACTCTACTCTGATGAAACACCCTCTGCACCCGGTTCAGTCACACAGGTACGTACAATCACTTTTGAACTGATGCGTATTGCGAAGTCTTTACAGATACCTATCTTTATCATCGGACATATCACAAAAGATGGTTCCATAGCGGGGCCTAGAGTCCTTGAACATATGGTAGATACTGTTCTCTACTTCGAGGGAGATACAAACTCCGATCTTCGTCTATTACGTGGTTTTAAAAACCGTTTTGGCGCAACAAATGAAGTTGGTATATTTGAAATGAACAAAGAAGGCTTGAACGATGCAAAAAGTATGGCAGGTAAATTTTTCAACAAAGACCATCTCCAGTCAGGTTCAGCACTTACTGTCATCATGGAGGGAAGCCGTCCTATCATTGTAGAAGTACAAGCTCTGGTTTCAGAATCCTATGGACATCCTAAAAGAAGTTCTACCGGTTTTGATAACAATCGTCTGGGCATGCTTTTGGCACTACTCGAAAAGAAACTTGATCTGCCTCTTGGTACCTATGATGTCTTTATCAATGTCTCAGGAGGGATCAAGATACATGAACCTTCTGCTGATCTTGCGATCATCGCAGCCATTTTAAGCAGCTATAGAGACAGAAAACTAAGTGCAGAAACACTTTTTCTAGGTGAAGTAAGTCTGACCGGTGAGATACGTGAAGTCTCAGGACTCTCTCAACGTCTCAAAGAGATCGAGACCCAAGGATTTACTAAAGCCGTCATACCGAATAAACCACTTGAAAAAACAAACATTAAATGTTTTGTAGCCGATGAAGTCTCTAAAGTTGTTGAGTGGATGTAATCGATATAATATGGCATGAAAATAGGAACAGATATTGTACAGATCAATAGAATAGAAAAAGCATTGACACACTTTGGTGATAAATTCAAACAACGTTTTTTGAATCCCCAAGAGATGGAACTTGTACAAAAGTCAGCATCTATAGCTGGATTTTGGGCAGCGAAAGAGGCTATATCAAAAGCACTGGGTTGCGGCATTGGCAGTGAACTCTCATTCCATGACATCATCATCACCAAAAACTCCCGTGGTGCACCTGCATTTACACTGAGTAAAGAAGCACAAAAAATACACCAGATCAAGGCATCTTCACTCTCCATTAGCCATGATGGTGGGTTTGCTATCGCTGTTGCAGTCATTAACCAATGATCACTCTCTTTATTTTTTAGATTTTAAAAAGTATTATTGTAATTATCAATGGATTATATTACAATAAGTGTATGATTATTGCATAAAGGAGTAGATATGAAATATGGCATCGTCACTATTGCTATTCTGATGCTCTTAGGTGGATGTGACCAACCTAAAGTAGAAAATAAAACTAAAAATACCCCTCATATTGTCAAACAAACATATTTTCCGCCTCCTCCAGCAAAAAAAATAAAACTCAAAAAAGTGGATGATACCAATTTTGATGCAGACTACATGTATCCCACAGAGTCAAAGAAAAGAGACAAAGCAGAAATACCTGCACCAATGGCTGGAGACACTGCTAATCCCATGAATAAAGAAGAGTGCATAGCCATGATCACTCAAGAAAAGTTCGATAAATATGCTGCGATGTTCGGCAGTGAAGCTGCTTCCATCAAACGATGCAAAATGCTCAAAGCAACAAGATAGCAGCAGACTACTTTCTGAAATGTACCAATTTAAATCTGTCTCCCATCATCGTGGGAGATATCAGTGTTTTTATCTTATCTGCTTCACTCATATATTTTGCCTGCGTTGTTTGTTTGGCAAAACGTTCAAGAATATCAATAATCCCAAAACGTATTAAAGCACGCGCTTGTGTCTCATAGGAGACTTCTTCAAAACCTGCTGCTACAAATGCTTCGCTCACATGTCCAAAGTTCACATCATACGTAATGTCATCTTTTTGATAGGATTCAGACAAAGTAAGATCTTCATCAAATAGAGGAAAGGTTTCATGTGCTCTATAGACACGTATGGAGAAGTCATTACGTACATACTTTTCACCATAATCAAAAGAGACAAAATCACATTTTTCTATACCCGCTGCCATCTCTTTTGCAAACACTTCATAGCCTACGGCGATTTCACCTTGTTTTAAATGATGTTTCTTAACCCAGTTCAGCATCTCTGCAGGTGCTTCTGTCCACTCTATCTGATGCTCGTTTACCAGCGCTATCTTTTCATCTTTGAAAAGCTCACAAGGGAAAGCATCGAAAATTTCATTGGCTACTACAAAAGCATAGGCTGCTTTTACTTCTGCAATGTCATTAAAATGTGTGATCTGTACATCATCACCAAAACGCTCTTGAATATAAGCCAATTGTGCCTTTTGTACTTCAGGCTGACGCTCTACGATACCAAACTTAAGTGTTTTAACCAAAGCCGGGTCACAAGTATAGAGCCACTGAATCATATCACAGATCAGATATCCCTGGTGTGCGCCTATCTCTATCAGCCATCCGTTTCTATCTGCCTTACCTTCTTTTAAAAGCGCATAGAAATAATTGGCAATACTTGCTCCAAAAAAACTGCTGGTACTGACAGCCGTATAGAAATCTCCAGATTTACCTATAGCTTTGAACTTTTTATAATAGCCCTCTTCTCCATAAAGCCACTCATTCATATACTCACTAAATCGCATTTTCCACCCGTACATAAAGTTTTAATAACTGTATCTGTTTATCTATCTGATATATTTTTTGATCTATCTTTCTGATCTGTAACGAGTTATGCATGATATCTGCATCAAAAGAGGTCTTCTCTCCTGCATCCGCAAGATTTTTAGTTAAACGAAAGAGGCTTTTGTAAACCTTCTCATCTTTTTGGGCCAAAGTAATTTTTTTATCTAAAATACTTAGACTGTTATGGATCCAATCATACTCTTCATCCACCGTCTCTTTTCGGTCAAGCACTTCTACTGCAGCCCTTAACTTTTCAACTTTACTGGCCTCAATATCAGAAAAAGAGTTAATATCCAATGGCATGGAAACAGTAAATCCATAATTATAATAATCAAGCTTCAATCCGATTGGGTTAAATAATGGAAGGTCTCCATCTATTTTGGTATACTGCCCTTGTAGTGAAACTTCAGGAAGGTACTTTGCCCATGTCACTTTTTGATTATAGTCTGATTGTACAGCACGCAGCCTGTCTCTTTTAAGTTCCAGATTTGCTTCACTGTAGTCTGTTTTACTCATCAGTTTTAATGCAGGGAGACGTAACTTTTCCGGATCTTTATCACTTAAGAGTGCAAACTTCTGTTTGAGTTCCATCAGTGTCAGGTCCATTTCGAGCAGTGCCGTTTCATCCTGACTTTTTTTCAAAATTGCCTGGTCCAAAAAACTGCTATCTAGCAGACCTGCATCATAACTGTCACGTTTTTGGCGTATATCGATCGCATCATTTTTGATCTGATATTTCATTTTTTCTTGTTCAAGTTTTGTTTTTTTCAAATTGAAAAGTATGGAGATAGCATCACCTATCATCGTACGTCTTTGAAGCTCTATATCTGTTCTAGTGGCGTCACGGAGTGCCTGTGAGTACTTGATACCATAATAGATCCCTCCTGACCTGAATATAGGCTGATCAATAATGACAGAGTATCGTCCTGTCTTTCGCGTTACATCCTCGATCTGTGTAGAGTAGTCCCTACTATATTGTAATCTTACAGGATTCATCCAACTTTTTGAAAGTATATCACTCTCAAGTTCATTGCTTTCCAACTGATAATCAAAGATCAATTCTTTATTATCAGAGAGTATCTCACCCAATTCATCCGCATGTATCAGTGATGATGCGACTAAACTACAAAGAAGAAATAGCTTTTTCAAAACGTTTAAACCCTTCATCTATTTCATTTTTACTGATGGTGATGCTTGGCAGGAAACGGACTGTATTTCGTCCTGCTTTAAGGACAATGACGCCTTGGGCCATACAGTTCTTTATCACAGAGCCCTGAACCTCTGCACTTTTAGCACGAAGTCCCCGCATCAATCCCAATCCTACTTCTTTTTCAAACAAGTGCTTATATTTTACAGCCACTTCATGCAGTTTTTGAGAAAAATAGACCAATGTTTCATCTATGCTACCATCATCATACAAAGGATACAAGATATCTAAAACTGCAAGCCCGGCAGCTGTACTGAGGTAATTACCTCCAAACGTACTCCCATGATCTCCTGCAACCAATACATCTTTATGTTTTGTCATTACTGCACCTATAGGTACACCGCCGCCAAGACCTTTGGCTAACGTGATGATATCCGGCTCTATCTCATAGAGGTTAGAAGCTAAAAACTCACCGGTTCGGTACACACCTGTCTGCACCTCATCTACGATAAGTAAAATACCTTCAGATTTAAGATGTGCTGCCAACTTCTGTATCTCTTCTTTCTCAAAAGGCTGTACACCTCCCTCACCTTGTACCAATTCTATCAGTACCGCTACCGTTTCATCATCGATGGCTTTGTAGACATCTTCTATAGATTTTTCATACGAAAATCCAGCAGGATAGGGTGAAAAGTTTGGCGTATGAAAACTCTCTTGACCTGTAGCCTTCACTGTAGTGATCGTACGTCCATGGAATGAATGCTCCAGGGTAATGACCTTATAACGTTTGTTCTCAAACTTTGTCTCACCATACTTACGTGCTATCTTAATGGCACCTTCATTCGCTTCGGCTCCTGAGTTTGCAAAAAATACTCCCATATCATATCCACTCAACTCCACCATTTTCTGTGCGAGTTTTGCCTGAGGCTCGATCACCTGTAGATTTGATATATGGATGATATTCTTTGCCTGGTTACAAATCGCTTCAACAAGTTTAGGGTGATTATGTCCTACAGAGTTGACTGCGATACCTGAAGCAAAATCGATATAATCTTTTCCTTGATCGTCATAAAGTGTAGAACCCACACCCTTGACAAAGTTCGTATAGTCACGAGCATAGGTCTGTAATACATACTGTTTATCTTGTTGTTCTAAATTCATTTTTTTCCATCTCTCTTAGTCTTTACAGTATTATAGCAAAGTGTTGTTTTATGATGATAAAATTTCAGGGTTGACTACGCAAGTTTTTATTCACTATATATACAAGGATGCTTTATACTTTTTCAATCGTTATTTTTACCTCTTGATAACAAGCATTTTCACCCTTCTCACTGATGATACTCGGCGTGAGGATATTCAGACCTAAAGTATTGTTAGTCACTACCACACAGTTTGTCCTTAAATCTTCGTTTAAAACGACTTCAAGTTCCAAGGTACCAAATTCAGAACGAAGCAGCACCTTCTCCCCCTCCAGATAACCAGATCCAGGATGTATCTGTACTGTATTGTTACGTTTAAACTGTGTATTCAACGCTTTGTTTGCCTTAGTGGACAGCAGCCAAAATCGATCAACCTCCACTTTTGGAAAACGCTTGGCATCCCTAAGATCATCTTCATACGCTTGATCAAAATTAAATACTTCATCCCCATCTTTGCCAAAGCCTTCTTTATAAGGCAGCGGTTCATATGCTGGTGACATATACTGTCCCTCTTGCTTTTGACACTGTGTCAACCAAGCATCAATATAGTATGTTTCACTCTCCAAACCTGCAAATTTAAACGCCTCAAAAAGTCTCTTCGTAAAGTCATATTCACTGATGCCTATACCTGAATCCATCACCTTATTCATCTTCTCTACATACTGATGCCCATAACTGAGCCTTACATCTTCTTTTTCAAAGAATGTCTTAGCAGGTATGACTATCTTTGCTCTTCTAGACGTTTCATTGTCATAGAGTCCAAAATAGATGAGATTGTCTACCTTCTCCAGCTCTTCACATACACGTCTTGAATCAGGCATGGATTCAGCAGGGTTCCCTCCCTGTACCAGAACCGTATCAAACTCTGAAAAGTGTGTGACGACTTTAGATACGCTTTTACATTGCACATCAAAAGGGTTGACGAACCCTAGTTTTGAATCACTTAAATAGTGTACACCGCACCCCTCATTACCAAAAAGACCAAGTGTTGCAGCGAGTGAATCGATGGCATGAAGTACAGAAGCTCCACTGGCGTACTTCTGCACCCCTGTACCGACTAAAAATACTACCTTTTGATGCAGAAGATAGTGTAGAAGCCTACCCATTTCAACCATATCCGTACCACAGTATTCTAAAACAGGTTCAAGAAGGTGTTCCCGTACAAAATCATAAAAATCTTCATCTACTGCTAACCCATCCAGCGATCCACTACCTTTACTCTTTTTCCTAAAAATAAACCTTGCCAACAGGTTCGCCACATCATGATCTGTACGGGGCTGTAATTGTAAATGATGATTGGCTTTCTTTGCAATAGCCGTTTTAACCGGGTCGATCACAACGATCTTTTTACCTTTTAAAAAAGGTATGATATGCGCATTGGTTACCGTCACATTACGGCCCCATATCACTACGGTATCGGCTTTTTTTATCTGTTCAAGGGGCAACCCTTTATTTACGCCTCTACCTTCAATGATCCCAGCATCACCGGCACCATCACAAAGGCTTCCTTTGGTAAGCGTACCTTCTATTTTCTCCATGAAAAGATTCGTGACTTCCTGCATGACACCCATGTTCCCTGATCCTCTCCAAAGTAAAGAAGATTCTTTTTTAAAAGCGTCATATACGGCTTCCATAGCCTCATCCAGGCTTACTTCTTGACCATCAATACGTGCATTTTTAATACGCGATGCATCATGGATACTTTTGTTCAGTAAAGTACATAAAGCACCATTGCCTGCTGGATGTTCCACATCACCTGATATATGAGGGAATGCTCCATCTTTCACTACGATCTTGCATGCATCGTAACAATCCAATCCACAGGCTGTTGTGATGATTATTTTATCTCCACTTTCATCAGTTCAGAAAAGGATCCTTCAGGTGCCGGGATATATATCTCTGCACGGTAAGAAGAGATAAACTTCTCATCCGCCACTCTCCATACTTTATCCACTTTGTAATCTGTCTTCTTACCATTAAGATAGACGGTTTTTTGCTCTATCTGTTCTAATTCATCCGGTTCTAAAAAAAGTACCAGTTTTGCTCTACTTGCATCTACGATGCTTGCCAAAGGTGTACCCGGGGCAACATAATCACCTTCACGTACCATAATTTCATACAGATACTTATGGTGAAGGACAATGGATTTTTTTTCAATACTATCTTCAAGCTGGGCAATTTTATACTGCATATCCAAATACTGTGTTTTCGCAGAGGCATAACCGTAAAAAGCATTGTCTTTTTGGGTGGTAGAGGCTGTTTTCAACTTATCTATGCGTTGAAAATATGACGCTTGTCGTTTTAATGTTTCATGAAGAATGAGAAGATTTTCTTTTGATATTTTCAAGTTGATCTTATCCAAACTGTCATCTAAATAGACAATTCGTTGCCTCTCAACCATTGTACCTTCGGCATCAAGATCAACGTCCATGACCAAAGCACTCACTGCAGACTTTAAAACCACAGATTCATAAGGTTCGACTTTTGCATAATGTACTTTTGCAAATAGTAATAATGGTGTCAATAATAATAATAGAAAAATTTTCATTCACGGTCTCTTTTTTCATTGATTATATCAAAATAGAGTTAAGTGCTAAATAGTAAAGGTCAAGAAGGGGTATGAAAAGTATATTTCAGCACTTAAACTTAGTATTTTATGATAGAATGAGATACACCAAGAAGTTGAAAGAGACCTATGTGTAAAAAATACCCTATCAATACAAATCATTTTTTCTGCATTTTACTTTTCCTTTTTTTCCTTTATCCACCTAGTGCATTTGCCAACAAGCAGATACAAGAAGAGTCCATCATTACACTCCCTGTACAAGCAGATCTCAGTGTCTTGGAAAAATACTTAAATGAATATGTCCCCTATGATGTAGCTGTCTTAGATGAGCGTGGCAAGGTCTGTCTTAAACCACAAGATATAAAAGTACCTTTCATTCCAAAATGTAAAATAAAAGGCTTTAAAGTCTCTTGTAAAGATTGGACAAGGGACTTTCGGACAGTGCCCAAAATAAAATGTGATGTAAAGGGTTGGGTCAAAAGAAACGGACGCATCTTACTCTCTGGTAATGGGTCAACACTGACATTTGCATTTCCAGTGAAGGCAGAAGCATCTGCAGATGGATATATCTATGGAACTGCAAGAGCCTCTGCCATTCTCTATCTCAATGCTAAACTACACATTAATAATGACTGGACCATTTCCATAAACATCACACATGATTTTGCTTGGTCTAATAGCCCAGAATTAAAACTGTTTGATCTGTTCAGCATTGATATTAAAAAGGTCATAGAACCAAAACTTCGAAAAAGACTGGATAAATTTGCAAAGCGGGTACCAAAACTTCTTAGAAAACTTGACATTAAAGGAATGATGGAAGAACAGTGGGAAGATATCCAAGATCCTTTAAAAATAGATGATGACACGGATACCTACCTCTTATTTCAACCTCATGTTGCTTCCTGTTCTCAAATTGATATCGTTGACCATGTGTTACGAAGTACAATAAGTGCAAGGGGTAAAACACAAGTGCTTTTAGGCAAGCCTCCTGTAGATTACACTAAGACAAAGATGACAGATCTTGAAACCATCTGTTACAAAGAAGGAAAATTCAATTTTCACCTTCCTGTGAGGATCACCTATGAAGAGTTATTGGCCAGATCACACAATAAATATGCAGATGTCTATACGATCGATCTAGTAAAAAGTGTGGTGCCGGGAATGTTAAAGGTATCCAACCCGAAGATAGGAAAAAGCAGTGATGGACGACTAAGTATATCTGCTCATATCAGTTACGATAACAGAGATGAATGGTTAAAAACGTTTGATATGTACGATTGGTTCGATACTGACGGGGAGATCACCTTTACAGGTTCACCAAGGATCGATAAAGAGACCAGAACCCTCATTTTTGATGACTTGGTTTATGACTCGACTACCAACAATGATCTTTTTGATCTCTTGATCGATACTGCAGAGCTGGCACCTATACAGTCTTATCTTGAAGGACTTGTAAAATTTGATTATGGGAAAAAAATCGATGAAGGTGTTGTAAAAGCGAACAAATCATTAAATGAGGTTTCACAGGGTGATCTCAAGGTTACGGGACGTTTAGAGAAGGCAACGGTAGAAGATATTACCATTAATGAAAAAGACATTACGATCACTACAGAACTATCAGGAGTATTGGATGCAAATGCCAGATTATAGTTCCATGAAAAATTGGGATGATTATACATAGATCAAATATGTTCTTGGATGAAAGCAGTTTTGTACCATTTTCATATCTATGCTAGACAGAAGGTGCAACGATAAGCCGGGTTTTGTCGTGGGTAGTTATTTATCTAGACGTATTGTTACCAATACGTTCAAGCGAAGTATGAGTGCTGATCTAACAGCTTGTGAGACTTATACCATATACTTCTTGCTGCGGACAGGGTTTACCTAGCTGCCCATGTTACCACAGGCACTGGTGGGCTCTTACCCCACCCTTTCACTATCACCACCGAAGTGGCTACCTACTTTCTGTTGCACTTGCCCTCAGATTACTCTGGCCATCCGTTAGATGGAGCCCTGTCTCACTTGCAGCCCGGACTTTCCTCTCGTGACATCATGTCACCAGCAACTACCTGTTGCACCTTAATGGAATTATAGCATATAAAAAGGTGATTGTTAAGGGTTATGATGAATATTAAGCATAGTTATACTCTGTTGAAGCAGAGAAAATACAGAAAATATTTCTCCTGATTAACTGTTTATTTTACCTATGGCACACGAAACAAAACTTTTTGCTTTTGCTGAAGTACTACCCATGAAACTCATCTCTTCTGAAGCCAAAGGATAACCAAGTTCTTTTAGTGCCTCAGATAACTTATCTACATCCTTATTTTCTATATCTAAGGTAATTTTACGTGGCAGAACGTTCAAATCGACTTCTATCTCTCCAAACTCTTTGGCAAGTTTACTCTTAAGTGTAGAGGCACATCCACCACATTTAACATTAAAGACTTCAAATGATTGCTGCATTCATAACTCCTGACGATTTAACTGACTAATATTATAGTCAAAAAAGATAAATTAAGAAAAAGTATAGTGTTAAAAAGAGAGAATAAAAAATGAGTTTGGAGAGATAGAAGTCGTAGTGTGGGCACGAATGCCCACTAAAAGCGTATTAAAAATTAAGAAAGAACTTCTTTAACCGCTTTACCGATCTCAGCTGGTGAAACAACCACTTTCACGCCTGCTGCTTCAAGTGCATCCATTTTCTCTTTTGCTGTACCTGCAGAACCAGAGATGATAGCACCTGCGTGTCCCATTCTTTTACCTGCTGGTGCAGTTTGACCTGCGATAAAAGCAACCACCGGTTTAGTAATATTTTCTTTAATATATGCTGCTGCTTGAATCTCAAGATCTCCACCAATTTCACCGATCATAACAATCGCTTCAGTTTCTGGATCTTCTTGGAACATTTGAAGAAGCTGCTTATAGCTAAGACCAATAATCGGGTCCCCACCGATACCAACAGCTGTAGAAATACCATAACCTTCATTACATACTTGGTTTGCACCTTCATAGGTCAATGTACCAGATTTAGAGATAAGTCCAACATTACCTTTTTTGAAGATCATACCAGGCATGATTCCGATTTTACACTCTTCTGCTGTAATAATACCAGGACAGTTTGGCCCGATTGTTTTCATACCATTTTTAACCGCACATGCTTTAGCAGCTTGCATATCTCTAACTGGTGCACCTTCTGTAATGATAACAGCAAGTTCAATACCAGCAGATGCAGCTTCCATTACAGCGTCAGCAACAAATGCAGGTGGAACAAAAATCATAGAAACAGTCGCACCAGTAGTCTTAACAGCATCTTTTACTGTATTGAATACTGGTTGGCCAAGGTGTGTTTGCCCACCTTTACCCGGTGTTACACCACCAACGATTTTTGTACCGTAATCCATACATTGTTCAGCATGGAAAGAACCCTCTTTACCTGTAAAACCTTGAACGATAACTTTTGTATCTTTATTTACTAAAATTGACATATTTTACTCTCCCTTTGCCGCTGCTACAGCTTTCGCTGCACCATCACCTAAATCATCACCAACGATAAGGTTAGCAATGTTTGCATTTTTCAAAATTTCTGCTGCTTCTGGTGCATTTGTACCATCAAGTCTTACGATTACCGGTACATTTACATCTGTGATTTTCGTTGCTTCAATAATACCGTTTGCAATTCTGTCACATCTTACAATACCACCGAAGATATTTACAAAAATAGCTTTTACTTTTGGGTTTTTAAGAATAATTTCAAACCCTTTTGCAACTGTCTCAGCATTCGCAGAACCACCAACATCAAGGAAGTTTGCAGGTGTTCCACCCATATAATTAATAGTATCCATAGTACCCATTGCAAGACCAGCACCATTTACCATACAACCGATCTCACCATCAAGAGATATGTAAGAAAGACCATACTGAGATGCTTCTCTTTCATCTGGATCTTCTTCAGAAATATCTCTCATATCTTCGATATCCGGGTGACGTCCCAATGCGGAGTCATCAAAGCCCATCTTGCCATCAAGTGCCAAAAAGTCACCTTCTGCTGTTTTGATCAGTGGATTGATCTCAATCATCTCAGCATCATTTTCCATATAAAGTGTATAGAGTTTAGAAGCAAATTGAATCATTTTCTTTTGCTCTGCCTTGTCTGTTATACCAAGACCAAATACGAGTTCTCTACCATGGTAACCTTGGAAACCATATGCAGGATCTACTGCAATTTTAATGATCTTTTCTGGTGTTTCTTCAGCTACAGTTTCAATATCCATACCACCTTCAGTAGATGCCATGATAATTGGCATTTCAGCTGCACGGTCAAGTACTACAGAAAGATAAAGCTCATCTTTAATGTTTGCACCCTCTTCAATGTATACTTTTTGAACAAGTTTACCTTCTGGTCCAGTTTGGTGTGTTACCAAAGTCATCCCTAAAATTTCAGTCGCAAGTTCTCTTACTTCTTCTTTAGACTTAGCGAGTTTTACACCACCCCCCAGTCCTCTACCACCTGCATGGATTTGGGCCTTAACTACCCAAACGTTTCCACCAAGTTCTCCTGCATTTGCTACAGCTTGATCAGGTGTATTTGCAATAATACCTCTAGGTGTTGGGACACCATACTTTTGGAATATTTGTTTCGCTTGATACTCATGAATATTCACGTGTACTCCTTTTTATAAATTGCATAACTATACGATGAAAGAGAATAAGAATTGATTAATTTGCCTATAAAAGATAGTGATTTTAAAAAAATGTTATGTATTTACACATTTAAGTTAGGAAGATAATATTAGATTTTATATTGTAGAAGCAATATTGTCCCTTTTGGTAACAAAAGAGACATAAAAATTATGCTTTTGGTGCAATCATCTCTTCAGGTCTCACATTTTTGTCAAACTCTTCTGCAGACATTAGACCGAGTGCTACTGCTTCTTCTTTAAGCGTGGTACCATTTAGATGCGCCTGCTTTGCAATTTTTGCTGCATTTTCATACCCAATATGAGGATTCAATGCCGTCACTAACATGAGTGAATCATTTAAAAATTTATCAATATTAGCTCTGATCGGTTCGATTCCTGCTGCACAATTGACATCAAAACTTCTTATGACATCAGAGAGAAGTCTAATAGATTGTAAGACATTATAGGCGATCACGGGTTTGAATACATTGAGTTCAAAGTTCCCCTGAGACGCAGCGATTCCTACTGCTGTATCATTACCCATCACTTGAACAGCGACCATTGTCATCGCTTCTGCCTGTGTGGGGTTTACTTTACCAGGCATGATAGAAGAACCCGGTTCGTTTGCAGGAATCTCTATCTCTCCCAAACCACATCTGGGACCTGAAGCCAACCATCTTATATCATTGGCAATTTTCATAAGATTTGCAGCGAGTGCTTTAAGTGCACCGCTGAGCACAACTTCAGCATCGTGTCCTGTCAGTGCATGAAACTTGTTTGCTTGAGAAACAAATCCATAATTTTTTGCCATAAACTGGTTCAGTTGCACCACGACTCTTTGTGAAAACTCTGGATGTGCATTAAGACCCGTACCTACAGCCGTACCGCCGATTGCCACTTCTTTACAGTAGACAAGTGCATCATTGATTTGCTTTAGATTTGTTTCTAGCATCGATACATACCCGGAAAGTTCTTGGCCCAATGTCAGTGGTGTTGCATCTTGAAGGTGTGTTCTACCTATCTTCACAACATCAGAAAATTTTTGCGCTTTTTCATTCAGGGTATTTTTCAATTGGGTCACTGCGGGGATAAGCGTATCGGTTACCGCTACAACTTCAGCGATACGCATAGCGGTGGGATAGGTATCATTGGAACTCTGTCCTTTATTTACATCATCATTAGGATGTACCAGGTTTTCTTGTGTAAAATCTCCACCCAAGATCTCTGTTGCTTTATTTGCAACGACCTCATTCATATTCATATTCGACTGTGTACCTGACCCTGTTTGCCAGACTACGAGTGGAAAGTTGTCATCCAGTTCACCCGAGAGAACCATATTACATGCCTGAGATATCGCCGTTGTTTTTTCATCATCGAGGCGACCTAATGAGTGATTGACCAAAGCACAGGCTTTTTTTAAATTGGCAAAGCCATAAACGACTTCAAGAGGCATTTTTTCATTACCTATCTCAAAATTATGGACTGATCTTTGTGTCTGTGCACCCCAGTATTTGTCAGCAGGAACCTGCATCTCTCCCATTGTGTCTTTTTCAATTCTGTAATCCATAGGTGATCCTTTTACGTAGCATTAATGCTTATAATACTATGTTTCGGTTAATGAAATATTGCTAAGATAAAAAAGTTGAAAAAAGTGAATAGTTATGCAGTGGAAAGTATGTAACACTGTATTGACTCAAATACAATGTTACTAAATTTTGGTATGTTTTTTAAGCGTGGTACGACTGGGAATTTAGTGCCTCGCTGCATTGAGTTTTAACTCTTATACGATTCAGGGTTTAGCCCTTCACATGCATTGGATTTTAATCCTTAACCTCATACTGAGCACGACCCATCTGATAAATATCATTACCTTTGGTGTCATTGACAACAGTGACAGGAAAATCTTCTACTGTGATCTTTCTTACAGCTTCTGGCCCAAGTTCTGGATAAGCGATGACTTCTGCCGAACGGATCTGTTTACCAAGTAAAGCACCTGCTCCACCTGTAGCACCAAAATAGATACCATCATATTCAACACAAGCATCTTTAACAGCTTGGTTTCTTTTACCTTTTCCGATCATCCCCTTTGAGCCATGTTTTAACATGGTTGGAGAATACGTATCCATTCTGTATGATGTCGTCGGTCCTGCACTCCCGATAGGGTCACCAGGCTTAGGAGGCGTAGGTCCAACAAAATAGATAATAGAACCTTCTAGATCAAACGGAAGCTCTTCACCTGCTTCAATAAGGTCTACAAGTCTCTTATGTGCAGCATCTCTGGCTGTATAAATGGTCCCGTTTAATAAAACAGTATCTCCAGCTACAAGTTTTTTTGTATCTTCAGCAGTGAGTGGTGTTGTTAAAGTATAAGTTGCCATCTATTTCCCTTATATCGTAATATGCGTATGTCTTGATGAATGACACTGAACATTTACAGAAACAGGAAGCGATGCGATATGACATGGATTAGACTCAATATGAACAGCCAATGCTGTTTTTGTTCCACCCATCCCCATAGCACCGATACCAAGATTATTGATCTCATTCAATATTCTTTCTTCAAGTTCACCCATTTCAGGATCTTCATGTTTGGTCTCTAAGTCTCTAAAGAGTGCATGTTTAGAAGAGATACATGCTTTTTCGAATGTACCACCGATTCCTACACCTACTGTTATAGGAGGACAAGGGTTTCCTCCTGCATCAGAGATCACTTCTTTCACAAACTCTACGATTCCGTCTTTGCCAGCAGCGGGAGGTAAAACTTTCGCACGGCTAACATTTTCTGAACCACCACCTTTTGCAGCGTATTCAATGTCGATCTTATCGCCAGTTACGATATCAAAATGAACAATAGCCGGAAGGTTATATCCTACTGTATCTTTTAAATTCAAACGACTGAATGGTTCACATGTTGAGGCTCTTAAGTACCCCTCAGTATAACCTTCTTCTGTTCCTTTATTAATAGCGTCTCTTAAAAGGCCACCCTTAATACGTACATCTTCCCCAACATTGACAAAAAATACTGCTAAACCGGTATCTTGGCAAAGTGGTCTCTTCTCGTCTTTCGCGATGTTTGCATTTTCAAGTATTTGGCGGATCACCTCTTTACTTACTGGTGACTTTTCAGCCTCCATAGCAGCTTCTAGTGCATCATACGTATCTTGTGGTAGATCTGTACCACAATGCATGATCATATCTTTTACCGCTTTTACAACAACATCAAATTCAATTTCTCTCATCTACACCCTTTAGCCAAAAAAATTCTTATCTTTAAGTACATCGATCATACTTCTAACAGAACCAACACTTTTTTCAAATCTTTCTTTTTGATCATCATTTAATGTCATTTCAAAAAGTTTTTCAACGCCATTTGCACCAAGTGCAACAGGTACACCGGAAACGACATCAGAATGTCCATAATGCCCATCTAAATATACTGCACAAGGGTGGATCTGTTTTGTATCTTTAAGAATAGCCTCAACCATGATCGCTGTTGATTTTGCTGGGGCATAATACGCTGATCCTGTTTTGAGGTAACCGACAATCTCAGCCCCTCCATGTTTTGTTCGCTCTACGACTTCACATATTTCTTTCTCAGATAAAATATCAGTCAACGGTACACCAGCAACAGTAGAAAACTTTGGTAAAGGCACCATATCATCTCCGTGTCCACCCATCACAGAAGCACGAATCTGACCTGATCCATAACCCACTTTTTCAAAAATAAAGTGTGCCATTCTTGCAGAATCCAAAATCCCTGCCATTCCAACAACTCTTTCTTTTGGGAAACCTGATTCTTTAAGTGCTACATAGGTCATCACATCAAGAGGATTTGAAACCATAATGATAATCGAATCGGGTGCATATTTTTTTACATCCTGCACTACTTCTTTTGTTATTTCTGCATTGATCATAAGCAGGTCATCTCTACTCATTCCTGGTAGTCTTGGACTACCAGCAGTGATTACAACCACATCTGATCCTGCCATTCCTGAAGCATCCTCTGCTACAGAAACGATGGTATGTGATCTTGCAGCATTCGCTGCTTGTGACATATCTAATGCTTTACCTTTAGCGATCTCAGTATTTCTATCTCTTAATACAACATGGTGACACATACCATTCATTGCAAGAATGAATGCTACGGTCGCTCCAACATTTCCTGCACCGATAACCGTTACTTTTTTACCTTTTTTTACCATTACAATCCTTTTAAATGAGAACTATAGGGGACCTCAAAGCAAAACATAACTCATAACCTATATTATCAATTATGCTTTGCAACAAAAGAGGTTTACATCAACCCTATGTTATATGACACATCAGTGTCAAGAGTATCTTTTTACACTAGATACTAAGAAGTGATGCAGAGGTGTACCCTCTGCAGAAGTGTATAGCATACTAAAATGTTGTTACATTTTAGTGACGAGTATTGCTGAAATAAGATGCAATACTCAGAAGAACATTACTTATATAGCGTCAATGATCGCATTAAGTGTAGCAGATGGTCTCATAGCTTTAGCAGCTAACTCATCATTTGGATGGAAGTATCCACCAACATCTTGTGGTTGACCTTCAACAGCAAGAAGCTCCTCCATGATCTTCTCTTCATTCTCTTTCAGTGCTTTAGCCACTGGAGCGAACTTCGCAGCGAGTTCAGCATCTGAACCATTTGCAAGTGCTTCTGCCCAGTATTGTGCCAAGAAGAAGTGAGATGCTTTGTTATCTGGTTGACCTACTTTTCTACCTGGCTCTTTACTGTTATCAAGGTAACCGTTGTTTGCTTCATCTAAAGCTTCTGTAAGTGCTTTAAGTTTTGCATCGTCATGTTTTTGACCGATGAATCTTAATGACTCAGCCAATGCCAAGAACTCACCCAATGAATCCCATCTTAAGTGACCCTCTGCAAGGAATTGGTCAACGTGCTTAGGAGCAGATCCACCAGCACCAGTTTCATACAATCCTCCACCAGCAAGCAATGGAACGATAGAAAGCATTTTAGCTGAAGTACCAAGCTCTAGGATCGGGTACATATCAGTCAAGTGGTCTCTAAGTACGTTACCAGTTACAGCGATCGTGTTTTCACCTCTTCTTATTCTTGTGTTTGTAAATCTAGTCGCATCAGTCACATTCATGAATTGAATGTCTAAACCATCCGTGTCATGATCAGCTAAGTAAGTATTTACTTTTTTGATAAGCTCTGCATCGTGTGCTCTGTTTTCATCTAACCAGAATACTGCAGGGATACCTTCAAGTCTTGTTCTCTCAACAGTCAGTCTTACCCAGTCTTTGATCGGTATATCTTTTGTTCTAGCCATTCTCCAAATATCTCCAGCTTCACACTCAAAGCTCATTAGAACACCATCTTCACCTGTTACAGTTACAGTACCAGCTTCAGCTAGTTCAAATGTAGTCGGGTGAGAACCGTACTCTTCAGCTTTTTGAGCCATAAGACCGATATTCTGCATTGTACCCATTGTAGATACATCGAATTGACCGTTTTTCACACAGTCAGCTACCATTTCAGCGTGGAACATTGCGTAGGTAGAATCAGGAACAACTGCAACAGTTTCAAGAGCAGCACCTGTTCTGTCCCATTGTTTACCACCTTCTCTAACTACTACAGGCATAGAAGCATCGATAATTACATCGTTAGATGCGTTAAAGTTTGTTTGACCTTTATCTGAATCAACCATTGCGATCTTTGGGGCATCAGCATCAACTGCTGCTTGGAAAGCAGCTTTGATCTCAGCTTCTTGAGCGTGACCAGCGATCTTTTTCTCAAGGTCAGACATACCCATGTTAGGATTAACACCAACTTCTTTAAATGTGTCTGCATATTTAGCAAATACATCTGCAAAGAAGATTTCAAATCCGTGACCGAACATAATTGGGTCAGAGATCTTCATCATAGTCGCTTTCAAGTGAAGTGACCATATAAGATCTTTTGCTTTTGCATCTTCAATTGTTTTACCATAGAATTCTCTAAGTGCAGCAACTGACATAAATGTACCATCAAGTACTTCACCAGCAAGTGCATCGATAGTTGTTAACTCTTTACCGTTAAGAGCGATAGTCACTTTTTGAGCTTTATCCACAGTCACAGATTTCTCGTTTCCGTAGAAATCTCCCTTACCTTCCATATGTGCAACATATGCTTTTGAGTTTTCAGCAAAAGCCTTAAGTCTGTGTGGGTTATTCTGTGCAAATCTTTTTACAGCTTTTGCAGCACGTCTGTCTGAATTTCCTTCTCTAAGTACTGGGTTAACAGCAGAACCTAAACAAGTAGCATATTTAGCTTGAATAGCTTTCTCTTCATCCGTTGTTGGATTTTCAGGGTAGTTAGGAATATCGTAACCTTGACCTTGAAGCTCAGCGATACAATCTTTAAGTTGACCTGCAGAAGCTGAAATGTTTGGAAGTTTAATGATGTTTCCATCTGGTTGTAGAACCACTTCACCTAGTTTAGAGAGTTCATCTTCTGCTAAACCCATAGCTGCAAGTACTCTTCCTGCTAATGAGATGTCACTCTCTACAACTTCTACGCCTGCTGCTTGAGTAAACGCGTTTACGATTGGTAACAATGAATACGTAGCAAGTGCCGGCGCCTCATCGATTTTTGACCATATTATTTTTGGTAAGTTTGACATATCTGTTCCTTAGTTTGATTATTAATGGAAAGATTGTAGCACTACTTTAGTATTATAGGATTGAAATGGGGTGTTATCAAAAAGTTATATTATTTATTTGTTTCTATACTACACAAATTTTGTTCTTTATATAGTTAAATAAACGATTTATCCGAATTCTAAAGACATTTAGCTGACAATATATTCCGCGGGAAATCCTACCGGTATCGGATTGTGAAGCTTCACAAACATTTCACCATCTCCTACTCTACATAGTTCATAAGGTACATATAGAAATCTTGCAGCGATCTTCTTGTTTATTTGACTTTTTTCTTCTAAATGCAATCGTATACCACTTGGAACATCTTGAACAAACTTTTCAGGTATGAGTGTGTCAACCACAAGTACCATCACATCTACATCACCTTCTTTGATACGTTTCTTTAATGTATCTTCCAATAAGGCATAACTCTCATTGGTATCTTTCACTTCATTTTCGAAAAGTTCGACTTCAGCCGCATCATTTAGTAACAGCAAAAAGGGTTGAAAGTTTTTTGTTTTTTGAAGTAAATCCTGAGCCCGATAGACTGCTTGTTCTAAGAGACTAAATGCTTTTTCATCTTCTAAAGTAGACATAAAATTCCTCATTGCGTTTTCTAGCGGATGATTATATCACAATATACAATAAACAGCCTATCGATATAAGGTGTTGTGGATCAAAAGGAATATACTTACACCCTAAAAGTGTAAGCATTCCTTAAAAGAGGAGGTCACCACTCTCCAGCAGCAGCATTTTCCATCATCGTATACATACCTGTTCTTACTTCATTTGCAAGCTTAAGAAGTTTAGGTTCTAACACATAACCACCATTGATCATTAGTTCCATACTCATCGTATAGATATAGATGTCTCCATTTGGCTCTTCAACGAAACCAATTCTACATGGCATAAAACCAATGAACTCAGCTGAATGTGCTAAAAATATATCTGCGATATAAGGAGAACAATAGGAACGAATGTGGGTAAGAAGCCCACCGTTTTTGAACAACTTGCCATTTCTAGGCATCGTTTTACTGTCTACCAATGCCATACCAAACTCACCTGCTGTTTCATCCATGATCTCTAAAGCATTCTCAAATGCTTCTTGTTTGCTCATACCTTCGGGGATGACCATCTTTACTTTACGGATCATCCCTTTAGCAGGATCTCCTGTTATGAGAACTTTGTCAAACATTTTCATATACTCGGGTAATGCCTGAGGATCAAGCTTGCTTACCTGTCCGATCCTTGTACCCAGATCAAACTTCACGAATGCGAAAATAAAACCGATCACAACTACTGCGCCTACAAATGTAAACAAACCCTTAATAAATTTCATTGTTGTCCTTTAGTATGAATAAGCACCAATTATAATGCATATAAATAAAAATAAGATTAAAGGTTTTATATAACCTTAACTAACAACTTACAATACTCTTTCATCATGATTACCTAACATTAATTATCGTTAACTCGTGACTCTGCTGTCCGTGTAGAGGTCATACCGACACTCAACCAGCTTTGCATACCTCCACGATACCACTTCATCTTTTTAGGTGGGTATCCTAACTCTAAAAGAGCCTCTATCATCTGTGGTGACTGTCTGCACCACACACCATTACAAAAAAAGAGGATAGTCTTGGCTTTTGAAAAATCATAAGGTGTTTTGTCACCTTTAACCCCAAAACGTTTAAGTGTTTCTTTCTTCTCTTCGATCCACTTATTTCGTTCAGTAAAGTAGATAAAAGGGATATTGATCGCCGAAGGTATGGTCAAACTTTCAAACCATTGTGTTTTTCTGCTGTCAACGAATAACATCTCCTTGTCATCCTGCATCTCTTCAAGAAACTCCAATACTTCAAGCTCTCCAAAAGTTTCAATGTCTTTATGGATCTTCATCGGAGAAAGTTTTCCTGCAGCAGTAATAAATGTTTTTTTACAATATTCTGCCACATCTCTACTGGCATACGAACCATCCCAATACTCTCTTGCATTAAAAGGTATCTTGCGACATCTTAAGTCTGAGTCTCTGGCTATTGTCGTTTTTTTGACTTTCCCATCTTCTGAAGTGTAGCTAATGTCAATACTATGTGCGTGTATCATAACTGCATTTTTTTCTGCAAACGCAAAAGTGAATAAAAATAAAACCACTAATATATTTCTGAGCATACTGTTTCCCTTTGCATTATAAACATGTTTATTTAAAAGCGTTTATCCTTCGACAGCTAAAGATTCTTCCAAATAAACCCCGAGTTCTTTCGCCTCTTCCATAATAAGTTCACTCACTTTCATTTTAGATTCTATCACTACATCTGCAAGTTTCGACTTGATATGAAGTTCTAATGGTCGTTTTCCTGGGTATTTATCGACCAGACACATCAATTCTTCGACGATCTTTGCATCAGGCATGAGGTTAAGTGAGAGGATAAGTGGGGGTTGCACAGGCTCTTCCACATGTTTGACCTCTTTTTCCACTTTGACTTTCGTTTTCTTCGCATCTTTCATACTTGAAATTTTCAATATATTCATACGTGTAAAGTCACCGTCTTTAGTGATCTTCACTTTAAAAGCAATGGGTTTGCTAAGATCGAAATCTTCTTCCAGTTCTTTAAGACGGTTTTCAAAAAGCATCAGTTCGATGTTACCGTGTAGATCCATGATATTGGCGATACCGAACTTGTTACCTTTTTTACTTATCTTCTGCGTAATTTCTTCAATTTTACCTATGAACATGGCCTGTGATCCATCCGCTAGATCATCTATCTCTGAACTGAGTGTGTAGCTGATCTCATCCAGTGTTTCACGGTATTTATCCAGCGGGTGACCTGAAACATAGAAACCTAATGATTCTTTTTCCATCTCCAGAATTTCCATAGGTTCAAACTCCGCCATATGAGAAAGTTCTAAAGTGACAGAGGTCATCTCAGCACCCTCTCCAAACAGTGAACCTACAGCTTGTTTCTTGGCATCCCCTGCTTTTTTCGCTGTCTCTATGATATCTTCTATCTGTGAAAGCATCGCTTTACGACTGTAGCCAAAGCTGTCAAGGGCTCCTGCCTTGATCAGTGATTCAATGACCTTTTTATTGACTTTGCTTGAGTCTATACGTGAGACAAAATCTGAAAAGTCTTTGAACTCTCCCTCTTTCCTTGCTTCAAGCATCGTTTTAATCGCGATATCACCTGCACCTTTGATGGCACCCATACCGAACATAACAACCTCATCATCATCAATCTTACGTGCTTCAAACACAAGCCCTGAACGGTTAATGTCAGGTGGAAGAAGTTTAATACCCATACGTTTGAGTTCATCTACGTATTTTACCACTTTGTCTGTATTGTTCTTTTCCAGTGTTAGGATAGCCGCCATGAACTCTGTAGGATAATAATGCTTCAAGTAAGAAGTATAAAAGGTGATCATCGCGTACGCAGCAGAGTGAGATTTGTTAAAACCATAGCCTGCAAACTTTACGATAAGATCAAAAAGATCTGCTGCTTTTTCTCTGTCAAAGCCTTTTTGGGCAGCACCATCGGCAAACTGCCCTTTGAGTTTATCCATCTCTTCTTTGATCTTCTTACCCATCGCCCTACGTACCAGGTCCGCACCCCCAAGACTAAATCCACCAATGGTCTGCACGATCTGCATAACCTGTTCCTGATACACAATAACCCCATAAGTTGGTTTGAGGATAGGCTCAAGTTCAGGAAAAGCATAAGTGATTTCTGCCCGACCGTGCTTACGCTCGACAAAGTCATCTAGCATCCCTGACTCCATCGGTCCCGGACGATAAAGTGCAAGCATCGCAATAACATCTTCAAAACCGTTTGGCTTAAGTTTTTTGGCCAAATCCTGCATACCAGCTGATTCTATCTGGAACAGTCCAAGAGTCTCACCTGTACTGATGTAGTCATACACTTCTTTGTCTTCAATATTCTCTTCAACAAAATTAATACGCTTGCCATGTCTCTTTTCCACAAGCTGTAGAGCTTCTTCTATGACGGTAAGTGTTTTGAGCCCCAAAAAGTCAAACTTGATGAGATCCACATCTTCAACATACTTACCGGAGTACTGTGTTGCAAGCGTATCAAGTCCCGTAGGTTTGAATAAGGGTGTTTTTTGCCAAAGCGGTTCATTGGAGATAACCACACCCGCAGCATGTGTTCCTGCATTACGGTTCAGTCCTTCAAGCGCCAATGCATACTCCCAGGTACGTTTTGCCTGAGGATCACTCTCTAACAGCTCATTAATCTTCGGTTCTTTTTCGTAAGAGTTTTTCAGATCTATCCCCAGTTCATCCGGGATAAGTTTGGCCATTGCATCTGCTTTGGAGTAAGGCATGTCAAGTACACGTGCAACATCACGTATCACCCCTTTTGCCAATAATTTACCAAAGGTGATGATCTGTGCAACGTTCACACGCCCATACTTCTCCACCACATAGTCAAGTATCTCTTGACGTCTTGCCTGGCAGAAGTCCATATCGATATCCGGCATAGAGATACGTTCAGGATTCAAGAAACGCTCAAAGAGCAATCCATAAGGCATCGGGTCTATATCTGTAATACCCAAAGAGTAGGCTACCAGGGATCCAGCTGCAGAACCACGTCCGGGCCCTACGGGTATCCCCATCTGCTTCGCTGCATCCACAAAATCCCAAACGATAAGCATATATCCAGGGAACTTCATATTGTTGATGATATCTATCTCCACTTGGAGTCTGTCTCTGTACTCTTCATGTTTCTCTTCAGGTACAATCTTGAGACGTTCTTCAAGGCCTCTTTTAGACTCTTCTATAAAAAGGACTTTGTCATTCTCCAAGGAATACTCTGTGTCCGGTTCAGGCATACTGATGCCCGACTCTGCTGCACGTTCTCTTGCAAATTTAAAGTTAGGAGGTGTAGGATCACCCAGTTTGATCTCCAAATTACATTTATCCGCGATCTCCTGTGTACTTTCAATGGCTTCAGGGATATCTGCAAAAAGTTCTGCCATCTGCTCTGGTGATTTCACATAAAACTCATGGACCGAATGACGTAAACGGTTAGGATCATCATAGAGTTTGTTCATTGCGATACACATGAATGCTTCATGTGCATCTGCATCTTTTTGTTCTGTATAGTGCGTATCATTAGTTGCCACTATCTTAATACCGGTCTCTTGTGAGAGTTGTATGATCTGCTTGTCTATACGATGCTGATCCCCGATACCGTGACGCATCAACTCAAGGTAAAAGTCATCACCAAAGACATCTTGGTATTTTAAGGCCACTTTTTTTGCTTCCTCATACCCTTTAGCGCCAAACTTCTTATTTCTCTCTGAAAGGTTCATATGCCAGTTGACTTCTCCTTGCAAACAGGCAGAAGAACAGATAAGCCCTTCACTGTTCTCTTTAAGAAGATCCCAATTGATACGTGGGTAATAGTAAAATCCGTCGATATAGGCACGTGAGCTCAGGTACATCAGGTTTTTGTAACCGACATCATTTTTAGCATAGAGACAAAGGTGAAAACGCTGACGCACAGATTTGTCACCCAACTCCTCCTGGTTGTGTACATACGCTTCCATTCCAATGATAGGTTTGATCCCTTCCTTACGCATGGTGTTATAAAAATCAATGGTACCGAACATATTACCATGGTCTGTCATGGCTACAGAGGTCATGCCCTGCTCTTTGATCTTCTGCGCAAGTGCTTTGATCTTATTCGCACCATCAAGCAGCGAGTATTCAGTATGTAAGTGAAGATGTGTAAATTGCGGTTTTGCTTTTGGTTCTTCTGACATATGTGACCTTTAGAAATATTGAGCCTAATATAACAAAGTTTTGGTAAAAATGGATTGAAAAACAATGACTATTTTTTTCATACTACTTGGTATACACCAATACTTAATAGGTACTTTGCATGACTTCCAAATCATAACTTAAACCAATAATAATTTTATATTTAAATAAGAATACTCTACTATAATTCCAAATTATTTATATAAAAACAAAAAGTTATAAAAGGAAATTCATATGAAAAACTTAATAAAGTTTTTTACTGTCATACTGTTAGCCAGTATGCCATTACGTGCAGATATCCATACTGATCTGCAAAGTCTATTAAACCAGACCCATACACTCAATAGTGAGTTGTCAAATTTCACTTTCAACCAGGAGGGTTCATGTGCACAGATGAGAACATTGAATCAGTCTATTGAAGATAATACGTTAACCATTAAGAACATCACAGATACTATGTCTTCTTTTTCAGTCACCGATGCTGATCTAGATGTGCTAGATGACTTATCCTCTTTAAGTCAAAATATGAGTGTTGAGTCAGTTCGTTTATCTATGGAGTTAAATACGATTACTGACACTGCTGAACTTTTTGAATACAGTGCCGGACTCAATGCTATATTACAACTTTCTCAAGATATTGGTGCAATGGCAGACCGTATTTTAGAGATGGCTGATCGTATTTTGATCATGTCTGACAATATCGGCTTGATGGCTGACAGGATCATTACGACACAAATGATTCAAAATCAAAACATTGCTTTAACACAAAGTTCTATTTTGCTCACTCAGCAAAATATGGTGCTTTTGAGTGATTCACTTTCTACGATTACCTATAATTTGACCTTAGGACAGATCATCGATAATACAGAACTTCTCTCAAATGAAATGAACCAAACCAGTCTTACAAATAGTAATATGCAAACTGAACTTGCATCTATTCAGTCACAAACAGTAACCTTGCTAGAGAGTATGACAACTCTTTTGGATCTCATGGTAACAAACAGTGCAAAGATGAATCACTATATCAATGCCGATACGCTTACAATGCTTGGTGACCTCTCCGGTATACATCGTGCTCTAAGTGCTTCATTGGAAACTTATGCCAATACGATCGAACAGCTTGCACCTTTGACAGATACCGTTATTCTTTCAGATGCAACAGCTACGATGCTGCAACTCACAAAAGATATAGGGGTCATGTCTGACCGTATCATGCAAATGACCAATAAAATTTACATCATGGCAGACAATATAGGACTGATGTCAGATAACATCGTGACTACGCAAAACATTCAGATGACAAATGTAGCACTTACAGAGTCATCACTTTTAACATCACAGTCTATTATGCTCACTGTGATCAAAAATTTTGGACTATAGGGAGTAAAGATGAATCATATACTTAAATTTTTTGCAGCACTTGCATTATCGGCTTCATTGCTTCAAGCAGACTTTAAAACGGACCTGGCCAATATCAACACCTCTATGGTAGAGTTGAACAGCAGCATCTCCAATGCAGAACTGAATTCAACTACTCTATGTGCATCATTGATCTCACTGAATCAACAAGCCAAAGAGATTGTCAATGCGATCGTTCTTCTCAATGATAGTTTTTCTTCACCGATCACACTTGATAATGAGACACTCTTGTTAACTGAGAATCTCTTTGTATCTGTGGCATCACTCTCTAACCAATCATCCCTTTTGTCAGATGAGATCACGCTTATTCAACCAGATACGAATGCCTTCATACTTGCTGATGCAATATCAGCCATGTTGCAACTTTCAAGTGACATTGGTGAAATGGCTGATAGAATCGGTGAAATGGCTGACAATATCTTGATCATGTCTGACAATATCGGTTTAATGGCAGATCGTATCCTTGAGATGCAAGTCATCCAAAGTGAGAACCTAATACTTACCCAAAACACTATCTTGCAAACACAGACAAATACACTTGCCCTCGTATCTGTGATCGAAACTGCAAGTTATGACCTTTCTTTGAACACACTTATCACTCAAGGAAATATCTTGGTAGCCCAAATGGCATCAGTGAGCTTAAATCCTTGGAACATGGCTAGCGAGTTGGACAATGTTCAAACAGATGTTCATAACTATTTAGTTCAGGTAGAGCAGTTTAAAGATTTACTTAATACAGATATGGTTCAAAATACAATCTATATCAACTCAGATGCATTGAACAAATTGGTTGATCTTTCCATTATCATGAACTCTATAGGTATAGTGATGGATGGCTATGGGACTGCTATTGAAGCTTCACAGTCCTTTACACGTACAAGTACACTTCTTGACGCTATGGACAGTATGCTAAGCCTCTCTTCTGATATTGGTAAGCTTGCCAACAATATTTTGGAAATGGCTGACCAGATACTTCTGATGGCTGATAATATAGGTGTATCGGCAGATCAAATCCTTCTGACACAAGAACTGCAAAATACAAATATCGCTGCAACACAAGCTTCTGTTCTAACTGCCCAGCAGTTGGCTATAGGTATTATCGCTGCAAACAATTAATGAAAGACAATTGAAGTTCCGATAGAAGCAGCAGCAAGCTGCTTCATCAGAATGTTTCAACAACACTCATTTTAGCAATATCCTAAAAGCATACCATCTTTCACAGCCTGCATACTCTCTTTTCCAACAAGACGTTCTACAATGGCAAGCCCGAAACAAACGGCTGTTCCCGGACCTTGAGAAGTCATCACATTACCGTCGGTAACCACTTTGCTATCCTCTCTATAACCAGGATGGTCTATCTCCTCTTTGGCACCAGGGTAACACGTATACGCATTGCCTAAAACACCGGCTTTTTTAAGTGCAAAGGGCGCGGCACACATTGCACCTACCACTTTTGTAGCTTTGAACTCTTGCAAGAGCTCTATCACCCTTGCATTTTCAGCCAAGGCATGTGTTCCACCCCAACCACCAGGAAGCACCATCATATCAAAGTCATCAGATATGACATTTTTAATAGATGTGTCAGCCTGAAGTGTGATTCCATTAGCCCCCAGGACCAAGTTACCCTGGAACTCATCTTCCAAATATGCGACTCGCACTTCTATACCTCCGCGGCGCATTACATCAATAAGTGCAACCGCTTCTAATTCTTCAAAACCTTTTGCTATAGGTAATAATACACTTGCCATTTCAACTCCTTATTTGATTTTTCTATACTTATTTGCCGTTCTTCAGTGTCACTTTCGCATACATTCCAGGGAAAATGTTCTTAGTTCCTCTGTTAAAACGTATACGCATTTTTATTTTATGTGTCATAGGATTGGCATCAGGTACAATAGCATGTATGATGCCCATCGTTTTGTAATCAAGAGATGGTATTTCTACTGGTACTTTCATACCAGTCTTCACTCTCGATATAATACTTTCTGAAATAGACACATCGATCTCTAAATTTTCTGTATCTACGATCATGATGGTTAACATACCGGGCATGATCATATCACCCACTTTGATATTCTTTTGTACAACAACACCATCAGAAGGCGCTTTCATTTTGATGTAGTTATAGGTACTTGCCATTTGCTTTGCTTTTATGGTGGCTTCTTTAACCATGATTTGCATTGCTTCTAACATCGACTCTATATTTGCTGCTTGAGCATCTAGATCATACATATCTGTAAGGAAGATCTTATTATCGTCACGATAGGTATTTTTTAATCTTAATTTTTTGGTATTGACATCTCTTAATTTTTCACGCCAATATTCAACAATGATCTTTGACTGTTCAAGCATGAGATCAGCTTGAGATTTCATGATGTCAAATTCAGCAGACTCCATTTCATACAGTTCATCTTCTCTTTTTACTTTGTCACCTAGTTTTACATGTACTTTTTTGATATATCCCATAAAACGGCTGCCTATCATTTTCTGGCCATCAGAGACAACGGTACCTGTTAAAATGATATCCCCCGCCTGAGAAAATACATTGAATAATAATATTACAATGATTAATGTCTTAATTTTCATCATTTACCATTTTCTCAAACGTACATGGCATTTCATACATTCTGATGATATCTTGCTATAAAACTGTAATGCTTGCGTTGCATCACCAGCAGAAAAACGTGCAACGATGTCATCTGTATTTTGTGCAATCTTTCTTTGTATTCGTTTGGTCATTGCCGTATTATTGGTCATCCATCTTTCATAGACATCTTTATTTTCTGTTTCTTTTTTTATGGGTCCTATTTTAACAACAGTTTCTTTTAAATCTTTTGCACCGGCTTTCACTATATCCAGGTTATTATAGAAAAAACCAGACTGAATATCTTGCATCGCCTGTGCCATCTTTTGCATGTCAAAAATTCTATCTGCCTGCGTGTACTCTTCCGCAAATCCACAAGTCATTATGATGACGTAAACTGCCACTAATTTTTTCATTTATTTTCCTTTTTTTCCTACTATACAACATACTTAACGATATATTTTATACACCCTATAAGTATTGTATCAGATAATCATTAAATTGATTATGATGATGAATTAAATCAAAAATAATTATGTAAATCTCATAACAGATTCATGCTTACAAGCTTACTTCTAAAGCGTAACCATCTAGAAATGATGTTTCCAATACACTCATCTGAACCATCATAACTTCAACAATAATAGTGATTATCATAACTGTTAATTATTTAGATCATAAGTTAAATTGAATATATAACATGTTACTATTACTTATCCAAAATTATAAAAAGGGGTTCAGAATGAAAAAGATGATCACAACTTCTGTAGCACTAGCTGCATTATTATTGACGAATATACAGGCTAATGACTTAAATGAAATGTTCAAAGATATGAAAGAGGCTGCCATCAGTATGAGTAAAGATGCTAAAGATTCTGTTGTTGCTGTGAAAGATGGTACAGTAGAAACAACACAAAGTGCTGAAAGAACTGTGACTAACGTAAGTGCTGATGCAAAAGATACTTCAGTCAAAGTGTCTGATGATCTTAAAACTTCTGAAGTTTCTACGTCTAAGGACAGTAGAGATACTGTAGTTTCTGTATCAACAGATACAAAAGATTCTATTACCAATACAACAAAAGATCTTAAAGATTCTTCAACGGTAGCTTCTAAAGAGATGAAAGACTCTACTATCGCTGTCTCTTCCGATACAGCAAGTTCCGTAAAAACTGTTTCAAGCGATTCAGCTGACTCTGTAAAAACGGTCTCTAATGATATGAATTCATCAGTGCAATCCGTTTCTAGCGATTCAGCAGACACTGTGAAAACGGTTTCTAGTGATTCATCTGACTCTGTAAAAACGATCTCTGGTGACTCTAAAGATTCTATAGACACAGTTGCAACCAATGCAAATGATGCTACAAAACAAATTTCTAAAGACTCTAAAGATTCTGTAGATTCAGTAGCAGCAAATACAAGTGATGCGGCAAAAACTGCTTCTAATGACAATAGAGAGTCTGTGAAGACTGTTTCTGAAAATCTAAATGATTCTGTGAAAACACTTAACGATTAATGCTACTCGATAGCAGGTACCAGCCTGCTATCGATCATATAAGATAACCCACTGTGTTGTCTTTACTTTATACTCACTCTAATCTTCTACTTTAAACCATATTTTTTAATAATTTATTTGTATTTGATAAAATTATATTTTTATTTTTATTTTAAGATATGATTAAAATAATTACTGCTACTATTTGCGCATAAATTATTAAAAAAGGTTATAGTATGAAAAAGATGATCACGACTTCTGTAGCAGTAGCTGCATTATTTGTAACGAGTGCGCAAGCTGATTTTGACTTTGGAGAAATGTTCGAAGATATGAAAGAAGCTGCACTCACAATCACTAAAGATTCTCAAGATAAAACAGTTCACGTTACTGCTGACCCCAAAACAACTAAGGATGCATCTAAAAACAGTTAAGAGACTGTTTATTCTGTATCCACCGCTATTATGGACTCTGAAGACTCCATCAAGAATATTGTTAAAAAATAAGGCCTTACTGTAAAACTGCTTCTAATAACAATAGAGAGTCTAGGATGTCTGTTTGTAAAACCTACATAACTCTGTAATATCCTCAATGTTCCATTCTACCTGATAACTGATTTCACCCTATTCGATAGATGATACCCATGCGTGCTATTTTTACTTCTTGCTGACTCTAATCTTTCACTTTAAACAATATTTTTTATAATTTATTAATATTTAATAAAATTATACTTATATTTTTGTTTTAAGATATTTTTAAAATAATTACTGTTACTATCTATATATAATTATTAAAAAGGTTACAACATATGAAAAAAATGATCACGACTTCTGTAGCAGTAGCTGCATTATTAGTAACGAGTGCACAAGCTGATTTTGACTTTGGAGAAATGTTCGAAGATATGAAAGAAGCTGCCATCAGTCTGAGTAAAGATGCTAAAGATTCTGTGGTTGCTGTGAAAGATGGTACAGTAGAAACATCACAAAGTGCTGAAAGAACTGTGACTAACGTAAGTAGTGATACGAAAGATACTTCAGTAAAAGTCTCTGATGATCTTAAAACAGCTGAAGTTTCTACATCAAAGGACAGTAGAGATACTGTAAATGCAGTATCTACAGATACAAAAGATTCTATTACAAATACGACAAAAGATCTTAAAGATTCTTCAACAGTAGCTTCTAAAGAGATGAAAGATTCTACTATTGCTGTCTCTTCCGATACAGCAAGTTCAGTGAAAACTGTTTCTAACGATTCATCAGATTCTATAAAAACTGTTTCTGGTGACTCTACTGACTCTGTAAAAACTGTTTCTAGCGACTCTGCGGACTCTGTGAAAACTGTTTCAAATGATTCTGCTGACTCCGTGAAAACTGTCTCTAGTGACTCTCAAGATGCTGTAGATACTGTTGCAAGCAATGCAAATGATGCTACAAAACAAATTTCTAAAGACTCAACAGACTCAGTAGATTCAGTAGCAACAAATACAAGCGATGCAGTGAAAACCGCTTCGAATGACCAGAGAGAGTCTGTGAAGTCTGTTTCAGAAAACCTAAACGATTCAGTGAAAACACTTAACGATTAATCACTCTAGATAGAGTACTTTGCTCTCTATCTCTCTTAGCAACTCCTACGTGAGTTGCTTTTACCTCTCTTGACGTGCTCTATTGTTTCTTGATCTTCTATCTCAATTTTTACGTGAAGAGATGTTTAAAATAACGATTGATACCATCAATTATCATCCTATAAGAGGTTTACTGCATGAAAAAAATATTTACACCATTGATAGTAGTTACTGCTTTCTTAACAAATGCCCAAGCTGGATTTAGTTTTGGAGATATGTTTGACGATATGAAAGACGTAGCTACCGCAATGACCGAAGATGCAAAAGATAGTATGGATGCTATGAAAGACGGTGTGGAGGAAGTTTCTAAAAGCAGTGAAAGAAGCGTTCGTGCTGTAAATTCCGATGTTGAAGATGTTTCAGAGAAAGTGTCAGATGATATTGAAACTGCCACATCTGATACATGGACAGATGGTAGAGATGCAATGGAATCGGTATCTGAAGATACGGAAGATGCTATGACTGATACAAGTGATGACCTTAAAGATACAACAGATGCAATTTCTACTGACATTGAAGATAGTGTTGAAGCCGTTTCTTCAGATGCATCAGACTCCATTGAAGATGTTTCAGGTGATGCCAGGAACTCTATGGAAACTGTTTCTGAAGACTCACGTGATACGGCAGAAAATATGAGCAGTGATTCTGTTGAGTCTCTCAAAACTCTTTCAAATGATACAAAAAGATCCACTGAAGATGTCTCAAATGATTCTATAGATGCTGTAGATTCTGTGACACACTATGTAGAAAAGTCTGCTAAAACCGTTTCAAATGATTCAAGTGATGCACTAGAGTCAACTACAACGCATACAAGTGATATGACTAAAACCATTTCTAATGATACGAGAGACTCTATAGATGAAGTTGCATCAAATCTAAATGATTCTTTTAAAGATATCTCACAAGGTAAAGACACCAAAGCCATCACTCAAGATGAATATACAGAACATATGAAAAAGAAACACAAAACTACCAATAAGTAAGCTCTATTATAGTACACCTCATCATAGGAAACCACTATAAAAGGTTGCTTTCCTACCCTGCTTTTCATCATGATAATGATTCGAGTTTCATTTATAATAATATGATTCTATAGTTTAATATATAAATATTTATTATTAATAATATAAAAAATATTAAGTTTAATTTAACATAATAAATGATATCTTTTATTTATAAATACTTATACAAGGGGAAGTAATGAAAAGAATGATCACGACGTCTGCAGCAGTGGCTGTATTATTAGGAACGAGTGTACAAGCAGATTTTGACTTTAACGATATGTTCAAAGATATGAAAGAAGCGGCTATCAGTATGAGTAAAGATGCAAAAGATTCTGTGACTACTATGAAAGACGGTGCAGTTGAAACAACACAAAGTGCTGAAAGAACTGTAACAAATGTCAGTGAAGATGCTAAAGATACTTCAATGAAAGTCTCTGATGACATTAAAACAGTGGAAGTCAATACCACTTCTGATCTCAGTAAAGCAACGACGGATCTTTCAACTGATACCAAAGACTCCCTTCGAACTACCACTTCTGATATGAAAGAGAGTGGTACAAACCTTAGTACTGATATGAAAGACTCAACAATTACTGTATCTAAAGATGCAAAAGATTCTGTACAAACGGTTTCTAATGACTCTAAAGATTCGGTGAAAACAGTTTCAAATGACTCAAGTGATTCTGTACAAACAGTGTCTAGTGACTCTAAAGATTCAGTGAAAACAGTTTCAAATGATATGAACAGTTCAACCAGTACAATCTCTAATGATACAAAAGATTCTATATCTAGAGTAGCGACAAATGCAACTGACTCTACAAAAACAATTTCTAGTGATTCAAGAGCTTCTATTCAGTCAGTCAATGAAAATACAGCTGATGCAGTGAAAACTGCTTCCAATGACAATAGAGAATCAGTCAAGTCTGTTTCTGAAAATCTAAATGATTCTGTTAAAACAATCAACGATTAGTGAATGCTTGATTCTGCATAAATAAGAAGGTTGTCCCTTCTTATTTTATCTCTTTGAAATGTCGGTCACTTTTGGTAGCGTTTCACTCTTATAAAAAAAATATATAACTTTGATTTATTATATTTATAAATTCTGTGCTATTCTATATAATATACTTGTTCAAAGGATCCCTGTGAATAACATTAAAAATCTCATGCTCTATTGTGCTCTATTTCTTCCTGCTCTTCTTTTTGCTACTGCCACACAGGAAAGCACTTCTACAACAGCTGCAAATGATGATGCACTCGCAGTCTTCTATACGATTGATTGCAATATAGAGGAAAAATATAATGCCCTTATGGAGAAAAAGTTAAAAAATATAGGTTTTCAACTCACAGATCCACACAAAAGGGTCAATGACCAGTATGAAACCAAGTATGGTTCAACGGTGCTTAATGTACTCAGTTTTATGCCTGTAGTCAATGATGAAGTTATTTTGCCACTGCTGAACATTGACCCGCGTATTGCAGGTTTTGCACCATTCAATATGCTCATACATAAAAAACTTGATGAAAATAAAACACACGTGGGACACCTCATGCCTAAAATAATGTTAGATATATTAGGCATAGAAGACAAAGAGGTCAGAGAGACGTTTACGGCTACATTTACATCTCTGGATAGATTAATCGCAGAAGAATTAGGCGGTCAAAAATCGTACATGCCGTATAAAAGACTTCCTGAACAAAGAATGATCAATTTCGAATATGCATTTGAAGTACCTGAAGATATGGATGATTTTATCAGTGAATTACAAAATAGTTTTGAACTTGCCTTTATTGACAAAGGATATCTCATCGCCGGATACCATAACTTCATGGAATCTACGGATGATGCGGAGGAGATACTCTCAGGTTATGATGCTTTTTGGACCTATTCTCTTTGTCACCTAAAGTTCTCATACCATATGTTTGACAATGAAGGAGCTCGTCCGGAGGCAGGTATGTTTGCGCCTTGTACGATGTATATGTATATCAAAAAAGGAACCAATAAACTTGTCGTTGGAATGTATAGACTGCATAACTGGTCTGATACCCTGAATATTACAGATAAAGAAAGAGTTGCTCTTGTAGAACAACTTGATAGAGAAATACCTGAAATTCTTACGACCTATGGCATGACAGCTGTTTCCAATGTCAATCCACTTAAAGAAAGACCCAAAGTACTTTCAGTTCCAGTATCAAAGGCTAAAAAAACTGTAGTAGCAACCAAAACAGTTCCTAACAAAGAGCCTCTAAAGGTCAAACAAACGATTGTACAAGAGATACCTGTGCCTGACAATGCCCTAGCCGTCATGTACACACTAGAAGGTAATGTGGAAAACCCGTACAAGACGATCATTTTAGAGGAGCTAAAAACAATCAATTATGAAGTCACAGATCCACATCATAGAGTCAATGATCAGTATGAAGAGAAGTATGGTTCAACCGTATTGGATACACTGAGCTTTTTATCTGTTGTCAATGACAAAGTGATATTACCGCTGCTTAATATCGACCCCCGTATAGCATCGACTGCTCCATTCAATATGCTGATCTACAAAAAATTGGATGAAAATAGGACACATGTCGGTCATATCATGCCGAAAGCCTTCTTGGATATGATAGGGATAGAAGACAAAAAAGTCAGAGAGACATTTGTAGACTCAATAAAACCACTTAATGCAAAAGTAGAAGCAGAATTCAGAGCTAAAGGGCTCAAATATACAAAATCATACCTCACCTATAAAACACTTCCGGAAAATCGTATGCATAACTTTGCATATGCATTTGAAGCACCTGAAGACTTAGATGAATTTCTCGAAGAGTTCCAAAATAGTTTTGAACTCGCCTTTATCAATAAAGGATATCTTATTGCCGGATACCATAATTTTATGGAAGGCAGGGACGATGCTGAAGAGATCTTAGAAGGGTATGATGCTTTCTGGACCTATTCTCTTTGTCACTTAGGGTTCTCCTATAGCATGTTTGATAATGAAGGGGCTCGCCCGGAGGCAGGTCTTTTTGCGCCTTGTACCATGTATGTGTATAGTAAGAAAGGCTCAAACAAACTTGTAGTAGGTATGTTAAGACTTGAAAACTGGTCAACGACTTTAAATATCATTGATGAAAAGAGAGTAGGACTTATCAATAAACTGGACAAAGAAATACCTGAGGTCCTCACTGCATTCGGAATGAAGGCAACGTCCAATACGAATACCCTACTGCAAGCCGATTTATGCAAAGCTGAAATAAAAGAGGATACAAACGTAAGCAAAATAGCTGTACCTAAAGAACAACCATTTAAAACAATATTAGAACCTAAATCCAAAATAGCAAAAGTACAAAAGATCAAAACTGCAGATGGTATGGTAGAAATTCCTATACCCGAGGTACCAGAAGTACCTGTATGTATTAATGCTGAAGAAAATAAAAAGACATTAGATAGGAGCATTAAATTCTCAAAACGTATACCACCAAACTATATACCTCATAGGTTTGATAAGAAAAAGAAACTGAAACAAAGTACCCATACAAGGATCGGAGAAGTAACGCAGGGAAGGATAGCAGCATATCTTCGAGGTCCATTTATAGATGTAAAAACCGTAGAAGAAAAACTTCGAGCAGCAGGGTTTGAAGTCTTGACCTCTGTTCCGGTCGATAAAAAGAAAACACTCATTTCGGTAGTCTTTACAGATAAATCACTGGTCAGTATGGCAAGTAAGGAAAATAGAGGCTTTATAGCATCCTTACGTGTACTTGTGGATACAAAAGATAAAACGACCAGTATTACCAATCCTCTTTATATGACAAAAGGATTTTTACAAAGTGATTTTGATGAAAAAGCAGCCAAAAAGATTTTAGTGAAACTTATGACACAGTTCCCTAAATTAAAAAATTCGAAAGATGCACTCAAATTCCAACTATTGCCAAAATATCAATTTATGAATGGTATGCCTCATTATGAAGATATGATCGAGGTAGCTTCTGGTAATGATCTGCTAGAAAGAATTAAAAATAACGATAAAGTACTTTTTAAACAAGATCTGGAAAATGGTTCAACACTGATCGGTATTCAACTCTCTAGAAGAACCGGGACCTTTACAAGAAGAATTGGTAGGAACAATGCAGCAATGCTCCCTTACCCTGTTCTCATTGAGAATGGAAAAGCAAAGATACTTGATCCCAAATATTATATCGCCTATATGTATCCGATGTTACAAATGTCTGAATTTATGACCATTGCGACCATACCGGATGCCATGATAAAAGATTGTGAGAAAGTATTTAAAAAGTAAAAGAAGTGATCGCTAACTGAACGCACTAAAGAGTAACTCTTAAGTACGTTCAGTCTCAGCGTAGTTTTTTCAGGATCAACTTGAAAATATTTTATTTGGCTTTCTCCAAATATTTACCCTCAACAGTATCCACTTTGATCATTTCACCTTCAAGAACATGGAAAGGTACTTGTACCACAGCACCACTTTCAAGTGTAGCCGGTTTTTTTCCACCTTGTGAGTCACCTTTGAAGTTAGGTGGTGTATCTACGATTTTAAGTACCACAGTTTGTGGTATTTCAACGGAAATAGCTTTACCTCCGTGAAACAGAACTTCAGCCTCCATACCATCTATCATAAAATCAAACGTATCTTTACCTACCTGCTCATGCGTAAGCCCGATCTGTTCAAATGTTGTTGTATCCATGAATTGAAGCATTTCACCATCATCATAAAGATATTGCATCGTTTTTTGTTCAAGTTCCGGTACATCAAATTTATCACCTGCATGTACTGTCTTTTCGATCGTTTTACCTGTAGCAAGATTTTTGATCTTCATACGTACAAATGCTGCACCTTTACCTGGTTTAACATGCTGAAAATCTGTAACTTTATACGGGTTTCCTGTAATTTCGAGTCTTGTACCTTTTTTGATATCACCCATTCCAATTGTAGCCATTGTAGCTCCTTAAAAATTATGGGTGATTATAGCAAATGCTTGGTAAAAGGTTGCAGTGGCACCCTGAAGAGGTGCCCAAAGAAGGTTACTTAGTGATAGCAATGTTGCGATGTGCTTTTGAATGATCAATGGGTTCAAAATCCATCGCTTTTGCATTATCCATCAGTACCGGAATAAAAAGAAGTGAAACAAATACTGCCGCAACGGTACCCGAAATAAGCGCAACACCAAGCCCACCAAACACCGGATCCCCTGCAAGCAATGCAGAACCTAAAATAATGGCAACGGCAGTCAAAGCAATAGGTTTTGCTCTGGTTGCTGCTGCAATGGCAATAGCTCTACGTTTTTTGATACCTTCAATCTCCATTAAAGACTTCGCAAAATCTATAAGAAGCAATGAATTTCGTGAACTTATCCCTATCAATGCGATAAAACCAATAAGAGAAGTAGCAGTCAGGAAGAAAGTCTCAGAAGTAAACCAGTTTGCTACCCAGTGTCCTATAATAACCCCTATAAGGGAAAGGAATGAACCTAGTAGTACAATACCGCTGATTGCAAAACTCTTATAATAAATGACCAATAACAAGAAGATCAGTATCAATGCAGCGATAAATGCAGCACCCAGGTCTCTAAAAGTATCAAGTGTCACTTTCATTTCACCATCCCAACGTATGAGAAATTTTTCATGGGTTTGTTTGTCTTCTAAAGTAAAATCAAACATATAGGTTGATAATCCTGCTTTTGTAATCCTATAATCTTTTTCAAATTTTTCAAGCATCATACTGCGTGCCTCCAAAAGAGGATAGACCTGTGAAACCATATCGGTTTCAGCGATCACATTCACCATACGAGAAAGATCTTTATGCATGATCATAGGGTTTGACTTCACTTTGCGAATCGTAACCACTTCACTTAATGGGACCATCATCCCCTTCTTATTCATTAAATTCAATGAAGAAAGTTTGCTTTGCAATGCATCTTCATTGGATACAGATAACTTCTTACTGCTATTATCCAATACCAAAAATATAGGTATCTGGTCCGGTGAATTTTGAGAATTCTTATGCGCTATGACCTTACCTTCAAAAGCAAGATAGATGATATTGTTTACTTGACCGACACCTAGACCGCTTCTAACAACTTTTTCTTTGTCAGGTATAAGTTCATATCTTTCATATTTTTCATCTGCCATAAGATCAATATCAACCAACCCTTCTGTTTGGGAGAGAACATCTGCTACATCTACAGCGAGATCTCTTATTTTTTCCATATCATCACCATGTACTTCAACAACAACAGATGCCAATGTGGGAGGTCCGGATGGCTGCTCTACAAATTTAATGTTCGTACCTCTTGTTAAAGAGGTACATTCAGCCTGAATCTTAGGTCTTAAACGTTTCACCATAAGAAATGAGGGTTCTTCACGATGATGCTTATCTGTAAGGTTCACAGCTATTTCTGAAACATTTTCAGTACGTTTCATACTCGCGCCTTTGACTAGACCTGCATAATCCAGTGGAATACCTTGTCCCAAGAAAAGCTCTATATTCATCACTTCATCTTCTTGTTTTAGAAAATCGATCACACAGTCACTCACAGCTTTTGTCTGCTCTATCGATGAACCCGTAGGTGTATCAATATAAACAGAAAATGTATTATCACTTTTTCCCGGCAACATTTTTGCCAGGACCAATTTGGTCGGGAACATTAAAAGTGCTAAGAAAAATGCTGCAGCTGTTAAAATGATCACCAGTTTTTTCTTTGACTTGTCATCAAGAATATCATAAATAAAACTTTCAAGATTTTTCATTATTTTGATCCTTCATCATGATGATCTGGCTTTTTCAATAGCTTTAAACTCAAATAAGGCGTAAAGATATAGGCTACAAATAATGAAGCGATCAATGCGACTGGTACATTATAGGGGATAGGTTTCATGAAGGATCCCATCATCCCTCCAACAAATGCCATGGGAACCATCGTTAAGATAATAGCCAATGTTGCTATATTCGTCGGTGCACCTATCTCATCCGTTGCTTCAACTAAAAGTTCATCCATCTCTTTGGCTTCAACGCCATGGCTATGTAAATGTCTGTGAATATTTTCAATCACGATAATAGCAGCATCTACCAGCAATCCCAAGGATAACAAGAGTGCAAAGAGTGTGATCCTGTTCATCGTCTGACCCGTCATCCATGCAGTAAACAGTGTGACTGCCAAAATGGCTGGTACAGTAAATGTAACAATGATAGATTCTCTCCAACCTAAAGCGAAAACCAACATTAAAGCAATGATCACGATCGTAATGATCAAGTGATGCATCAATTCATTTACAGCTTCATTTGCCCGGACACCATAGTTTCTCGTAATAAGATATCCAATACCTAACTTTTCAAATTCATGTTCATAGCTTTGAAGGACCTCAAGTACATCCTCAGCAACAAATACTGCATTGGTTCCAGCAAGTTTTGCAACGGTCAGTGTAATTTGATTTTTCTCTTCACTCAAACGTGATTTGACCTGTACCGATTGATGATCTACACTCTTTTCATGATGCATGTCTGCTTTCAATAAAATCTTTGCCGTTTGAAAATTTTGTGTATCCACGCCCTCGGTTACCTTCGCAACATCTTTGAGGTAGATCGGTGACCCCATATACTGTGCTACGATCACATTCCCTACATCATCTATACTTTCAATGGCATTTTTGACACCAAATATCACTAAATGATTCTTTGTTGTTCTACCCTTTACATCAGGTACCGAAACAGCCAAAGATTGTACTGCCTGCATGATCTGTCCCAAAGAGAGGTGATAGGCTGAAAGTTTCCCCATATCAACCTCAATATTGTACTGTGCTTTTCTCTCGCCTTTCAGTGTTGTTTTAGCCACATTGTCAACGGCATTTATTTTTTGCTGGACTTTTCTGACCATTTCAAAAAGTTTAACTTCATCTATAGTGCTTTTTGTTTTTGGATAAAATGCCACCGTAACGATCGGGATATCGATATCAATATCAAAGGGTTTGACACTAGGTTGCATGACACCCTTAGGCATAAGATCCATATTTTGCATCACTTTGTCATAGAGCTTTAAATTTGAATCTTCTCTATCTTCACCAATGTAGTACATGACATTCACGATACCTACATTGTCCATAGCCATACCATAGATATGTTCTATCCCGCGTATTTCACGCAATTTACGTTCTAATGGATTTATAATGATATTTTCAACTTCTTTGGGTGTTGCCCCTGGCATTGCAACGATCACAGCACCGCCAGATATAGCAATTTGTGGATCCTCTTCTCTGGGCATTGTAGTGAGTGCTATATATCCAATCAATAGTAACATTGCACCCAGAACTATTGTTAATGGATTACGTAAAAAACTTTTTGCAAGTCTTCCTGCTATATTGACTATTTCATAGGCTTGTTTATTTTCCATCATTGCCTACTTGATCATAATTTTGGTATACATACCAGGATAAACAGAAGAACTCTTCTTCCTATCAAATTTTATTTTGATCTTAAACTTGTGTGTCATGGGGTTTGAACTTGGGATAATAGAAGTGATTTCACCCACCGTGCTAAAACCGATAGAAGGTATCGAGATATCAGCTTTTTTACCTAGATGTATGTATTTTAATTGTGTTTCACTCACTTCTGCTACGATGGTCAATCTACTCAAATCAGTTAACGTAACTGCCGGCATACCGGGAATTGCCATTTCTCCTTCATTCAGGCGTTTATCGACAATAACCCCATCATTTGGTGCATGGATCTTCAAATAATTGTACTGATTTAAGACTTCATCTTTTTTAGCCAATGCTTGTTTCACCTGTTGTTCGGCAATGGTAACCATATCTTTAAGATTTTTAGCAGAAAGTTGCAACATTTCAAACTCATATTTGGAAACCATTTTCTTCTTATAAAGTCTTTCATGTCTTGCAAGGTTGGTAAGCACATTATTATATTGATTTTTATTCATCTGCAGAGAAAGCCTGGCTTGAGAAATAGCCAGATCCACTTGTCTCTCTGCAGACTCTATCTCTTTTGAATCTATCTCATAAAGAAGTTGTCCCTTCTTCACTATGTCACCCTCAGACACAGCCATATGTTTTACATAACCCATATAACGGCTGGTGATCATCTTTTGATTATCAGAGATCACAGAACCGCTTAATTCGATTTCTATTGCATGTGCAGAGGTGACCATCAGTGCCAATACAATGATACTAATCAATTTATTCATACATTTCCCCCTGTATTTAAAATACTATTGAGTTCAAAGATCTTGGTATTACGTTCATTCTTTAAAGTAAGTAACTTAAGTAATACTTCCAGCTCCTTGGATTGCTTCATTAAAACATCTGAAATAGAAACAATACCCTCTTTATAGCGTGAACGGTAATTTTCATAGACTTTTCTTGCAAAACGTAATTGTTTTTGATAATTCTTTACATCTGCATTCTTACTTAAAATTTCTGTTTCAAGTTTTTTGACCTTCAATCCAATACCCGATTTAGCCAGTGAAACTTCATTTTGTACTTTCAGATGATTCACTTTTGCTTTTTCAAGATTTGCAGCATCGATACCGCCATTGAATATATTCCATTTCAACTGGATCCCTACAGTATAGGAGTCTTTGTCTCTAAATTCATTCCACATTTCATCATCTGCACTTCCATATTCCCCAAAGGCACCGATCGTAGGGAGATAATTCGCTTTTTCAACCTTCATGGCCATTTGAGTGATCTTTAACCCTAACAGTGCTTTTTGTATATCTATATTATTACTTTCAAGTTCTTCGGAAACAATCTTAGGCATAGGTGCCATTTCATTGACCTTTTTAATAGAACTCACTTCTTCATTTAATAAAAATGAAAGAAATTGATACGCAAGATCCCTGTTGAGCTTGGCTTGGTTATACATACTTTCAGCCTCGGACCTGCGAGCTTGCACTTCAAGGAGATCGATCTCCTGTGCATACCCTTCTTCACCCATACTTTTGACAATAGATTCCAAATGACTGATATTTTGAATGATCTTGGAAAGATTTAAAATATAGTTGTCTACCAATGAAATGTCATAAAATGCTTTCTTTGTCTGAAATATCTTTTCATTCATCAATTTTTGTGTATCCCATTGGCTCATACGATGTAAAGCATCCGTAATTCGTCCATATTCTGATAACTTACCACCGGTATACAGAGGCAGCATATAAGAAATTTTTGTCTGATAGTGGTTTCTCGTTTCTGGGTAATTTAAAGCACTAGGTGGGGTTATGTAATCTGGTCCTGATGGACTACTCAGAGATGTCACAAATTCTTCTGCACCAAAATCACCAAAGTTTGCTTCACGACTCTGCAATTTAAAGCCAAACACATTCCCTGCATCGTTTGATCGCATACCTGAAGCAGAAACATCCAACTTACCATAGTGATTCCCTTTGGCAGCAGCGGTTTCATAGGCTTTCATTTGTTCATTAAAATGGGAAATTCTTAATTCAAGATTGTTGTTTTTTAGCATAGAAATAGCCTGATTGAGTTCCAGGTTATTTAACCCAGCCAATAGCGGCCATGAGAAAAGAAAAATGAGATACTTTTTCATAAGAGACACTCCATTTATCCAAAATTATATTATATTATAACCAAAGTAACACACTCTATACGATAGAGGCTATAATAATAAGAAACAATTATATCTATTATAACCTGATACAATAGTTAATCTATTTATTTATAGTACTGATCCATAGAGGACTAACTACAAATTATAAGAAATAAAATAGGAATAAAAAGTGGGAGAGGATGAAACTAAGTGGAAGACCCACTTAGTTTTTAAAGTGTCGCGTGAGAAACGCTAATACATGCTTCTAATGATGCGAGTTGTTCGAGAAGTTCTTTTTTAACTTGGCCATCTACACGTACAACAGCCAGTGCTTGTTTCTTGCTGTCACGTCCCAGTCTAAAGTCAGATATATTCAGACCATTTTCTGCCATGATCCGACCTACATCACCGATCACGCCCGGAGTGTCTGTATTTCTAAAGAAGACCATTGTGCCTTTTGGCTCAACATCCAAGATATAATCATCGATCTCAATAATGCGTTGTTCAGTGTCATCAAATACCGTACCAGCAATAGAAATTGTTCCTGCAGCTGTTGTCAGTTTGATACCGACTTTATTGGTAAATCCACTGTTATTTGGTTTTACTTCTTTTGTGATCTCTATGTCGCGTTCTTCTGCAACGAATTCAGCATTGACATAGTTTACTTGATCACCCAGAGACTCTGTAAGTACACCTACCGTTGCAAATGTACCCATAGATTCTAAATATTCAGCCACAGGACCAGCTCCACTTACCTTAATAGACTTCACAGCACTTTTTGTGACCTGTGCAGACATATGACCAATCTTTTGAATAAGTTCCAGGTATGGTCTTACAAAATCAGGCAGTTCATGTTCTTTAATAGGTAAATTCAGTGCATTCGGGTATGAAATACCTTTTGCGGCTGCGATCGCATTTTCAGCTGCCTGAATCGCAATATTTTTTTGAGATTCTTTAGTATTTGCCCCAAGGTGAGGTGTCACAGTCACATTCTCAAGATCAAGAAGTGGGTGGTCTGTCGCTGGTTCTTTGTTAAATACATCGATACCTGCCATTGCGATCTTACCTGAAGTAAGCCCCTCTAAAAGTGCATCTTCATCATAAAGACCACCTCTCGCACAGTTAATAAGGATCACACCATCTTTCATCTTCGCTATCTCTTCTTTACCAATCATACCGATCGTTTCAGAATTTTTAGGTGTATGAATCGTAATGATATCACATGCTAGAATATCTTCAAAATTCTTAGTGTATCCGATATCCAGGTCTGTAGCTTTACTTGAATCAATGTATGGATCATATGCGACAATATCCATTTCAAATGCTTTAGCTCTTTTTCCTACACGTGATCCGATATTACCAAAACCGATGATACCAAGTTTTTTGTCTTTAAGTTCCGTACCATACCAATCCTGTCTTCTCCATACACGGTCAAGCTTAAGATTATTATGTGCATAAGGAAATGTTCTTACACATGATAGCATATGAGTCAATGTAAGCTCAACTGCTGCGATAGTGTTCGCCGTAGGCACGTTCATAACAACAATACCCTGTTTACTAGATCCAGGGATATCTACGTTATCGACACCAACACCGGCACGTACTACTGCTGTTACTTTTTTAGCTTGTGCTAAAAATGCATCATCTACATCTGTAGAAGAACGTGTGATAGCAACATCTGCCAAAGGGATAAACTCAGCAAGAAGCTTATCTTTAGGCTCATCTGCTGCATTTATAAATTCTATTTCACTATCATTAGCAAGAATATCCAATCCATCTTGGTGGATATGGTCACAAACAACAATCGTCTTTTTTGACATCTTATAACCTTTATTTCTGTGAAAATTTAAGTACCATAAAGTACGGGAGGATACGACTAATCGTATGAACCACCTACTGAAGGCAACTCAATATTAAGAATCAAATAAGGAGATATGTTTAAGTACACATCTCCTCATTTTGATAGTTTGAAGCTTTACTCTAATAATTATCTTTTAAATTTATCGCCAAATGCATCACCGAGAGTCATGCTGTCATCTTGTTCTTTATTAAGCTGATCCATAGCTTCTCTCTCTTCTTGACGCTCAAGTCTTTTTACAGAAACTCTGATTCTATCAGAGTCAGCATCGATAAAGCTGATCACACCTGTAATTTCCTGACCTTTTTCAATCTCGTCAAACTTGAGTGGATGAAGATCTTCTGTTCTGATAAGCGCGTCGATGTTGTCTTCAAGTGAAATAAACACACCGAAATCTTTTTTATCTTTTACTGTTCCTGTTACGATAGAACCATTTTTATGCGTTTGAGCAAATGCTTTTACCGGCGAATCTTCAAGCGCTTTTTTACTCAATGAGATCTTACCTGCATCTCTGTCAATTTTGATGATCTTCACTTCAACTTCATCACCGACTTTAAGTTCAGATTTTGCATTTTTTGATTTATCCCAAGAAATTTCTTGATTGTGAAGAAGACCTTCAACTGCACCAACTTTTACAAAGGCACCAAAATCAGTGATTGATGTTACTGTACCAGTGACTACATCACCTACTTTGTTTTCAGATGTAAATGCATCCATAGGTTTTGGCAGAAGATTTTTAAGGCTCACTCTTAATCTTCTACCCTCTTTATCGATCTCGATCACTTCAACATTAATGTCTGAATTAAGTTCGAGGTAGTCTTTCGGGTGTTTAACATTTTTATCCCAAGAGATTTCAGATACATGAAGGAATGCTTCAAGATCTTCACCAAGATCAACAAATACACCATAAGGTTCAATGTTAGAAACTGTAGCAGTAACAGTATCACCAACACCGATAATTGAATCAATGTCAGCCCAAGGATCAGGATTTGCATCTTTAATAGAAAGTGAAAGGTGTCTTTTCTTTTTGTCATAGTCTAGTGCTACAACATTTACTACATCACCTTCAGAAAAGTATTTAGATGGGTTCACTGGACCTTTATGAGAGATCTGTGAGTAGTGAACAAGACCGTCAATACCGCCAACATCTACAAACATACCATAAGAAGTGATTTTCTTGATTGTACCAACTACTGGTTCTTTTTTCTCAAGAAGTTCAGCAACTATCTCATCTGTTTTTGCTTTATCACGCTCAATAAGTTCTTTTCTAGAAACAACAACTGAACCTTTCTCTTTATCTACTTTTACGATAACCGCTTTTACTTTTTTACCTGTAGGGTCAACTTTTGAAGAAAGGTAAGAAAGTGTGCGTGGCATGAAGAATTCTAGACCATCACAGTCAACAACATACCCACCTTTGTTTGTTTTCGTTACAACACCTTCGATGATATACTCTTGGTCTTCATCATACTCAGCGATAAACTCATTGAGTGCTACTCTGCTTAATGCAGCTTTGTGAGAAATACGACCTCTTCCCATAGTAACAACATCTATAGTATCACCTACGTTAAACGCAAGGTTACCCTCTTCATCTTTTAGTTCATCAAGTGTAAGAGTTGCATCTCTACCACCACCGATGTCGATCACTGCTATATTATCTTTTTCATCTATTTTAACAACTGTACCTGTAACTAAATCACTTTTTGACTCTGACTTTTTAAACGATTCCTCGAGCATCGCCTCAAAATCTACATCTTCTATTTCGATATCTTCGAACTTCATACCTATCCTTATGTGTGCCTAATTTTGCGTTATTATACCTTTTTAACCATAAATATGGCTTATAGAAAAAGTATCATAAGCTATACTGACACAAGGCCAATTTCGCCTCTTTGCCCAAATAACGTGATACCTTGGTATGTTTGTAATACTATTTTTATTTGGTTTTTTTAAGAAGAAATACTCTCAAGTACTTCAAAATATGTAGGGAAAGTTTTGGCTGTACATTCAGGTTCGTTGATCGTTACAGAAACTGGGTCGAGTGCTAAAAGTGAAAAACACATGGCCATTCTATGATCATCATAGGTGTCTATCGCTGCATGTTTAAGTTTCTTTGGTGGTGTGATTTTTAAGTAGTCTTCACCCTCTTCGACCTCTGCTCCAACCTTGCGAAGTTCAGTTGCCATGGCAAACAGTCTATCTGTCTCTTTTACCCGCCAATTATAGATATTTCTAAGCGTTGTCGTACCTTCTGCAAAAAGTGCTGTGGTCGCTATGGTCATTGCAGCATCAGGAATGTGGTTGAAATCCATATCTATGGGATGCAGTTCACCCCTGCTTACAGCTACATAATCATCACCCCACTCTACGATTGCACCCATTTTTTCAAGGACATCAACAAACTGTACATCACCCTGGATACTCTTTTTGCCGATACCTGTCACTTTGACCGTACCGCCTTTGATCGCAGCAGCAGCTAGAAAATAAGACGCAGAAGAAGCATCACCCTCTACCATAAACCTCTCTACTGCTTTATAGGTTTGTCTACCTTTTACTTTAAAGGTTTGATAATTGTCATGCTCTACCTCTACACCGAATTCTTTCATAATATGCAGGGTAATATCGATATAAGGTTTAGAGACAAGTTCCCCGATAATAGAGATAGTCATATCCTCTTTTGCCAGAGGGGCAGCGAGCAGGAGTGCCGTTAAAAACTGACTTGAAATCGCACCGTCGATCTTCACATCACCACCAGAGAGCCCATCAGCTTCTATCAAAAGAGGCGGATATCCTTCATTCTCTTGATAGCTGATCTTTGCACCTGCTTCTCTCAAAGCATCTACCAAGTGTCCTATAGGTCTCTCTTTCATACGGGGCTCCCCCGTAAGCAGATAAGAACCTGTACCCAGACACAATGCCGCACAGAGTGGTCGCATCGCTGTACCTGCATTTCCCAAAAAGAGTTCCTGCAGGTTTGCACTGTGTATCGCTCCTGCATTACCGATGACGGTACATTCTGTTTTGTCTTCAGAGAGGGTATAGGTGATACCAAGCTGTTTCAGGGCATTGAGCATATGTCTGGTATCATCACTCTCTAAAAGATTGGTAATATGTGTAGTCCCTTCAGCCAATGCAGCAAGCAGTAATGCTCTATTTGAAAGACTTTTGGATCCCGGGAGATTGATCTCTCCAGCTATTTTAGAAATGGGTTTGAGCGTTAATGTGTTCATATAACCTCATCTACTTTCTTCATTTCTTGTATCTTGTTGATCACGTTTTGTACGATCCAGTCAGGGGTAGAAGCACCTGCAGAGATACCACAAAGTGCTTTACCTTCAAACCAACCGGCTTCAAGTTCGTTTTCATTCTCTATGAGGTAACTGTCTTTACAATCGCGTTCACAGATACTATGCAGTTGTTTGGTGTTAGAAGAGTGTTTCCCACCAATGACTATCATAACATCAGCCTCTTTAGCCAGTTCTGCTGCAGCATCCTGGTTTTCAAATGTTGCATTACAAATGGTATTAAATACCCTGATCTCTTTACGTGTTGCCATCAATGCTGTCACGATCTTTGCAAAATCTTCAGGTTTTTTTGTGGTTTGGGAAACAACAGCAACCTTCCCTTTAAGAGGAAGTGCTTCCAACTCTTCAGGTTCAAGCACGATAAACGCATCCTCAAGATCTTCCGCATAACTCACTACGCCTTTGATCTCTGGATGTTCCTTGTCACCGAATATCACGATACTGTAACCCTCTACACTCATCTTTTGTACAATATTTTGTGGGGTCGTGACATAAGGACAGGTTGCATCTATCACTTTATGATCTTGACTTTTTAACACAGCCAATTCATTTTTAGGGATACCATGTGTACGGATCACCACAGCAGCATCCGTCTTGATATCTTCAAGACGTTCAGCAAGGCCGATGTTGAACCCTTCTTTCAGTCTATTAATCTCATCCTTATTATGGATCAGTGGACCATACGTGACAGATCCTCTGTGTTCTTCAGCTATTTCAATCGCTCTTTCCACGCCAAAACAAAATCCATAACTAGAGGCTAATTGTATTTTCATCTTTATCTCAATTCTGCTTTACATTCTGTCTCAAGTGCAGTCATGATATGTCCCATCACTGCTTCTATATCACTCTCTTCCAGTGTTTTTTCCATAGCTTGAATAAAGAAACGTACCGTAAGACTTTTCTTATCACCCAACTTTTCATCCTCGTAGATATCTACGGGATAGCTATCTCTAAGCATCGGAAGTTCAAGTGCATTGAGTACTTTAGCTACTTCATAGTAGTTCAAAGATTTATCGATCACTACAGAGAGGTCTTTATAAACACCTTGGAACTTAGAGATAGGTGTTGCATTGATATGCTTAGGCAATAAGGCATCAAAATCAATCTCCGCGATGAATGTCTCAGGAATACCAAAACTTTCCTGCACTGTTAGATGTAACTTTGAAATGAATCCGCACACTTTTCCATCTACAATGATATTTGCAGATTGATATGGATGGATAAGACCATTTTCATAAGTACAAGGTACCAGTTCAAATGCACCGATAACTGCACCTACTTTTTGGGTAAAAGAGGCAAAGTCGATCATCTTCGGTTTCCCGGCATTTCTTACATTTTCACTCTCAACTTGTCCGGAAAAAACAAAAGCGATCACTTCACGCTCTTCTCTCTTACTTCCAAATACTGCACCTATCTCAAACAGAGGAATCGATTTTTTACTATAACTCACATTACGCTTTACTGCATTAAGCAAGTTAACCAAGATCGTTGATCTCAATGTATTGAGCTCTTCTGCGATAGGATTAGCGAGCTCAAGTGTTTCCTCTAACGTAGAAAAACCACATTTTTCCAAAAGAGATCTTTCAGAAAATACATACGATACATTCTCATTGAATGATACACCTACTGCACGGTTCTTAAACGCTTTTTTTGCTTTATATCTATCGGTTGTAGCATTAAGACGCGGTTTTTCAGCAAAAACAAAAGGTTTGGCTTCTATGTTATTGATCCCAACGATACGTACGATCTCTTCTGCGATATCCTGTAAATGCTTAATGTCATGTCTAAAGTGCGGTACCACTGCAGCAATAAGATCATGCCCCATAGAATTGATCTCAAATCCAAGTTTATGAAGAATGGTTACGATCTTTCCTATTTCAATATCCATACCAATGATAGCAGAGATCTCTTTTGCATCTACGATAACAGTTTCATGCTCTTTTTCAGCACTCACGATCAGTGAACCTTCATAACAAGAGATATCTGTATAATTGTCCATCATAGAAGCCAAGAACGATAACCCGAAATAGAGATCAGGATTGGAACCTCTTGATGTCTTGTAATAAAGTTCATCCGTTGTCAAAGAAGTGTTCGCAACAGCCTCCACTAACGTATCAGGATTGATATAGCTGGCTTCTATCAAGAGCTCTTTCGTCTTATCATTTGCTATGCACTCTTCTTCTTGCAGCACACCTACGACAGAAAGTACTTTCTCATTTCCGATGATCTCGATAATACCTTTTGCTTTTGCTACCGTCTGTACAGAGATCTTATTTTCCTCATTACGGAATATTTTACTGTTATAGGCACGTAACACTACGCCTGTGGTATGCGTTGCATATGCCAGCATACTTGCAAGTTTTCCTTCGGCTTCTACACCTACCATGGCTAAACGTAACTGTACAAGGAAATTACTGGAAATATTTTCTATCGTTGCCAGTTTATAATGGAGATCGGCATCCATTTCACCTGTATGGTGAAGCTCTGCTTCTCTGGCGATACCCAGTTTGATCTTCTCTTCTTGTTTATATTCAAACGTTTTCAACTCAATATCAAGTGCGGTACTCAAGTCTCTTGCCACACCATAAATGCTTAGACAATCCCCTCTGTTGGCAGTCAGTTCAAGCTCGATGAGTGTGTCTGCTACCTTTTCATAAGAACATAACTCTTTACCCGCTTCAAGTTTACCGATACTTTCATCCAGTATCATGATCCCTTTGCCCGTATCGGGTAAGCCAAGTTCAGAAGAAGCACATACCATACCTTCACTCTCGACACCACGGAGTTTCGCATGTTTGATCTTAAAGTCACCAGGGAGTACAGCACCTATCGTTGCTACTGCCACATATTCTGCATCCACTACATTAGCTGCACCACAGACGATCTGTCTTGTTCCGCTTCCCACATCTATCTTACATACATTGAGTTTATCTGCATCAGGATGTTTTTCACAAGAAAGGATCTTCCCTACCACTACTTTTTCCGCTATCTCTATTTGAGTCAGACTGTCAACTTCCAGTCCTATGGAGTTAAACGTTTCATAAAGCTTCTCGTTAGACACATCACTAAGGTCTATAAATTCATTTAACCAACTTCTTGTTACTATCATCTAAACTGCTCCAACAAACGAATATCACCTTCAAATAAAGATCTCAGATCAGGTATTTTATGCATAAGCATTGCAAAACGCTCCACACCCAAACCAAAGGCATATCCGCTCACATCTTCGTATCCTACTGCCTTGAAGACATTCGGATCAACGATCCCGCATCCAAGCACTTCCAGCCAACCTGTATGTGAACAGACCCTGCATCCTTCACCTGCACAAAAGATACAAGAGATATCTACTTCAGCAGACGGTTCGGTAAACGGAAAGAAACTCGGTCTGAAACGTACTTCAACATCCCCAAACATATACTGTAGGAAATCTGTCAAAATAGCTTTGAGGTTTGCAAAGCTCACTTTACCTTTCTCATCGACCACAAGACCTTCAACCTGATGGAACATAGGTGTATGCGTCAAGTCATAATCACGTCTGAACACTGTCCCCGGAGCGATCATACGAATAGGAGGTTTGGTCTCCATCATCGTACGTATCTGTACCGGAGAAGTATGTGTACGTAAAAGTCCGCCATCCTTAAAATAGAATGTATCCTGCATATCACGTGCAGGGTGGTATTTAGGCAGGTTAAGGGCTTCAAAGTTATGGAAGTCATCTTCCACCATAGGACCGCTCTCCACAGCAAAGTTCAACGCTACAAAATAGTCAATGATCTTGTCCATCGTCTCCATCACCGGATGCAGTGCACCTTTTTGTGCCAGTGTGCCATACAGTGAAACATCTATCGCTTCACTTTTAAGTACTTTCTCTATCTCTTCAGACTTAAGCACTTCGTAACGTGCATCAAAACTTGCTTGCAATGCGGCTTTACTTTTGTTCAGTCCCTCTGCAAATGCTTTTTTCTCTGGTCCGGGTACATCTTTCATCTTAGCAAACTCTGCTGCTAAAACACCCTTCTTCCCAAAAAGCTCAACACGTACTTTTTCTAATGTTTCAAGCGAATCAGCCTGAACAATTTTCTCTTCTAAATTTTCCATTTAACCTCTATATGACTTCTGTGTATTGTTGTGATTTTATCTAAAAATTACTAACAATGGGATTTATTACTACTTATCTGTGTTATACTTTACCTCTATGAAACTTAGAATCACACTAAAAATATCCTTGCTTGACAGGGGTATACACAAGTTGATATGATAAGAAAAAAAGAAAATAAATCAACCGATTAAAGGAGCACGGCATGTGCATATTCTGTAAAATAGTAAACAAAGAAATCCCCAATAACACCGTCCATGAGAGTGAACATTTTTTAGCATTTCATGATCTCTACCCTAAGGCACCAATCCATATTCTTATCATCCCGAAAACACATGTAGATTGTTTTCAGGATGCCACACCGGAGACCATAGCAGGACTCACCAGTTTTGCACAGGAAGTCGCGACAAAAGTGGGTATCGATGAATCAGGTTACAGACTCATCACCAACAATGGTCCAGATGGAGGACAAGAAGTATTTCACCTCCATTTCCACCTGTTAGGCGGAGGAAAACTTACCTGGGATCACAGCCACGAAGATCCGCATAAGAGTTTATAAAAACTCTTTTGGGGAATTAATTTCCTTCATCTAAAAAACTCCCTCAAAATTGAACTTGAGGCTTTCTTTTCCCTTTACTTTTCTAGAAAAGTAACAAAAGTCGTTACTGTTCTCAAATCGCTTCGCTTTCAAGGGTGTTCACAGTAACAGAGCACACTGCGTGTCATTGAATAGATAGAATTTATTAATTAAAGTTTTTATACTTTAGAAAGTGAATACGTGACGATAGTCCAGATAATAATAAAACATTGTCGTGGCGAACGCCCTTGAAAGCGAAGCGATTCGAGAGCCACGACGCTTTTTTGCTTCGTTTTTTCTAAAAAAATGAAGGGAGAAACAACACCATAAGTAGACCTTTACGGGAATTTCCTAAATTATAAAAATTAAATGCATAACAAATCAATTATGCGTCTATCTCTTCAAGCTTGAGTTCATACTCAGCCACGATCTCATCATCTTTTTCCGTAGCTATTTCCAAACGTTCGAACAGTGCATCCACTTCCTGCTGTACAAGACCTACTTCACGTGAAAGTTCCATAATGACAGCGTTGTCACCAGAGTTTGATGCTTTTTCAAGCTCTGCATTTTTAGCCTCAAGTTCTGCTTCAAGCCCTTCAATTTTTTCTTCACAGAGCTTTATCTCTTTCGTATAAGGCTTACGCAGTTCATTACGTTCCTGTATCACAGCTTTACGCAGTTTCTTGCGTTCTTTATGGTTGATCTTAGGTTTCTTCTTTTTAGGTGCTGCCCCTTCTTCCTCTTCCCAACCTATCTTTTCCAGAAATTCATCATAGGTACCCTCAAAATACTCTGCACCACCCTTATGAAAGATAATAAGCGCGTCAGCCAATCTTCTTAACAGCATCTCTGAGTGCGTGACCATAATGAGAGAACCTTCAAAGTCTTCTATGGCATCTGCCAGAGCATCAATGGACTGCATATCAAGGTGGTTGGTGGGTTCATCAAGGAAGAGAAGATTTGCGGGTGTTGCGATGATCTTTCCTAGCATGACACGGCTGCGCTCTCCTCCGGAAAGTACTTCTATCTTTTTATCCGCAAGGTCTCCTGAGAACATCATACGCCCAGCAATACTGCGTGACTCTGGTATACCTATATCTTTATTGACTGAAGCGATCTCATCAATGATCGTTGATTTGACATTCAGTCTTTCGATGTTCGTCTGTCCAAAGTGCGCGAATGTGGTAGAAGGATGAAAGTCAAGCTTCCCCTGTTGGAGTGGTAATTCTCCTGCAATGTAATTGAGCAGCGTTGACTTACCCTTACCATTCTTACCGATAATAGCCAGACGTTTACCCTTCTCCATAGCAAAAGTAATGCCTTGAAACAATGGTTCTTCAGGGTTGTACCCAAAGCCCAGATCTTCTGCACGGAAAATGACTTTTGCAGGTGTCTCCTTATATTTGAAACTGAATGACAAAGTAGCATCATTCTGCAAATCTTCCATGTCATCCATCTTGTCCAGTTCTTTTTGCTTGGACTGTGCAAGTGCAGCTGTAGATGCTCTGGCTTTATTACGTGCGACAAAGTCTTCAAGTTCTTTACGCTTTTTATCTTGATTTGCCTTGGTTTTTTCATACGTTTCATCTTCCATCTCAAGTGTCGAGTAGTACTTATAACTGTCACCCTGCACCAAACGAAGTCCTTTACGCTGTATACCCATCGTATGGGTCGTCACAGCGTCCATAAAGTCACGGTCGTGTGTGATGAGTATCACTTCACCCTCAAACTCCCTAATGAACCCTTTCAACCATCGTAAAGAAGGTAGGTCAAGGTAGTTGGTAGGTTCATCTAGCAATAACATATTGGGCTCTGTTGCCAAAAGTTTCACAAGATTGATACGTATCTGGTATCCTCCGGAAAAACTCATAGGATCTTTCTCCAGATCTTCTGCTGAAAACCCCAGTCCAAAAAGCAGTTTTTCTATCTTATAAAAGTTCCATTGTTCATCTTCAGGAAGTACCAATGCACACTCTTCACGTACTGTAGGTTCTGTAAACACAAGATGTTGTTTAAGTGTACCTATCATGTAGTTCTTGGGAATACTTACATCTCCGGAATCATAACTCTCTTCACCAAGGATGATCTTAAAAAGCGTCGATTTACCAGACCCGTTACGTCCGACAAGTCCAATTTTCTGTCCAGGTGAAAGCTTGAGGTTGACATCTTTAAAAAGGGTTTGTCCCCCAAAGCTTTTAGAGAGGTTTGTAAGTTGTATCATTATATATCCATGTATGGGGCTAATTTGGGTTGGCATTATAGCGAAATGTGTATTAGGTCGTATCATATATGTTTGAAAGTATTATCATCCTATAATAATCATATGATATCTACCAAAAGGATACACAATGAGTGGCAGCAACTTAAAACACTTAGAAAAGATCAAAGACACTATTGACAAATCAGACGCGCTTACAGAAGAAGAAAAAAGCGACTCAATGAAACGCATCGAAGAGTGGTACAGGGAAGATATGGCCTGGGGAACATTTATGAAAGAGTTAAGTAACATTTCACCTACGATCAAAGCACTGCTTGCAGAACTTGGACTTATCTAAAAATCTTCTCTCATGGGTTAGCAGGAGAGAATGAAAAGATCCGCTACATTTTTTATAGGTATGCTATTTCAACTCACCCGCATCCAATTTTGCTTTCAATCCATCAAGTGCTTCTTGCATAATCTCTAAAATAAGTTTTCCTGCAAGTTCATTATCTGCTTCAGGTACATCCCAATCAGTAAACTTTATATTTGCATTAAAAAGTGCATTCACCTCTGCTATGATCTCATTTTTTCTTCTTGCAATATCTTGTTCTACAGGATTCATACTATGTCCTTTTAGTTTATGAGCTAACATTATGATACTCCTCTAAGAGTAAAAAGTATCTGAAGCAGAAAAAATATGCTATAGTAAAATATGAAGATACAGATATGTAAAAAATTCTCGAAGGTCAATAAGCTTCAGAAGAAACTGATAAAGGCATTTCCAGATGACATGGTCATAGTGAAGTCATGTATCAGTATGTGCAAACTGTGTAAGAAACAGCCTGTAGCAAAAGTAGACGGGAACAAACTCAAAGCCAAACGTATCCCATCGCTCATCAATAAAATTGACGAGCTTTAAAAGCTACGAGCAGCAAGCTCCTCCGAAACCGTCTTCAAGCGGTACGCTCATGGAGACAAGTTCTTCTTTGTCAGCGATCTTCTCACCATTTTGTATGATCGTATAACTCACCTTCACTGAATCACGGATAGAGTTCACCGTTGTACAGTAACTCTCTAAAGATGCCCCTATATAACGTTTTGCTTTAGTCGCATCAAATGCCCCGTCAAACGCATAGATGATGTGCATAGATGCAAACTTCATAGGGACAGTCTCTGTTCTCTCTATCTCTGCCTTTACAGAATAATTCGTCACTTCAAAGCCATCCTTTTCAGCCATCATTACAAGGTCTATCCCCGTACATCCTATGACACCCGTCGCGAAATACTCCACCGGAGTGATCTCTTTACAGTCTAAAATATATGAAGACTTGATTGTATTTGCTTTAAATTTTTTCTCACCTAGATACTCTACTGATACCTGCATCTTTATTCCTTTGGATCGTTGATATTTTTATTTGGAGGAACAATAGCATAATGTTGGTAAATATTGTAATAAAAATAAGATCAAACGACCAATATCTATGAGTCATTCAAGTGAAATAGGCCTTACCACGACAACGTGGCAGCGAGAGAAAAGTAAGAGATTGCTATTTGAACTTATATCTCAAATTAATAGTAGAACGGATATCACTTTTTTCAATCTCATGATAGGGTGTTGCATTATAATTGTGATTGATATCAAATGTAAATGTGAGATCTTCCGTTATAATAGTATTGAGTTGTAGGGTTTGCGATATTCTGAAGTCTGAAAACGCTTCAACATTGGGTTGATAAAACCCAAGATAGGTTATGGAAAAGTTTTTATTTATATTTTTTAAAAAAGAGACATAACTGTTCATACGTGTTCGTCTGTATATCGGGTCGAGGGCACTAATTGTATCTGGTTCCGTATAAGAATAAAAAAGACCCAATGCTACATAAAACTTATCAAAAGGAAGGTCTAACTTTTTTCGAATATTGGCCCCTGCCAAATTTCTTTCTTTTATCTCTTGAAACTCATTAAATTCAGTTTGAAGAAAAAATTCATAATCATAGGTGGTATCTATGATGGAATGTACATAACGAAGATGAAACTGACCATCATTTGTATCTTTTAGATCGTTTGATTCTCCATAGGTATAAGAAGCGATAAGATAAATAAGCCACTCTTTTTCACTGTACTCCCCTTTAGCCGCTAATCCGGCTGAACGTGAATCTGTATTACCTGAACTATATTTAGCCCCCAATGAAACCTCACCGGACAAACCCTCTTTCTCTCCGATAACAGGAGGTTCTATATTGATGAAACTATAAGAAAATGTAGTGAGTATAATACAAAAAGAGACAATTTTTTTAAACATGAAGATACCTTAGCGTATAAATTGAGTGTGGAATCATACTATATTAGCTATAAAAGTAAATAGGTAGGATAAAAGAAAGAAAATACCATGCAAAAAGTAAAAGCTTACCTGAACTTAAGCATAACAAATGTAAAACGTTCTTATGACACTTAATGAGCTTAAATTTCAAACTGCATATCTTTCGCTAGATAGCGAATTTTACGATATGACCGATCCCACACCACTTGATGATCCGTATCTGATCAGCTTCAATCCTATGGCGGCAGAACTGATCGATCTTGATAACAACAGCAAGGATGATCCCCGTTTTGTAGCACTGCTCAACGGTACCTTCATTCCCCAAGGGGCACGTCCCTTTTCCATGTGCTATGCTGGGCATCAGTTTGGCAATTACGCACCACGTCTGGGAGATGGAAGGGCTATCAACCTGGGAAGCATCAATGGCTGGCACCTCCAAACCAAAGGAAGTGGAGAGACACTCTACTCACGCACATCAGACGGCCGCGCGGCCCTGCCCTCTTCCATACGAGAATACCTGATGAGCGAAGCGATGCACCATCTTGGCATCCCTACAACAAGGGCTCTTGGTATCATCGGATCGCAAACGAAGATCCTACGAAATCAAATAGAACGCGGCGCCATTGTGATGCGAATGTCACCAAGTTGGGTACGTTTTGGTACGTTTGAATACTTTTACTACTTTAAAGAGTACGATAAACTCAGATCTCTCACAGACTATGTCATCACCGAATCCTACCCGAACTTGCAGGATGACGAAGATCGCTATTATAAGTTTTTTTGTGAAGTCGTTGAGCGAACGGCAAAGCTGATAGCACAGTGGCAAGGCATAGGCTTTAACCATGGTGTCATGAATACAGACAATATGTCCATCGCAGGTCTCACCATCGACTATGGGCCTTATGCCATGCTGGATGATTTTGACTACGGATTTGTCTGTAACAAAACCGATAAGGCAGGCCGCTACAGCTACGGTGACCAACCCAATGTCTCTTACTGGAACCTCACCATGCTCTCCAAAGCACTTACTCCGATCATTGATAAAGAGAGAATGCAAAAGAAACTCGATGATTTTGGTAACTTCCTCTACCCTGATGCCTATATCGATGTCATGCGCGAAAAACTGGGACTGGCTGTAAAACTGGATGAAGATGTTGAACTCATCAAAGATCTCGTAGGCACACTGCAAGACTCCTACGTGGACCATACTCTTTTCTTCCGAACTCTCAGCCGCTATGACGGTGACAGAATGCCCCTCTTTGATATCGCCATGAATCCTGTACCTGTCGACGGCTGGCTTAACCTGTATGATAAACGTTTGTCAAAGGAAACCCGCACACAAGATGAACGCCAAAAAGCGATGTTAAAAACCAACCCGAAATATGTCCTGAAAAACTATATGCTCCAAGAAGCGATAGACCTTGCGCAAAAAGGGGATTTTTCTATGGTAGAGACACTGCTGTATATCGCAGCTCATCCATTTGACGAACTGCCAGAGTTTGAACATTTTGCTGGGGAGACACCAGAAGAACACAAAAACATCTGTCTCTCCTGCTCGTCATGATGACGATAAGGAGAACTACTTTTGTTTATCTAACCAATCCTTCAAACTCTCAACCTGCTCTAAAGTTCTCACAGTAGCAGTTCCGCCTTCTGACTGGCGGGCATTCATAGAAGCACGGTTGTCAAGGAGAGCTACTACACCTTCACCTATACGTTCGTCTATGCTTTGCAGATCTTCCAAAGAAAGTTCAGAGATATCAAGCCCTTTCTCTTCTGCCAAGTTTACTGCATTACCTGTGATGTGGTAGGCATCACGGAAAGGAAGTCCTGCTTCTTTTACGAGGTAATCGGCAAGGTCTGTTGCAGAGAGATGGCCTATCATACATGCGGCTTCCATCTGCTCTGCATTGACTGTCATGTCTGCTATCATCTCCTCGAGTACTTGTAGTGAAAGTGTGGCTGTTCTCACAGAGTCAAATACACCCTCTTTGTCCTCTTGCATATCTTTGTTGTACGCAAGTGGTAAACCTTTCATGACTGTAAGAAGTGCAACCAGGTTACCGTTTACACGTCCTGTTTTTCCTCTGAGAAGTTCAGGGATGTCAGGATTTTTCTTTTGTGGCATGATGGAAGAACCTGTTGCATGACGGTCCGAAAGTGTTACCCATCTAAATTCACTTGCAGACCACAAGATCAGCTCTTCACTCAAACGGCTCATATGCATCATCATAGTAGAAATATTAAAAAGGATCTCTAAGGCAAAGTCACGATCACTAACCGTGTCAAGACAGTTTAAAGTCGGAGCATTGAAGCCCAATTTATCTGAAGTAGTCTGTCTGTTAATAGGGTGTGGTGTACCGGCCAATGCAGCACAACCAATAGGAGAGTAGTTGTTACGCTCATAAGAGCTCATAAAACGCTCATAGTCACGTTTAAACATACTTGCATAAGCCATCATATGGTAACCAAAGTTTATAGGCTGAGCATGCTGCAAGTGTGTCATACCAGGGAGCATCACTTCTGCATTTTCTTCTGCTACATTTACAAGTGTAGTAATGTTCTTTAAAAGCAGCTCTGCAATGGCTTTTGTGTTGTTCTGTACATAGAGTCTGAAGTCAAGTGCTATCTGGTCATTACGGCTACGTGCAGTATGCATACGTTTACCTGCATCGCCAACCTTTTCAGTCAGTCTTCCTTCTATTGCCATGTGGATATCTTCATCATCACCATCAAGTTTAAAGACACCGGATTCTATTTCACCCAGTATCTCATACAATCCGCCTTCTATCTTCTCATAATCCTCTTTAGAGATGATACCCTGTTCACAAAGCATATAAGCATGTGCACGTGAACCCTCTATATCTTCAGCGTAGAGTACTTTATCAAATGGAAGTGAGTTATTGAGATCTTGAAGTAATTGTGAACTCTTTTCAGAGATTCTTGCAGATGCAATTTTTTTAGACATGATTGTTTCCTGAAATGTATAGTTAATTAAGAGTATTTTATCGTAAAGTACGTTTAAGAAGGTTTGGGAGGGATAGGCTCTTCAGTAAAAAGATGACCGGTACCAAGAGAAACAAGGAAGTTGTTACAAATTTTGGACAAGGAGTAAAACTAATCTCTTGGAAAGGGAGATGGTCACCTTTTCTAATAACATTATAAACGATAGGAGTTAATGAGGAGTAAATAAAGTGTTAATCAAAGATTTAAATGTCAAACTTCCAATACAGAATGAATAATAATACGCATAAAATAAAATTTCAAAAGTTTGTAAAAGTAATATAGATAGATAAAGTAAAAAAAGTAATAAATAATTTTTGGGATATTGCTTATATTGATAAGAGTTGATTGATTGTTTAAGAATGAAGTGTGTGTTATAAACTCAAAGTGGCAGCGACCTACATTTCCACAGACGTAGCCTGCAGTATTATCGGCGATGGGAGGCTTGACTTCCAG